>NZ_JBRIQR010000048.1:0-31547 GCF_052983755.1 Enterobacter sp. CFEC122 | reverse complement strand
CTACGCTTACCGGGCCTACAGATCTTGTAGGCCGGATAAGGCGCAGCCGCCATCCGGCAAAAAGGCACTACAGCCCTCTGCGCCCCCTGCGCTGGGTATAAATCGCATCCGCAACAAAGATCGCCAATGCCACCCAGATAAAGGCGAACGTCACCATCTTATCCGCACCCGGCACTTCGCCGTAAAACACCACTGCCAGCAGGAACATCAGCGTCGGGCCAATGTACTGGAAGAAGCCCAGCGTGGAGAGACGCAGGCGCGTCGCTGCACCGGTGAAGCACAGCAGTGGAATGGTGGTTACCACGCCCGCCGCCATCAGCATCAGGTTCAGCGACCACGGATTGCTGCCCATGTGGCTGGTTGGGCTGTCGGCGATGCCGAAGAGATAAATCGCCGCCACCGGCAGCAGCCACAGGGTTTCAAACAGCATCCCCGTCTGCGCTTCCACCGCAATCTTCTTACGCACCAGGCCGTAGAAGGCAAAGCTGAACGCCAGACCGAGGGCGATAATTGGCAGCGAGCCGAACGTCCACAGCTGCACCAGCACGCCGCAGAAGGCCAGAATCACCGCCACCCACTGCATCCGGCGGAAGCGCTCACCGAGGAAAATCATCCCCAGCACGATGTTCACCAGCGGGTTAATGAAGTACCCCAGGCTCGCTTCGAGCATGTGATGGTTATTCACTGCCCAGATAAACAGCAGCCAGTTACCGCCAATCAGCACGGCAGAGAGCGCCAGCAGGAAGATCTTCTTCGGGGTTTGCAGCAGCGTTTTTACGCCCGACCACTGACGGCTGAGGCTCATCAGCGCAATCATAAAGAAAAACGACCAGATGACGCGGTGAGTGAGGATCTCATCAGCCGGAACGTAGGCGATTAGCTTGAAGTACGCCGGGGCGATACCCCAAATAAAATAAGCGGCAAGGGCGAGTAAAACGCCCTGCCGCGTCTGTTTAGCATCCATCGGGAAAATCCGTTACAAAAAAGTGAATCAATTTTACCCGATTTTGCCGCCTCAACCCACCATATAAGTGGCGGTTGCGCTGGCGATATAAACCTGTTCTTCGTTGTGTAATTCCACGCGCGCCACGGCAACTTTATTCCCGGCGCGCAGCAGGCTGCTGGTACAGGTGAAGCGGTTTCCGCGCCCCGGGCGAAGATAGTCGACGCGCAAATCAATGGTGCCCATGCGCGCCAGACGCTGGCGAAGTTCGTCTTCGTTGATGGTGTCATGGCGCGTCAGCGTACTGCCCACGCAGACCAGTCCTGCCGCCACGTCCAGCGCGGAGGCAATCACGCCGCCGTGTAAAATACTTTGCGCCCAGTTCCCGACCATCATCGGCTGGTTATTGAAACTCAGCTGGGCAAAGTCTTTCTCGTAACGCTCCAGCTCCAGTCCCAGCGCACGGTTAAACGGCATATGGTAAACAAATATCTCGCCCACGAGTTTTAACACTTCTTCGGCGGTAAGCATGGCTGACATGAGGCATCACATCCTTATTGTTAACGAAATGTTGATTTTATGCCTCAGCAACAAGGAATGCTACTTTCAGAAACGAGGATGCAGCAGTTGTCTCAGAAGTCTGTAGAATGTTCGCCACATAACTATTCAGGTAATTTTACTCTTTTGCAGGAGAACACCACCGATGCGGACGTATCTGGCCTGGTTACTGGCGGCGATTTCGCTGCCCCTCACAGCCTATGCGCAGGAAGCGACAATTAAAGAGGTGCATGATAAGCCTGCCGTGCACGGTAGCATTATCGCGAACCTTCTTCAGGAGCATGACAATCCGTTCACGCTCTATCCGTACGACACCAACTACGTGATTTACACCCAGACCAGTGACCTCAACAAAGAGGCGATAAGCTCCTATAACTGGTCTGATAATGCGCGTAAAGATGAGGTGAAGTTCCAGCTCAGCCTCGCGTTCCCGTTCTGGCGCGGCATTCTGGGGCCGAACTCGGTGCTCGGTGCGTCTTACACGCAGAAGTCCTGGTGGCAGCTCTCTAACAGCGGGGAATCCTCGCCGTTCCGCGAAACCAACTACGAGCCGCAGCTGTTCCTCGGCTTCGCAACGGATTATGAATTCGCCGGCTGGACGCTGCGTGACGTCGAAGTGGGCTTTAACCATGATTCTAACGGCCGTTCCGATCCGACTTCCCGTAGCTGGAACCGCGCCTATACGCGCCTGATGGCGCAGAACGGTAACTGGATGGTGGAGGTGAAGCCGTGGTATGTGGTCGGCAGCACTGATGACAACCCGGACATCACCAAATACATGGGCTACTACCAGCTCAAAGTCGGCTATCAGCTGGGCGATGCCGTACTGAGCGCGAAGGGGCAGTATAACTGGAATACCGGTTACGGCGGCGCGGAAGTGGGCTTAAGCTATCCTATGACGAAGCACGTTCGCATCTATACGCAGGTCTACAGCGGTTACGGCGAGTCGCTTATCGATTACAACTTCAACCAGACCCGCGTCGGCGTGGGCGTGATGCTGAACGATATTCTCTAGGTTGCTCGAATGTTTTTGCGTTAAACGTTGAAGTTTCTCTCTCAGGCGCTGAAAATAGCGCCTGTTTTATTTTTCGCATATGGGGTTAATGTGGCGCAGGCGGAAGTATTGAATCAGGAGTCGCTGGCTAAACAGATTTTGCATGAAACCTTTGGCTACCAGCAGTTCCGCCCTGGCCAGGAAACCATCATTGAAACGGTGCTGCAAGGCCGTGACTGCCTGGTGGTGATGCCGACCGGCGGCGGTAAGTCCCTCTGTTATCAGGTGCCTGCGCTGGTGCTTAACGGCCTGACGGTCGTGGTATCCCCGCTCATTTCGCTAATGAAAGACCAGGTTGACCAGCTGCTCGCCAACGGCGTCGCGGCGGCCTGTCTGAACTCGACGCAAACCCGGGAGCAGCAGCAAGAGGTGATGGCCGGGTGCCGCACCGGGCAGATCCGCCTGCTGTATATCGCGCCGGAACGCCTGATGCTGGATAACTTCCTCGACCATCTCGCGCACTGGAATCCGGTGCTGCTGGCAGTGGATGAAGCGCACTGTATCTCCCAGTGGGGACACGATTTCCGCCCGGAATATGCCGCCCTCGGCCAGCTGCGTCAGCGCTTCCCCGAGCTGCCGTTTATGGCGCTTACCGCCACGGCGGATGACACCACGCGCCTGGATATCGTTCGCCTGCTGGGGCTGAACGACCCGTATATTCAGGTCAGCAGCTTCGACCGTCCGAACATCCGCTACATGCTGATGGAAAAATTCAAGCCGCTGGATCAGCTCCTGCGCTACGTCCAGGAGCAGCGCGGCAAGTCCGGCATCATCTACTGCAATAGCCGCGCAAAGGTGGAAGACACCGCTGCGCGTCTGCAAAATCGCGGCTTTAGCGCGGCGGCATACCATGCCGGGTTAGAGAACCACATCCGCGCCGACGTGCAGGAAAAATTCCAGCGCGACGACCTGCAAATCGTCGTCGCGACGGTGGCGTTCGGGATGGGGATCAACAAGCCCAACGTGCGCTTTGTGGTGCACTTCGACATTCCGCGCAATATCGAATCCTACTATCAGGAAACCGGTCGCGCCGGGCGTGACGGTCTGCCTGCAGAAGCGATGCTGTTTTACGATCCGGCCGATATGGCGTGGCTGCGCAGCTGTCTGGAAGAGAAGCCGCAGGGGCAGCTGCAGGATATCGAGCGCCACAAGCTCAACGCGATGGGCGCGTTTGCCGAAGCGCAAACCTGCCGTCGTCTGGTGCTGCTCAACTACTTTGGTGAAGGGCGGCAGGAGCCGTGCGGTAACTGCGATATCTGCCTGGATCCCCCAAAACAGTACGATGGCCTGATGGACGCGCGTAAGGCGCTCTCGACCATTTACCGCGTGAACCAGCGCTTCGGGATGGGCTACGTGGTGGAAGTGCTGCGCGGTGCCAACAACCAGCGTATTCGCGATATGGGCCACGACAAGCTGCCTGTCTACGGTATTGGCAAGGACCAGAGCCACGAGCACTGGGTCAGCATCATTCGCCAGCTGATTCACCTCGGCTTTGCTACGCAGAACATTGCTCAGCACTCCGCGCTACAGCTGACCGAAGCGGCGCGTCCGGTGCTGCGCGGTGACGTTGAACTGAAGCTCGCCGTGCCGCGTGTGGTCGCCCTCAAGCCGCGCGTGATGCAGAAATCCTACGGCGGCAACTACGACCGCAAGCTGTTCGCCAAATTGCGCAAGCTGCGTAAGGCCATCGCTGATGAAGAGAACATCCCGCCATACGTGGTGTTCAACGACGCGACGCTCATTGAGATGGCCGAGCAGATGCCGCTCAGCGCCAGCGAAATGCTCAGCGTCAACGGCGTCGGTACGCGCAAGCTGGAGCGCTTCGGTAAAGAGTTTATGGCGCTCATTCGTTCCCACGTTGATGGTGATGATGAGGAGTAGTCAGCCGGGCGAAAAAGTGCCAGGATGATGACTCACTGAATTATTTCCCCGCGAGCTAATTATGTTAATGCTATTTCTCACCGTGGCGTTAGTGCACATCGTTGCGCTGATGAGCCCGGGACCTGACTTTTTCTTCGTGTCGCAAACGGCCGTCAGCCGCTCCCGCAAGGAGGCGATGATGGGCGTGCTCGGTATCACCATGGGCGTTATGGTCTGGGCGGCGGTCGCGCTGCTCGGTCTGAACCTGATCCTGGCGAAGATGGCCTGGCTGCATAACATCATTATGGTCGGCGGCGGGCTGTACCTGTGCTGGATGGGTTACCAGATGCTGCGCGGGGCGCTGAAAAAAGAAGAGAAAAAACCGGAAGAGCCAAAGGTCGAGCTGGCAACGGGCGGCCGCAGCTTTGTAAAAGGGCTGCTGACCAACCTGGCGAACCCGAAAGCGATTATCTATTTCGGCTCCGTGTTCTCGCTGTTTGTGGGTGATAGCGTCGGTGCGGGCGCACGCTGGGGCATCTTCCTGCTGATCGTCGTTGAAACCTTTGCCTGGTTTACAATCGTGGCCAGTCTGTTCGCCTTACCGGCGATGCGCCGCGGCTACCAGCGTATTGCGAAGTGGATCGACGGCTTCGCCGGCGCGCTGTTCGCCGGCTTCGGCATTCATCTCATCATTTCTCGCTAAGCATGACGCGCTGACGCAAGCAGCGCGCCAACCAGCATAAACAGCGAACCAAAGACTTTATTCAGGGCCTTCATCTGCTTAGGCCCTTTAATCCACGCCGCAATCCGCTGCGCCAGCGTCGCGTAACCAATCATGACGATAATATCGACGATAATGGTGGTCGCGCCCAGCACTACATACTGCATCACCTGCGGCTGATGCGGCACGATAAACTGCGGGAACAGCGCGGCGAGGAAAACGATGCTCTTCGGGTTGGTCAGGTTGACGAAAACCGCACGCTTAAACAGATGACCGCGGTTTTGCGTCTGAGCGAGCGTATTCAGGTTAATGGAGCCTGCCGCGCGCCACTGCTGGATGCCGAGCCAAATCAGATAGGCCGCCCCGGCCCATTTCAGCACTTCAAAGGCCAGTACGGAGCGGGAGAACAGGGTGCCCAGACCAATCCCGACCAGCACGATATGAATGCCCAGCCCGGTCTGCAAACCGGCAATGGACGCCGCCGCGCCGCGATAGCCGTGGTTGATGGAGGTGGTCATGGTGTTAATGGCGCCCGAGCCCGGTGAAAGGCTAAGGATGATGGATGTCAGCAGGTAAGCGAACCACCACTCGAAGGTCATTTGAAACTCCCGAATTGTCTGTTTTTATGCCACAATACGCTATTGTTGAGTCATTTTGTGACCGGTTACGAAAAAACGATATTCCTTGGCTTAGGTGAGTAGAAACCCAATGTTTCAGCAGAAAAAGGACTGGGAAACACGAGAAAACGCATTTGCTGCTTTCTCCATGGGGCCGCTGACCGATTTCTGGCGCCAGCGTGAGGAAGATGAGTTTACGGGCGTCGGCGATATTCCAGTACGCTTTGTGCGTTTTCACGATAAGAAAAATGACCGGGTCATTGTGGTCTGCCCCGGACGTATTGAGAGCTACATCAAATACGCCGAACTGGCCTATGACCTGTTCCATCTGGGCTTCGATGTGCTGATTATCGATCACCGCGGGCAGGGGCTGTCAGGGCGCCTGTTATCGGATACCCATCGCGGCCACGTGGATAACTTCAGCGATTACGTCGACGATCTCGCCGCGTTCTGGCAGCAGGAGGTCGAGCCAGGCCCCTGGCGGAAGCGCTATATTCTGGCGCACTCAATGGGCGGTGCGATTTCAACGCTGTTTTTACAGCGCCACGCTCACCAGTGCGACGCCATTGCGCTCACCGCGCCGATGTATGGCATCGTCATGCGTTTTCCTGACTGGATGGTACGCCATATTCTCGACTGGGCTGAGGGCCATCAGCGCATTCGGGAAGGCTATGCCATCGGGACGGGACGCTGGCGGGCGCTGCCGTTTGCGATGAACGTGCTGACGCACAGTCGCCAGCGCTATCGTCGTAACCTGCGTTTTTATGCCGATGAGCCCCGCCTGCGCGTGGGTGGCCCGACATATCACTGGGTACGGGAAGGTATCCTTGCCGGTGAGCAGGTGCTGGCTGGTGTCGACAACGACGACACGCCAACACTCCTGATTCAGGCGGAAGAAGAGCGTGTGGTGGATAACCGCATGCATGACCGCTATTGTGAACTGCGCGCTGCCGCCGGTCACCCTTGTGAAGGGGGAAAACCGCTGGTCATTAACGGCGCGTACCATGAGATCCTTTTTGAAAAGGACGCTATGCGCTCAGTCGCGCTCAACGCCATTGTTGAATTTTTCAACAGGCATAATTGATTTTTGTTTTCCACCAGAGGTTGAAATCCCTATGTACCAGGTTGTTGCATCTGATTTAGATGGCACGCTGCTTTCCCCTGACCACACCCTGTCGCCTTACGCGAAAGAGACCCTGAAGCTTCTGACCGCCCGTGGCGTGAACTTCGTATTTGCCACCGGCCGCCACCACGTCGACGTGGGGCAGATCCGCGATAATCTTGAGATCAAATCGTACATGATCACCTCCAACGGTGCGCGTGTGCATGATACCGACGGCAACTTGATTTTTACCCACAACCTGGATCGCGATATTGCCGCCGATCTGTTCGGCGTGGCGCACAACAACCCGGCTATCGTTACGAACGTTTACCGCGACGACGACTGGTTCATGAACCGCCACCGCCCGGATGAGATGCGTTTCTTCAAGGAAGCCGTATTCAACTACTCCCTGTACGAGCCAGGCCTGCTGGAGCCGGAGGGGATCAGCAAGGTGTTCTTCACCTGCGACAGCCACGAAGTGCTGCTCCCGCTGGAACAGGCGATCAACGCCCGCTGGGGCGATCGCGTCAACGTCAGCTTCTCAACCCTGACCTGTCTGGAAGTGATGGCGGGAGGCGTCTCCAAAGGGCACGCGCTGGAAGCGGTCGCGAAACGTCTGGGCTTCGAGCTGAAAGACTGTATCGCCTTTGGTGACGGCATGAACGATGCTGAAATGCTGTCGATGGCGGGTAAGGGCTGCATCATGCAGAACGCGCATCAGCGTCTGAAAGATCTGCACCCGGAGCTGGAGGTGATTGGTTCTAACGCTGACAACGCGGTACCGAAATACCTGCGCAAGCTGTTCCTTGAATAATCTTCATTCGGTTGTTTATTGCTCAGTTGTCAACTAAAGAGTTCGCTACAATGCCTGTCCTTCTTTCTGAGAGACAAGCATTGTGGCGCTACTCATTATCACCACTATCCTGTGGGCCTTCTCCTTTAGCCTGATTGGCGAATACCTTGCCGGTTCGGTCGACAGCTACTTCTCGGTGCTGATGCGCGTGGGGCTGGCGGCGCTGGTGTTCCTGCCGTTTCTGCGCACGCGCGGGCAGTCGCTGAAAACGATTGTGCTGTATATGCTGGTGGGGGCGATGCAGCTCGGCATCATGTACCTGTTCAGCTTCCGGGCTTATGTCTACCTGTCCGTCTCGGAATTCCTGCTGTTCACCGTGTTAACGCCGCTCTATATCACGCTGATCTACGATTTGCTCAGCAAGCGCCGCCTGCGTTGGGGATATCTGCTGAGCGCGGCGCTGGCGGTGATTGGCGCGGCAATTATTCGCTACGACAAAGTGAGCGATCACTTCTGGACCGGGCTGATGTTCGTCCAGCTCGCCAACATCAGCTTCGCCATCGGCATGGTGGGCTACAAACGCCTGATGGAAACCCGTCCGATGCCGCAGCATAACGCGTTTGCGTGGTTCTACATGGGGGCCGCGATCGTCGCGGTGGCGGCGTGGTTTATGCTGGGTAACCCGCAAAAGCTGCCTACCACCACCGTACAGTGGGGTGTTCTGGTCTGGCTGGGCGTCGTGGCTTCCGGGTTGGGGTACTTCATGTGGAACTACGGCGCGACGCAGGTCGACGCCGGTACGCTCGGGATCATGAACAACGTACATGTTCCTGCAGGGCTGCTGGTCAACCTTGCCATCTGGCAGCAACAGCCGCACTGGCCGAGCTTCCTTATTGGGGGAGCGGTGATCCTGGCTTCGCTGTGGGTCCATCGACGCTGGGTCGCTCCGCGCTCCGCACAAACGGAAGATGGTCGCACGCGTGGTTCCGCGCTGAGCGAATAAACGCCTCCGTAATCGGCTGACGCTGCTCGCCATCGCGCACGGCGGCGTACAGCCGGCTCCACAGTCCTTCACCCAGGGTCTTGGTCACCACCAGCCCCTGGCGTTCAAAGCTCTCTACCACCCAGTGCGGCAGCGCCGCGATACCCATTCTGGCCGCCACCATCTGAATCAACAGCAGGGTGTTATCCACGCTTTTTAGCTGCGGACTGATGCCCGCGGGCTGCAGGAAGTGCCGCCAGATATCCAGACGACTGCGCTGAACCGGGTAAATCAGCAGCGTTTCCGTCGCCAGATCTTCCGGCGTGATGCGCGTTTTGGCCGCCAGCGGATGATCCGGTGCCAGCACCAGGCGCACTTCATAATCAAACATCGGTGAATAGTGCAGGCCGCTGCGCGGCAGAATATCGGACGTCATCACCAGATCCAGCTCGCCCTGCTGCAGCGAGGGCTGCGGGTCGAACGTCACGCCGGATTTAAAGTCCATCTCCACCTGCGGCCACTTCTGGCGGAAGTTCTCAAGCGCGGGGGTCAGCCACTGAATACAGCTGTGGCACTCAATGGCGATACGCAGCGTGGTCTGCTGCGGTTCGTTACATGCCTGCAGCGCGCTGGCGATCTGCGGCAGGACCTGATTCGCCAGCTGAAGCAAAATTTCACCCTGCGGCGTAAAGCGCAGCGGCTGGCTCTTACGCACAAAAAGACGGAAGCCGAGGCGTTGTTCCAGATCGCTGAACTGGTGAGAAAGGGCGGACTGGGTCTGGTGCAGCGTGGCCGCCGCTGCCGCGAGCGATCCGCAGTTCCGCAACGCTTGTAGCGTTTTCAGGTGTTTTATCTCGATCATGAAAGTCCTTCACTTCGCCATGAACATTTTGCGCTTGAGGAATATACAGTACCTGCCAATTATAGAAGTGTAAACATCTGGACGTCTAAATAACGAATTTCACAAGGGGCATACCATGACAATCCGTAATCACACTCTCGGTTTCCCTCGCGTTGGCCTGCGTCGCGAGCTGAAAAAAGCGCAAGAAAGCTACTGGGCGGGGAACGCCACCCGTGAAGAACTGCTGGCAGTGGGGCGCGAGCTGCGCGCCCGTCACTGGGCGCAGCAGAAGCAGGCGGGAATTGACCTGCTGCCGGTGGGCGATTTCGCCTGGTACGACCATGTTCTGACGACAAGCCTGCTGCTTGGCAACGTGCCGGCTCGTCATCAGAACAACGATGGATCGGTAGATATCGATACCCTGTTCCGCATCGGCCGTGGCCGTGCGCCAACGGGTGAGCCAGCGGCAGCGGCGGAAATGACCAAGTGGTTTAACACTAACTATCACTATATGGTGCCGGAGTTCGTAAAAGGTCAGCAGTTCAGGCTGACCTGGACGCAGCTTCTGGATGAAGTGGACGAAGCGCTGGCGCTGGGCCACCAGGTGAAACCCGTACTGTTGGGGCCGGTGACCTATCTGTGGTTGGGGAAAGTCAAAGGCGAGCAGTTCGATCGTCTGAGCCTGCTGAAGGACATTCTGCCGGTCTACAAACAGGTGCTGATTGAACTGGGCAAACGCGGCATTCAGTGGGTGCAAATCGACGAGCCCGCGCTGGTGCTTGAGCTGCCGCAGGTTTGGCTTGATGCTTTCAAACCGGCTTACGATGCACTCAACGGGCAGGTGAAGCTGTTGCTTACCACCTACTTTGAAGGTGTGACGCCGAACCTCAGCACCATCACCAGATTGCCGGTGCAGGGGCTGCACGTTGACCTGGTGCATGGCAAAGATGACGTCGCAGAACTGCACAAGCGCCTGCCAGCAGACTGGCTGCTCTCCGCCGGTCTGGTCAACGGCCGTAACGTCTGGCGCGCCGATCTGACCGAGAAATACGCCCAAATTAAAGACATCGTCGGCAAACGCGAGCTTTGGGTGGCTTCATCCTGCTCGCTGCTGCACAGTCCGATCGATCTGAGCGTGGAAACCCGTCTCGACCCTGAAGTAAAAAGCTGGTTTGCCTTCGCCCTGCAAAAATGTGAAGAGCTAGCGCTGCTGCGCGATGCGCTGAACAGCGACGACACGGCGGCGATTCGCGAATGGAGTGCACCAATCCAGGCGCGCCGCCACTCGGCTCGCGTGCACAACCCGGCGGTAGAAAAACGCCTGGCGGCCATCACCGCTCAGGACAGCCAGCGCCAGAGCTCGTATGAAGTGCGTGCCGAAGCCCAGCGCGCCCGCTTCAACCTGCCCGCGTGGCCAACCACCACTATCGGTTCCTTCCCGCAGACTACCGAAATCCGCGGCCTGCGTCTGGACTTCAAAAAGGGGAATCTGGATGCGAATCACTACCGCACCGGGATTGCCGAACACATCAAGCAGGCGATTATCGAGCAGGAGCGGCTGGGGCTGGACGTGCTGGTGCACGGCGAGGCCGAGCGTAACGACATGGTGGAATACTTCGGTGAACACCTGGACGGGTTCGTCTTTACCCAGAACGGCTGGGTGCAAAGCTATGGCTCCCGCTGCGTCAAGCCGCCGGTGGTCATCGGTGACGTCAGCCGTCCGGAGCCGATCACGGTTGAGTGGGCGAAGTACGCCCAGTCCCTGACCGACAAGCCGGTAAAAGGCATGCTCACCGGTCCGGTGACCATCCTTTGCTGGTCCTTCCCGCGTGAGGACGTAACCCGCGAGACCATCGCGAAGCAAATCGCACTGGCGCTGCGTGATGAAGTGGCGGATCTGGAAGCTGCAGGCATAGGCATCATCCAGATTGACGAACCGGCCCTGCGCGAAGGTCTGCCGCTGCGCCGCAGTGACTGGGATGCCTACCTGAAGTGGGGCGTGGAGGCATTCCGCATCAACGCCGTGGTGGCGAAGGACGACACCCAGATCCACACCCACATGTGTTACTGCGAATTTAACGACATCATGGATTCGATAGCCGCGCTGGACGCTGACGTGATCACCATCGAGACCTCGCGTTCAGACATGGAGCTGCTGGAGTCGTTTGAAGAATTCGACTACCCGAACGAAATCGGTCCGGGGGTGTACGACATCCACTCTCCGAACGTGCCGAGCGTGGAGTGGATTGAGTCGCTGCTGAAAAAAGCGGCCCAGCGCATTCCGGCTGAGCGTCTGTGGGTGAACCCGGACTGCGGCCTGAAAACTCGCGGCTGGCCGGAGACGCGTGCCGCGCTGGCGAACATGGTGAAGGCGGCGCAAAACTTGCGTCAGGCTTGATGATGCGTAGGCCCGGTAAGGCGTAGACGCCACCGGGCTTTTTTTTACGCTTTTTTACCGCCGTACTGGCTGAACCACGCCAGCATTCTCTGCCAGCCGTCTTTGGCTGATTCCGCGTGATAGCTCGGACGATAATCCGCGTTAAACGCGTGCCCGGCATCCGGATACACCACGATCTCCGCCTTCGCATTGGCCGCACGGAGCGCATGGCGCATGGTCTCTACCGAATCCAGCGAAATACCGGTGTCCTGCCCGCCATACAGCCCTAATACGGGGGCATTCAGCTCCGTGGCGATATCCACGGGATGTTTCGGTGAATTGAGCGTTTTTTCACCTACCAGTTTACCGTACCAGGCCACAGCGGCTTTAAGCTGCGGGTTATGCGCGGCATACAGCCAGCTGATGCGTCCGCCCCAGCAGAAACCGGTGACCAGCAGACGATGGGGATCGCCCCCGTTGCGCGCCGCCCAGCTGGCGACGTGGTCGAGATCGGCCAGCACCTGCGCGTCCGGGACTTTGCTGACCAGGTTGCTGAGCAAGGTGGGAATATCGCTGTAATCGTTCGGATCGCCCTGGCGAAAGTAGAGCTCTGGCGCAACGGCCAGATAGCCTTCCAGCGCCAGCCGGCGGCAGAGGTCGCGAATGTGTTCGTGAACGCCGAAAATTTCCTGAACCACGATCACGATGGGCAGCGGACCGTCTGCCGATTTTGGTCGTGCGTGGTAAGCAGGCATATTCTCTCCCTGCGAGGGAATAGAGGTCTCACCCGCCGTGATGGCCTCTTCAGACGTTGAGACGATGGTTGAGGCATGCGGGGCCGCAGCAGGTGCAAAACCGGTTTTTTCAGTCATGGCATTCTCCGTACCAATGAGTTAGCGCAAAGGTAAATATAGTCACCAGGTTAACAACTCACAGTGCCTTAAACGGTCTATCTTTTGTGCAGCACCTGACGATATAACTTGTTAATGTGATGTAAATCACCTTTTTGTGGAAATACAATGCAATCATTTTCATTCATGGTGAGATGTGTCACGAAATTATGCTTTCCGCTTCTGTAAAGTACCGTTTTACTTCTTCTGACTAACCGACCCACAGAGGAGTCACCTATGTCTAAGTCTGATGTTTTTCATCTCGGCCTCACTAAAAACGATTTACAAGGGGCTACGCTCGCTATCGTCCCTGGCGATCCGGAGCGTGTGGAAAAGATCGCCGCGCTGATGGATAAGCCGGTTAAGCTGGCAGCCCATCGTGAATTCACCACCTGGCGCGCAGAGCTGGATGGTAAAGCCGTGATCGTGTGTTCTACCGGTATCGGTGGCCCGTCTACGTCTATTGCTGTTGAAGAGCTGGCACAGCTGGGCATTCGTACTTTCCTGCGTATCGGTACCACTGGCGCTATTCAGCCGCACATCAACGTCGGCGACGTGCTGGTGACGACCGCGTCCGTGCGTCTGGATGGCGCAAGCCTGCACTTTGCGCCGATGGAATTCCCGGCAGTAGCAGACTTTGAATGTACCACCGCGCTGGTTGAAGCCGCGAAATCCGTTGGCGCGACCACTCACGTGGGTGTAACCGCTTCGTCCGATACCTTCTATCCCGGTCAGGAGCGTTACGACACCTTCTCTGGCCGCGTGGTAAGCCGCTTCAAAGGCTCTATGGAAGAGTGGCAGTCCATGGGCGTGATGAACTACGAAATGGAATCCGCCACGCTGCTGACCATGTGCGCAAGCCAGGGCCTGCGTGCCGGTATGGTGGCGGGCGTTATCGTCAACCGTACTCAGCAGGAAATCCCGAACGCTGAAACCATGAAGCAGACCGAAAGTCATGCGGTGAAAATCGTGGTTGAAGCCGCGCGTCGCCTGATCTAATCCTCTCCTTTCGAAATCAAAGGCCGACACGTTCGGCCTTTATTTTTTGCGTAGCGCCTCGCAGGAAAACCCTTTCAAACTGGACGTTTATACAGCACAATCTTATTTTGTGCGGGTAATACGTTGATGCAGGGGGCATTGTGGATATCTCAGTCCTGATTTATGCGGTGATTGCGCTGGCGGGCGTGGCGATAGGCTGGCTCATTTCCAGCTATCAGCATGCACAGCAGAAGGCCGATCAGCTGGCTGAACGCGAAGAGATCGTCGCCGAATTAAGCGCGGCAAAGCAGCAGCTTGCGCTGAGTGATCACTGGCGAGAGGAGTGCGAGTTACTCAACAACGAGCTGCGCAACCTGAGAGATATCAACACCTCACTGGAGGCCGATCTCCGCGAAGTGACCACCCGTCTGGAATCCACTCAACTGCATGCGGAAGATAAAATCCGCCAGATGATCAACAGCGAGCAGCGCCTCAGCGAACAGTTTGAAAACCTCGCGAACCGTATTTTTGAGCACAGCAACCGCCGCGTTGACGAGCAGAACCGCCAGAGCCTGAACAGCCTGCTGACGCCCCTGCGTGAACAGCTGGACGGCTTCCGCCGCCAGGTACAGGACAGCTTTGGTCAGGAAGCCCGAGAGCGGCACACCCTGGCGCATGAAATCCGCAATCTCCAGCAGCTGAATGCCCAGATGGCGCAGGAGGCGGTCAACCTCACCCGCGCGCTTAAAGGGGATAACAAAACCCAGGGCAACTGGGGAGAAGTGGTGCTGACCCGCGTCCTGGAAGCCTCTGGCCTGCGGGAAGGGTATGAATACGAAACCCAGGTGAGTATCGAAAACGATGCCCGCTCGCGAATGCAGCCGGATGTGATTGTGCGGCTGCCGCAGGGCAAAGATGTGGTGATTGACGCCAAAATGACGCTGGTGGCGTATGAGCGTTACTTCAATGCGGAAGATGACTACACCCGAGAATCGGCGCTGCAGGAGCACATTGCCTCCGTACGCAATCATATTCGCCTGCTCGGCAGGAAAGACTATCAGCAGCTACCGGGGCTGCGCTCGCTGGACTATGTCCTGATGTTTATTCCGGTAGAGCCCGCGTTTCTGCTGGCACTCGACAGGCAGCCTGAACTCATCACCGAAGCGCTCAAAAATAATATTATGCTGGTCAGCCCCACCACGCTGCTGGTGGCCTTACGCACGATTGCGAACCTGTGGCGCTACGAGCACCAGAGCCGCAACGCGCAGCAGATTGCCGACCGCGCCAGCAAGCTGTACGACAAAATGCGCCTCTTCGTGGACGACATGTCCTCAGTCGGGCAGAGCCTGGACCGCGCGCAGGATAACTACCGTCAGGCGATGAAAAAACTCGCCTCAGGACGTGGCAATCTTCTGGCGCAGGCCGAATCATTCCGCAGCCTGGGGGTTGAGGTGAAACGCGAGATTAATCCGGAATTGGTTGAACAGGCTACCGCCCAGGATGACGAGTTTCGCCTGCGTGAAGGGGTAGAAGAACAAAAGACAAACAGTGAAGACAATGCGTTAGCGGCCGATTTATCACCGAACGAACCCCCGGCGCGTTTCTTTCGCGGTGGTTGAAACGTAGGGCAATTGCGCCCAATCTGTTACACTTCACGAACATTTTACTGATAAGCAGGCTCTGAGATGGTTGACGATTCACAAGACACAACGCACTTTGGCTTTCAGACTGTCGCCAAAGCGCAGAAAGCTGACATGGTGGCCCACGTATTTCATTCCGTGGCGGCGAAGTACGATGTGATGAATGATCTGATGTCGTTCGGCATTCATCGCTTGTGGAAGCGCTTCACTATCGACTGTAGCGGCGTGCGTCGTGGACAAACGGTGCTGGATTTAGCCGGTGGTACGGGCGATTTAACTGCAAAGTTCTCACGTCTTGTGGGCGAAACCGGTCGCGTTGTTCTGGCAGACATTAATGACTCCATGCTCAAAATGGGACGCGAAAAGCTGCGTAACATCGGCGTGGTGGGGAACGTGGAATATGTGCAGGCAAATGCCGAAGCACTGCCGTTCCCGGATAATACCTTTGACTGCATCACGATCTCCTTCGGTCTGCGTAACGTGACCGATAAAGAAAAAGCGCTGCGCTCCATGTATCGCGTGCTGAAGCCGGGTGGACGCCTGCTGGTGCTCGAATTCTCCAAACCGATTATCGAGCCGCTGAGCAAAGCTTACGACGCCTATTCCTTCCACGTGCTGCCGCGCATCGGTGAGCTGGTGGCTAACGACGCGGAAAGCTATCGCTATCTGGCGGAATCTATCCGTATGCACCCGGACCAAGACACCTTAAAAGCCATGATGCAGGATGCTGAATTCGAGAACGTTGAATATTTCAACCTGACGGCGGGTGTCGTCGCGCTGCATCGCGGTTACAAGTTCTGAGTGGAGGTGTCCCGTGCCCTTTAAACCCTTAGTCTCCGCAGGTATCGAAAACGTACTGAATGCCTTTCTCTATCGCGCACCAGCGTTGAAAGCTGCGCGTCAGCGGCTAAACGGGAAGGTATTACGCATTGTTTTAAAAGAGTTCTCGACGCCGCTGGTGCTGGTCTTCAGCGAACGCCAGCTTGACGTTCTGGGGGCGTGGGAAGGTGACGCCGACTGCTCGGTCATCACGCACATGAGCGTGCTGCCAAAACTGCGCGATCGCCAGCAATTAACGGCACTTATCCGCAGCGGTGAGCTGGAAGTGGAAGGCGACATTCAGGTCGTGCAGAACTTCGTTGCGCTTACCGATCTGGCGGAGTTTGATCCGGCAGAGCTGCTCGCGCCGTTTATCGGTGACATTGCCGCGGAAGGCATCGGGAAGGTTCTTCATGGTGGCGCGTCCTTTGCGCGTAAAAGCCTGCTACGTCAGCAACGCTATGCGGCGGAAGTACTGACTGAAGAGTGGCGAATGGCCCCCGGACCGCTGGAAGTGGCATGGTTTGCGGAAGAAACCGCGGCTGTTGAACGTGCGGTTGATGCGTTAACCAAACGGCTGGAAAAACTGGAGGGCAAATGACGCCTGGTGAAATTCGGCGCCTCTACTTCATTATTCGTACCTTTTTGAGCTACGGGCTCGACGAGCTTATCCCTAAAATGCGTATCACGCTGCCGCTTCGTATCTGGCGGCGGATGCTGTTCTGGATGCCTAACCGCCATAAAGGTCAGCCGCTTGGCGAACGCCTGCGCCTGGCGCTGCAGGAGCTTGGCCCGGTATGGATTAAGTTCGGGCAGATGCTGTCGACCCGCCGCGATCTCTTTCCGCCGCACATTGCCGATGAACTGGCGATGCTGCAGGACCGTGTTGCCCCGTTTGACGGGGTGAGGGCGAAGAAACAGATCGAAGAGGCGATGGGTAATCTTCCCGTTGAAACCTGGTTTGACGATTTCGAAATAGAACCGCTGGCGTCGGCTTCTATTGCTCAGGTGCACACTGCGCGTCTGAAAGAAAACGGCAAAGAGGTGGTGATTAAGGTGATCCGCCCGGATATCCTGCCGATCATCAAAGCCGACATGAAGCTGATTTACCGTCTGGCCCGTTGGGTTCCGCGTTTATTACCTGATGGCCGCCGACTGCGCCCGATGGAAGTGGTGCGGGAATATGAAAAAACGCTGATTGATGAGCTTAACCTGCTGCGTGAATCGGCAAACGCCATTCAGCTGCGTCGCAACTTTGAAAACAGCCCGATGCTTTATGTTCCCGAAGTCTATTCTGACTACTGCAGCCAGAACATGATGGTGATGGAGCGTATCTACGGTATTCCGGTTTCGGATGTGGTGGCCCTGGAGAAGCAGGGAACGAACATGAAGCTGTTGGCCGAGCGTGGCGTGCAGGTCTTCTTCACCCAGGTGTTCCGCGACAGCTTTTTCCATGCGGACATGCACCCGGGCAATATCTTCGTGAGCTACGAGCACCCTGAGGATCCGAAGTATATCGGTATCGACTGCGGGATTGTGGGGTCGCTGAATAAAGAAGATAAACGGTATCTGGCCGAGAACTTCATCGCGTTCTTCAACCGCGACTACCGTAAGGTGGCCGAGCTGCACGTCGATTCCGGCTGGGTGCCGCCGGATACCAACGTCGAAGAGTTCGAGTTTGCGATCCGGACCGTTTGCGAACCGATTTTTGAAAAACCGCTGGCGGAAATCTCCTTTGGGCATGTGCTGTTGAACCTGTTCAACACGGCTCGCCGCTTTAATATGGAAGTTCAGCCACAGCTAGTTTTACTTCAGAAAACACTACTTTACGTTGAGGGTGTAGGCCGACAGCTCTATCCTCAGTTAGACTTGTGGAAGACCGCGAAACCCTTCCTGGAATCCTGGATTAAGGATCAGGTTGGCATTCCGGCGCTGGTGCGCTCGCTAAAAGAGAAAGGCCCGTTCTGGATAGAAAAAATGCCTGAAATTCCTGAACTGGTTTATGACAGTTTGCGTCAGAGCAAGAACCTTCAGCACAGCATGGATAAAATCGCTCGCGAACTTCAGTCCAGCCGTGTTCGCCAGGGCCAGTCACGCTATCTCTTTGGGATTGGCGCAACGCTGCTGCTGAGCGGTACGCTGCTGCTGATCAACCGCCCGGAGTGGCAGATGATGCCCGCCTGGCTGATGGCCGCCGGGGTGGTTGTCTGGCTTGCCGGATGGCGAAAAACGCGCTGAGTTTGCGTCGCTATCGACAGGTCGCATACGTATAATGCGACCTGACTTATTAATCATCTATCCCTGAGGAACATGTATGGGTGGTATCAGTATCTGGCAATTGTTGATCATTGCCGTCATCGTCGTGCTGCTGTTTGGCACCAAAAAGCTCGGTTCTATTGGTTCCGATCTGGGCGCGTCTATCAAAGGCTTCAAAAAAGCGATGAGCGATGATGAGAGCAAGCAGGATAAAACCAGCCAGGACGCTGACTTTACTGCTAAATCCATCACCGACAAGCAAGAAGAAGCCAAAAAGGAAGACGCTAAACGCCACGATAAAGAGCAGGTATAAGTCGTGTTCGACATTGGTTTTAGTGAGCTCCTGCTGGTCTTTGTGATTGGCCTGATCGTGCTGGGGCCTCAGCGTCTGCCGGTGGCGGTGAAAACCGTTGCGGGCTGGGTTCGTGCGCTGAGATCGCTGGCATCGACCGTTCAGAATGAACTGGCCCAGGAGCTTAAGCTGCAGGAATTTCAGGAAAGCCTGAAAAAGGTTGAGAAGGCGAGCATGGATAACCTGACGCCGGAACTGAAAGCGTCAATGGATGAGCTGCGCGAAGCGGCGGAATCCATGAAGCGCTCCTATAGCATCAACGATCCTGAAAAAGCGAGCGATGAAGCGAACACCATCCATAACCCGGTGGTGAAGGGCAGCGAAGAACAGCGTGAGGGCGTCACGCCTGCCAGCGCTGAACATCAGGCTGCTGCGCCTGAACAGACGCCGCAGGAAACCGAAGTGAAAAAACAGGTGCAGCCGGAAAAGCCCGTGGTTAACGCTGCCGAGGCAAAACCCGCCGCGCCCGTTTCCGAATCATCCCCCTCGTCGAGTGATAAAGCGTAAACATGGCTGTAGATGATACTCAACCGCTGATTACGCACCTCATAGAGCTGCGTAAGCGTCTGTTAAACTGCATTATTGCGGTTCTCGTTATTTTTCTATGCCTGGTCTATTTCGCCAACGATATCTACCAGGTGGTTTCTGCGCCGCTGATCAAGCAGATGCCGCTGGGCGCAACGATGATTGCAACAGACGTTGCTTCTCCGTTCTTTACCCCCATCAAGCTGACCTTCTGGGTGTCGTTGATTGCCTCTGCGCCCGTCATTCTGTACCAGGTGTGGGCCTTTGTGGCGCCGGCACTGTATAAGCACGAACGCAAGCTGGTCATTCCGCTGCTGGTATCCAGTTCGCTGCTGTTCTATATCGGCATGGCGTTTGCCTATTTCGTTGTCTTCCCGCTGGCCTTCGGCTTCCTGACGCATACCGCGCCGGAAGGCGTCCAGGTGTCGACGGATATCGCCAGCTATCTTAGCTTTGTGATGGCGCTGTTTATGGCGTTTGGCGTGGCATTCGAAGTGCCGGTGGCCATTGTGCTGCTCTGCTGGGTAGGGGTCACCACGCCGGATGACCTGCGTAAGAAGCGTCCGTATATCCTGGTCGGCGCCTTCGTTGTCGGCATGCTGTTGACCCCGCCGGATGTATTCTCCCAGACGCTGCTGGCCATACCGATGTACTGCCTGTTTGAGGTCGGCGTCTTCTTCTCACGTTTCTACGTGGGTAAAGGGCGTCGGTCGGATGACGAAGACGATACCTCCGACAAGACCACTGAAGAGTAAAACCAGCCGCCCGTCAGGGCGGTTGTTATATGGGGATTCGCATGTTTGATATCGGACTCAACCTGACCAGCTCGCAGTTTGCGAAAGATCGCGATGAGGTGGTTGCGCGCGCGTTTGCCGCTGGGGTGAAAGGGCTGCTGCTGACGGGCACCAACCTGCATGAGAGCGAGCAGGCGCAGCAGCTGGCGCAACGCTACGAACGCTGTTGGTCTACCGCTGGCGTGCATCCTCACGACAGCAGCCAGTGGACCCCGGAAAGCGGGGAAACCCTGCGCAGGCTGGCGAAGACACCAGAAGTGGTGGCGATTGGCGAATGCGGCCTCGATTTCAACCGTAACTTTTCCACGCCTGAAGAGCAGGAAAAGGCATTCACTGCCCAGCTTGCGCTGGCGGCAGAGCTTGAAATGCCCGTATTTATGCACTGCCGCGACGCGCATGAGCGTTTCCTGACTCTGCTGGATCCGTGGCTCGAGAAACTGCCCGGCGCGGTGCTGCACTGCTTCACCGGCTCACGGCAGGAGGCGCTGGAGTGCCTGGAGCGCGGGCTTTATCTGGGCATTACCGGCTGGGTTTGCGACGAGCGCCGCGGGCTTGAGCTTCGGGAGCTGCTACCCGCGATCCCGGCTGACCGGTTGCTCCTTGAAACGGATGCGCCCTATCTGCTCCCGCGCGATATGCAACCCAAACCGGCATCGCGACGCAATGAGCCCGCTTATCTGGGGCACATAGTTGAGCGCGTCGCGACGTGGCGCGGAGAGGATCCGCACTGGCTTTCCGCACAGACGGATGACAACGTGCGTAATCTGTTTGGGATAAACGTTTAAAGTTTGCGGAAGTCGGTGTTTTTAACGCTCTGCAGCACCTGCTTGTTCAGCAGATTAAGCAACAGCATAGAGCGCGCTTCCCCGTCCGGCTCGGCAAAAATCGCCTGCAGGCCTTCGAAAGCCCCTTCGGTAATCACGACGCTATCGCCCGTGTAGGGCGTTTCCGGGTCGGTAAGGTCTTCGGGCTGCTGATAAATCGACAGCTGGTGGATGACCGATGAGGGAACCGTCGCGGGGTGGGCGCCGAAGCGAACAAAATGGCTGACGCCGCGCGTGGCGCTGATGGTGGTGGTGTGGATCACCTCCGGATCGAACTCCACGAACAGGTAGTTCGGGAACAACGGCTCGCTAACGGTTGTGCGCTTCCCGCGCTGCATTTTTTCAAGCGTGATCACGGGCGTCAGGCAATTGACTGACTGACGTTCAAGATGTTCCTGCGCGCGCTGAAGTTGCCCGCGTTTGCAATACAGTAAATACCAGGCCTGCATAATCACTCTTTCCCTTAGTTCGGGGCGCAAGCATATCAAAACCCTGGCGGGATCGCTAAGTTGATTATAATGGGCGAAAATGGGACAGAACGCATAACTTCACGCTAATTTAACAAAATTACAGCATCAAGCAGTCTTACGCCGTATAATGAAGCGCTTACAGAGAGGCCATGATTAACTGCATGAAATACCACGATCTCCGCGACTTCCTGACGCTGCTGGAAAAGCAGGGTGAACTCAAACGTATTACCCTTCCTGTCGATCCTTATCTGGAGATGACAGAAATTGCTGACCGCACCCTGCGTGCCGGCGGCCCCGCATTACTGTTTGAAAATCCGAAAGGGTACGCCATGCCAGTGCTGTGCAACCTGTTTGGTACACCGCGTCGCGTCGCACTGGGGATGGGGCAGGAAGACGTCACGGCCCTGCGCGAAGTCGGTAAGCTGCTGGCCTTCCTGAAAGAGCCGGAGCCGCCGAAAGGCTTCCGCGATCTGTTCGACAAGCTGCCGCAGTTTAAGCAGGTGCTAAACATGCCCACCAAACGCCTGCGCGGCGCGCCCTGCCAGCAGAAGGTGCTGGAAGGCGATGCGGTTGATTTGACTAAAATCCCTATCATGCAGTGCTGGCCGGAAGATGCCGCGCCGCTGATCACCTGGGGACTGACCGTCACGCGCGGTCCGCACAAAGAGCGCCAGAATCTTGGTATTTACCGCCAGCAGTTGATTGGCAAGAATAAGCTCATCATGCGCTGGCTGTCGCATCGCGGCGGCGCGCTCGATTTCCAGGAGTGGTGTGCTGCGCGTCCGGGTGAACGTTTCCCGGTGTCTGTCGCGCTCGGCGCCGATCCGGCCACCATTCTCGGGGCCGTCACGCCCGTACCGGATACGCTCTCGGAATATGCCTTTGCAGGCCTGCTGCGCGGAACGAAAACGGAAGTCGTGAAGTGTATCTCTAACGATCTCGAAGTTCCGGCCAGTGCAGAAATTGTGCTGGAAGGTTACATTGAGCAGGATGAACTGGCGCCAGAAGGCCCTTACGGCGACCACACCGGCTATTACAACGAAGTGGATAACTTCCCGGTGTTTACCGTGACGCACATTACGCAGCGTGAAGATGCGATTTATCACTCCACGTATACCGGGCGTCCACCGGATGAACCGGCAGTATTGGGCGTGGCGCTGAATGAAGTGTTTGTGCCGATCCTGCAAAAGCAGTTTCCGGAAATTGTTGATTTTTACCTGCCGCCTGAAGGATGCTCGTATCGCCTGGCAGTGGTCACGATGAAGAAGCAGTATCCTGGTCACGCGAAACGCGTGATGATGGGCGTGTGGTCTTTCCTGCGCCAGTTTATGTATACCAAATTTGTTATTGTCTGCGATGATGACGTTAACGCCCGCGACTGGAATGACGTAATCTGGGCTATTACCACGCGAATGGACCCGGCGCGCGATACGGTGTTAGTCGAAAACACGCCGATAGATTACCTGGATTTTGCCTCGCCGGTTTCCGGCCTTGGCTCAAAAATGGGACTGGATGCCACAAATAAATGGCCTGGCGAAACCGATCGTGAATGGGGTCGCCCGATCAAAAAAGATCCTGCTGTGACCGCGCGCATTGATGCGATCTGGGACGAACTGGCCATAATGAATAACGGTAAACCCTGAGCTGACCGTTAAGCCCTATAGACTTCCCGACAGAGAGAGCGAATGACAACCTTAAGCTGTAAAGTGACCTCGGTAGATGCCATCACCGACACCGTATATCGCGTCCGTTTAGTGCCAGAAGCGCCATTCTCTTTCCGCGCGGGTCAGTATCTGATGGTCGTGATGGATGAGCGTGATAAGCGTCCTTTCTCTATGGCCTCAACGCCAGCGGAGCAGGAATTTATTGAGCTTCATATTGGTGCGTCAGAGCTTAACCTGTATGCGATGGCCGTCATGGACCGCATTCTGAAAGAGCGCGAGATCGTGGTGGATATTCCGCACGGCGAGGCATGGTTACGTGATGACGAAGACCGTCCGCTGATCCTGATTGCTGGTGGTACAGGCTTCTCCTACGTGCGCTCCATTCTGCTGACCGCCCTGGCGCGTAACCCGGACCGTGATATCACCATCTACTGGGGTGGCCGTGAAGAGAAACACCTGTATGACCTGTCCGAACTCGAAGCGCTGAGCGTCACCCATCCTAACCTGCGCATTGAGCCGGTGGTTGAGCAGCCGGAAGAGGGCTGGCGCGGGCGTAGCGGTACGGTACTGACGGCAGTGCTGCAGGATCACGGTACGCTGGCAGGACATGACATCTATATTGCAGGGCGTTTCGAGATGGCGAAAATCGCCCGCGATCTGTTCTGTAACGAACGTGATGCGCGTGAAGACCGCCTGTTTGGCGATGCGTTTGCCTTCATTTAAATAAAAAAACCCGCCCCTGACAGGCGGGAAGAACGGCAACTAAACTGTTTCTCTTCGCCAGTGACACGACTGGCGGCGAGGTACCTCTTGTAGGCCGGGAAAGCGCAGCGCCTCCCGGCAAAAGCCCGATGGCGCGATGCTTATCGGGCCTACGTTATAGCCTTACACTCTCTCAAACACCGTCGCGATACCCTGACCCAGACCGATACACATCGTTGCCAGACCAAACTGGGCATCTTTGCGTTCCATCAGGTTGATCAGCGTCGTGCTGATACGCGCCCCGGAACAGCCCAGCGGGTGTCCGAGGGCGATCGCGCCGCCGTTGAGGTTAATCTTCTCGTCGATCTGCTCCATCAGCCCCAGATCTTTAATGCACGGCAGGATCTGCGCGGCGAACGCTTCGTTCATCTCAAAGAGATCGATGTCGCTGGCGGTTAAGCCCGCTTTTTTCAGCGCCAGCTTTGAAGCCGGAACCGGGCCGTAGCCCATGATCGACGGATCGCAGCCCACGACCGCCATCGAACGTACCCGAGCACGAGGCGTTAATCCCAGCTCGCGGGCGCGACTTTCGCTCATCACCAGCATCGCGGCGGCGCCGTCGGACAGCGCCGACGAGGTCCCTGCCGTGACCGTACCGGTGACGGGGTCAAACGCCGGACGCAGGGTGGAAAGCGCTTCGACGGTGGTTTCCGGGCGAATGACTTCATCGTAGCTGAACTGCTTCAGAACGCCGTCTGCATCGTGGCCGCCGGTCGGGATGATCTCGTTCTTAAAGGCACCGGACTGCGTGGCGGCCCAGGCGCGAGCGTGAGAGCGCGCGGCAAAGGCATCCTGCATTTCGCGGCTGATGCCGTGCAGGCGGGAGAGCATCTCGGCGGTCAGGCCCATCATCCCCGCCGCTTTCGCCACGTTGCGGCTCATCCCCGGGTGGAAATCGACCCCGTGGCTCATCGGGACGTGACCCATGTGCTCGACGCCGCCCACCAGGCAAGCCTGCGCATCGCCGGTCATGATCATGCGGGCCGCGTCGTGCAGCGCCTGCATTGACGAACCGCACAGGCGGTTGACGGTGACGGCCGGAACCGAATGCGGGATCTCCGCCAGCAGTGACGCGTTGCGGGCGATGTTGAAGCCCTGCTCCAGGGTCTGCTGCACGCAGCCCCAGTAGATATCGTCCAGCGCAGCCGGATCCAGCGCCGGGTTACGCGCCAGCAGGCTACGCATCAGGTGCGCGGAGAGGTCTTCCGCACGCACGTTACGGAACGCGCCGCCTTTTGAACGGCCCATCGGGGTGCGAATCGCATCAACAATGACAACCTTTTCCATTGTGACTCCTTAAGCCGTTTTCAGCTCGCCAACCGGACGGGCTGGCTCAACTGCGGGATAGTAGGGTTCGTTATGGCGCGCTTTGTTACGCAGCCCTTCCGGCACCTCATACAGCGGGCCGAGGTGCTGATACTGCTGGGCCATATCGAGATAGCGTGCGCTGCCGAGCGTGTCCAGCCAGCGGAACGCGCCGCCGTGGAACGGAGGGAAGCCGAGGCCATACACCAGCGCCATGTCGGCTTCTGCCGGGCTGGCGATAATGCCTTCTTCGAGGCAACGCACCACTTCGTTAATCATCGGGATCATCATCCGGGCGATGATTTCATCGTCGGTGAAGTCGCGTTTTGGCTGACTGACGTCGGCCAGCAGGCCATCCACCGCCGGATCTTCTTCTTTCTTCGGTTTGCCTTTGCTGTCTTCTTTATAGCGCCAGAAGCCCAGGCCGTTTTTCTGACCGAAGCGGTTAGCGTCGAACAGCGCGTCAATGGCGTCGCGATAGTCTTTGTGCATGCGCTGCGGGAAACCTGCCGCCATCACCGCCTGGGCGTGGTGGGCGGTATCAATGCCCACAACGTCCAGCAGATACGCCGGGCCCATCGGCCAGCCGAACTGTTTTTCCATCACTTTGTCGATTTTGCGGAAGTCCGCACCGTCGCGCAGCAGCTGGCTAAAACCGGCGAAGTAAGGGAACAGCACGCGGTTGACGAAAAAGCCCGGGCAGTCGTTAACGACGATCGGCGTTTTGCCCATCTTGCTGGCCCATGCCACCACTTTGGCAATGGTGTCGTCTGAGGTTTTTTCCCCGCGGATCACTTCGACCAGCGGCATACGGTGTACCGGGTTGAAGAAGTGCATCCCGCAGAAGTTTTCCGGACGCTTCAGCACGCTCGCCAGTTCGCTGATTGGAATGGTGGAGGTGTTAGAGGCCAGAACGGTATCCGGGCGAACCTTGTCTTCCGTTTCCGCCAGCACCGCTTTTTTCACTTTCGGGTTCTCGACGACGGCTTCGACCACCACGTCGACACGATCGAAACCGCTGTATTCCAGCACGGGCTGAATGGTGGAGATCACGCCTGCGAGCTTCAGCCCGTCAATTTTGCCGCGCTCAAGCTGTTTATTCAGCAGCTTGGCCGCTTCGGTCATGCCCAGCGTCAGGGATTTCTCGTTGATGTCTTTCATCACTACCGGCACGCCTTTCCAGGCAGACTGGTAGGCGATGCCGCCACCCATAATGCCCGCGCCGAGTACCGCCGCATGTTTTGGCGTCTCAACGTTTTTGGTCAGCTGTTTGGCTTTGCCTTTCACGAACTGATCGTTCAGGAAGATACCGACCAGCGCGCGAGCCTCATTGGTGTGCGCCAGCGGGACAAAGCTCTGATTTTCGAGCTTCAGCGCTTCATCGCGCCCGAAACGGGCAGCCGCTTCAATGGTTTTCACCGCCGCGATCGGCGCCGGGTAGTGTTTACCCGCCGTCTGCATCACCATGCCTTTGGCGATGGTGAAGCTCATGGTGGCTTCAATCTTGCTGAGTTTTAACGGCTCCAGCTTCGGCTGGCGTTTGGCCTTCCAGTCGAGCTCGCCGTTAATGGCCTGACGCAGAATGGCGAGTGCGCCTTCAACAAGCTTCTCATGTTTTACAACGCCGTCGACCAGGCCAATTTTCTGCGCCTGTTCTGCGCTGACGTCTTTACCCGCGGCAATGATCTCCAGCGCGCTGTCGGCGCCCAGCATGCGCGGCATACGGACGGAGCCGCCAAAGCCCGGCATAATGCCCAGCTTGGTTTCCGGCAGGCCGATGCGCAGATCCGGCGTCGCCAGGCGGTAGTCGGTCGCCAGCACGCACTCACAGCCGCCGCCCAGCGCGTAGCCGTTAACGGCGGAAATGGTCGGGACAGGCAGATCTTCCAGACGATTAAAGACGCTATTGGCAAAGTGCAGCCACTGGCTCAGCTGTTCTTCAGGCACCAGGAAGAGCGAAAGGAATTCGGTGATATCGGCACCGACGATAAAGGCCGCTTTGTTCGAGCGCAGCAGCAGCCCTTTTAATTCAGTTTGTTTTTCCAGAACATCCAGCGCCTGGCCAAGACTGGCCACCGTCGCGGTATCGAGCTTATTGACTGAGCCGGGGGCATCGAACACGAGTTCGGCAATGCCATCTTCCAGCCAGTTGAGGTACAGGGTGTCGCCTTTGTAGAGCATGTCAGTCTCCTGAATCCAGCAAGTGGATCTGGTCATACCAGATGAGTCGGAGTGTGGGATTTATGTTAATAAAATGCAAATTACTCATTAAGAAATTGCTGCATTGATCACGGTCGGTGGAAATCACGCAGGCGGAGTGAGGTGTGCTAAGATGCGATGACTTGAGGTCAAAAAACGAAAGGAATAATGATGGACTCACTGGCTTCGCTTTATAAAAATCATATCGTTACCCTACAGGAACGTACCCGCGATGTACTGGCCCGCTTTAAGCTGGATGCGCTGCTGATCCACTCCGGCGAGCTGATGAATACCTTTCTGGATGACCACGCTTATCCGTTTAAGGTGAACCCACAGTTTAAGGCCTGGGTGCCGGTGACGCAGGTTCCCAACTGCTGGCTGCTGGTGGATGGTGTGAACAAGCCGAAACTGTGGTTCTACCTGCCGGTCGATTACTGGCACAACGTTGAGCCGCTGCCGACCTCTTTCTGGACGGAAGAAATTGAGGTCATTGCGCTGCCAAAAGCGGACGGGATTGGCGGCCAGCTGCCTGCCGCGCGTGGCAACATCGCTTATATTGGCCCTGTTCCGGAGCGTGCATTAAGCCTGGATATTGCGGCAGACAAACTCAACCCGAAAGGGGTGCTGGATTACCTCCACTATTACCGCGCGTATAAAACCGACTACGAACTTTACTGCATGCGTGAAGCGCAAAAGACCGCGGTAAACGGTCACCGTGCGGCGCATGAAGCCTTCCAGTCCGGCATGAGCGAGTTCGATATCAACCAGGCGTACCTGACCGCCACCGGTCATCGCGATACCGACGTGCCGTACAGCAACATTGTCGCGCTCAACGAGCACGCGTCCGTCCTGCACTACACCAAACTGGATCACCAGGTTCCTTCAGAAATGCGCAGCTTCCTGCTGGACGCAGGGGCCGAGTACAACGGCTACGCGGCCGATCTGACCCGTACCTGGGCGGCAAATGCGGATACCGATTTTGCACAGCTGATCAAAGACGTGAACGATGAACAGCTGGCGCTGATTGGCACCATGAAGGCGGGAACCAGCTATGTGGACTACCACATCCAGTTCCATCAGCGCATTGCTAAACTGCTGCGTAAGCATCAGATTGTGAAAGACATGAGCGAAGAGGCGATGGTCGAGAACGATCTGACCGGGCCATTTATGCCGCACGGTATCGGCCACCCGCTGGGCCTGCAGGTGCACGACGTTGCGGGCTTTATGCAGGATGATACCGGTACGCACCTGGCGGCACCGTCTAAATATCCTTACCTGCGCTGCACCCGTATTCTGGAGCCGCGCATGGTGTTGACGATTGAACCGGGGATCTACTTTATCGAATCCCTGCTGGCGCCGTGGCGTGAAGGCCAGTTCAGCAAGCACTTCAACTGGGCAAAAATTGACGCGCTGAAGCCGTTTGGCGGCATTCGTATCGAAGATAACGTGGTGATTCACGAAAACGGTATCGAGAATATGACGCGAGACCTGAAGCTGGCCTGATGGAAAGCTGGCTGATACCGGCTGAACCGGTCACCTTTGTTGAGGAAATCAAGAAAAGCCGCTTTATTACCCTGCTGGCGCATACCGACGGCGTAGAGGCGGCAAAAGCGTTTGTCGAGTCCGTCCGGGCTGAGCATCCTGACGCCCGTCACCACTGCGTGGCGTGGGTAGCAGG
This sequence comes from Enterobacter sp. CFEC122, assembly GCF_052983755.1. Taxonomy (NCBI): domain Bacteria; kingdom Pseudomonadati; phylum Pseudomonadota; class Gammaproteobacteria; order Enterobacterales; family Enterobacteriaceae; genus Enterobacter; species Enterobacter sp. CFEC122. The sequence continues at coordinate 2,543 of NZ_JBRIQR010000048.1, read as the reverse complement.
GCCGCCGGACGATTCGCAGCAGCTGGGGTTTTCCGATGACGGTGAACCGGCGGGCACGGCCGGTAAACCCATGCTCTCGCAGCTGATGGGTAGCGGCGTGGGTGAAATTACCGCCGTGGTGGTGCGCTACTACGGCGGCATCCTGTTAGGTACGGGTGGGCTGGTAAAAGCGTATGGCGGCGGCGTTCAGCAGGCACTGAATATCCTGAAGACCACCCGCAAAACGCCTCTCACCGAATATACTTTGTTATGCGATTACGCCCAGCTCTCGGGTATTGAAGCGCTGCTGAGGCAGTTTAACGGTGTCATCGCACACAGTGAATATCAGGCGATGGTGCAATTACGCGTGGCGCTTCCTCAGGCGGAACTGGCTGCTTTTTCAGCAAAACTGGCTGATTTTAGTCGTGGCTCGTTGCAATTGCTGCCGATTGAAGAATAATCCCCACCTCACTTTTGAATACCAAAGGAAGCGGCAGAGATGCATTTTCGTGCCATAACCCGAATCGTTGGACTGCTGGTCATACTCTTTTCCGGGACGATGATTATCCCTGGACTGGTGGCGCTTATCTACCGGGACGGGGCGGGGCGGGCATTTACCCAGACCTTCTTTGTCGCGCTGGCGATCGGCTCCCTGCTGTGGTGGCCGAACCGTCGTCAGAAAGGTGAGCTGAAATCTCGCGAAGGCTTTCTGATTGTGGTCCTGTTCTGGACGGTGTTGGGGAGCGTCGGTTCGCTGCCCTTTATCTTCTCTGAACAGCCTAACCTGAGCATCACGGATGCCTTCTTTGAATCCTTCTCCGGCTTAACGACGACCGGGGCCACGACGCTGGTGGGGCTGGATTCGCTGCCGCACGCGATTCTCTTTTATCGCCAGATGCTGCAGTGGTTTGGCGGTATGGGGATCATCGTCCTGGCGGTGGCCATCCTGCCGATTCTGGGCGTCGGGGGGATGCAGCTCTATCGCGCCGAAATGCCGGGACCGCTGAAAGATAACAAGATGCGGCCGCGTATTGCCGAGACGGCGAAAACCCTGTGGCTGATTTATGTCTTGCTGACGGTAGCCTGCGCGCTGGCGCTATGGTTTGCCGGGATGCCTGCGTTTGATGCTATCGGACACAGTTTTGCGACGATTGCCATCGGCGGGTTCTCCACCCACGATGCCAGCGTGGGCTATTTCGACAGCCCAACGATTAACACTATCATTGCCATTTTCCTGCTGATCTCCGGCTGTAACTACGGCCTGCACTTCTCTTTACTGAGCGGGCGCAGCCTGAAGGTGTACTGGCGTGACCCTGAGTTCCGCATGTTCATTGGGGTCCAGCTGACGCTGGTGATCATTTGTACGCTGGTGCTGTGGTTCCATGATGTCTATAACTCCGCGTTGACCACGCTAAACCAGGCCTTCTTCCAGGTGGTGTCGATGGCGACGACCGCCGGGTTTACCACGGACAGCATCGCCCGTTGGCCGCTGTTCCTGCCGGTGCTTCTGCTCTGTTCCGCGTTTATCGGCGGCTGTGCGGGGTCGACGGGCGGTGGTCTGAAGGTGATCCGTATTCTGCTGCTGTTCAAGCAGGGCAACCGTGAGCTGAAGCGTCTGGTCCACCCCAATGCAGTCTACAGCATTAAGCTGGGGAACCGCGCGCTGCCGGAACGTATCCTCGAAGCGGTGTGGGGATTCTTCTCGGCGTATGCGCTGGTCTTTATCGTCAGTATGCTGGCGATTATCGCGACGGGAGTGGATGATTTCTCCGCCTTTGCGTCCGTCGTCGCAACATTGAATAACCTCGGGCCTGGCCTGGGCGTGGTGGCGGATAACTTTGCCAGTATGAACCCGGTCGCGAAATGGATCCTCATCGCCAATATGCTGTTTGGTCGTCTTGAGGTCTTTACGCTGCTGGTGCTGTTCACCCCTACATTCTGGCGCGAGTAAGGAGCCATTGATGAAAACACTGATTCTTTTTTCTACGCGAGACGGACAAACGCGTGAGATTGGCGCATACCTTGCATCGGAATTAAAAGAGTTGGGTATTTACTCGGATGTGGTGAACCTGAACCGTGCGGAACAGATTGCCTGGCAGGATTACGACCGCGTGGTGATTGGCGCATCTATTCGTTACGGGCATTTCCATCCGGCGCTGGATCGCTTTGTGAAAAAGCACACGGCAATACTCAACAAAATGCCAGGCGCGTTTTACTCGGTCAATCTGGTTGCGCGTAAAGCGGAGAAGCGCACGCCACAGACCAACAGCTACACGCGCAAGTTTTTACTCAGCTCGCCGTGGCAGCCAGACCTGTGCGCCGTTTTTGCCGGCGCGCTGCGCTACCCTCGCTACCGCTGGTATGACCGCTTTATGATCCGTCTAATTATGAAGATGACGGGGGGAGAAACCGATACGCGTAAAGAAGTGGTTTATACCGACTGGTCGCAGGTAGCCAGTTTTGCGCGGGAAATCGCACATTTAACGGGCGATTCGCGACTTAAATAAGCGTTAAGTTTGAAAAGTGAGCGAACGAAAAGTTTTTTGTATTTTGTGCTTGTCACT
>NZ_JBRIQR010000047.1:0-31858 GCF_052983755.1 Enterobacter sp. CFEC122 | reverse complement strand
TTCTGTGGGATAAGTACCTAAACAAATCTTTTTCCCTTCAACACTACAATATGCTTTGAATTTCTTACCTGATGCTTCAACACCTTTCATGTACTTACCAGGTTTGGTACTTTTGAAGAGTTGGTTAACTTCAGGAGGAACATACATACAGTTTTGAGGTGAGTACTCTCGTGAACATGGATTTAGTATATCTTTATCAAGTTGCCAATGCTCTTCATAATTCTGTTCATGCCAATCCAAGAATAATGTTAGTTTGCTAAAACCTTCACCAATACTTACATCAGCATAATCAGGGTTATATAGCGTTCTATCGAACATATTATTGAATGCCTTGCGACCTTCTTTTAGATGAGGATAATCAATATGTTCACGTACATTTTTTAAATCATTTACTCTTTCCATTTTAAGATTCCTTTCTTTTGTGGTGAAACATCCTGTCTCACCATTTGCTATAACTTTATTAGGCGTACAGCATTAGCCTTTTTTCAAAATAATGAATTGCGTCAGTAGGTGCTGAAAAGCACTTGCGAGTGTTTCACGCTCGCAGACACCACTCTTAGATAGTTCCTGCAATGCGGTTAACTGAGCATCAGTTAATCGCACGGTCACACAATTAGTTTTTACATCCTTTTTGTTTTTCATTTGTTTTTCCTTATTAAATGATTTCGATTTCGTAATAAATCCCATGTAAAAAGAACCCTACGGCGTAGGGTATCTTTTCAATGGAAGGATAGATGAGTCACAATCTATATATTATTTATTATTTTTCTTCGGAACATGTGAGATATGTTGAAGACATTAGTAGTATAGGATTTAAATCAAAATCGTTTCACGGATTTTTAAATCCTATGGTTGATTTAATCTGGAAGTACTGAAGAAGTTGGGAAACAGCATTGAGTACTTGATACCTATATTATACCATGTTTATTTTTCCCGTTTCAGGTAGCTCCTAACCCATTTATTTATTACTGGTATCTTCAAAGGTAGTGTAATGATAAATAGCACCATAAAGAAGATTGAACAGACTATGTATATGGGGAATATAACTAAAATGTAAAGAATGGCTGCGAGTACTTCTATTAGAAAATTCATTTGAGGTTCCTTTTTAATTATCTTTTAGATATTTATTCGGAACCTTCAAAAAGTTGTTGAAATGAAAGGTAGTATGTGAGGGTTTGAACACTCTTGTTTATTATTAATCAGCCAAGAGTGTTCATAAGTTAATCTATCCAATCAATCAAATCTTCATTCACCACGATCTCAAAATTTTCACGATTGAGTAAATTAAGATACAATCCAACATCATCCAGTGTTTTTGTACGACTAATCGCAAGTGACCACATATCTGTACCAGATGTTACTGACGCAATGAATACTGTTTTACCTTCTTCATTGACCGTATAAACACGTTCACCATTAGATTCTGAAATGACAATTTCATGTAGTACTTCACCACCACCCCGCTTATTATCAATCACAAGTACATGGGATAGGATCTCATTGAAATATTCTAACTGAACAAAAATACGTTTTCCAAAAATCCAGTACTTTACTGATTTAAGTACTAATCTTAATTCCTTTCTTAGCTTTGCACGTAGTTCAACATTCATCGGATCAAGTACTTTATTAATATCAAAGTCAAAAACAGGGATTTCTTTGATATTTTTAGCATTTAAAATATCGGATTCAATTTCTTCAATTCTATCTTGAACCTCGGTCAAACCAGTCATTAATGGTAAAGAGGTCTTCTTACCTGCTACCTTACGTTCATTAATTTTTATCTGATAGGTTTCCTCTTCCTTCTTCAGAGTAGACAATTCTTCTCGTAACGATGCCAGCAAAAGGTCAGAATCAGACTGTCCTTCCATCATTAATTTATTGAAATCGATGTTTTTGACAAGCTGAAGAATATTCTTCTCAATTCTTGTGTACTGGAAAGATTTGGCATCACAAATCTTCTTCTCTTCCCTGTTGCGACAAATGACGTACTTAGTTCTGACATGGTTATAGTGAATGGCGATATTCCCTCCACAATTACCACACTTTAATATTTTGGGAAACAGGTTTGTGATGTAATCATCCTGAGCAATTGTTATATCTTTACGAATACGATTGGCTATACCATTCCTTGATAACTTCTCATTGACCCGTTCAAAAGTGAGATTATCGATAATCTTCATAGTAACTACTTTCTTATCGCGTAGTACTCGCAGTACATTTACAGTACTCCACCCTTTAGGCAAGCGTTTAACAATTGCCCCTGAGCCAAGTCCACCTTCATACAGTTTGAAAATTTCACGAACTACATCAGGTTCAAGTAACAGATCCTCGGCTGGCTTTTTCTTCTCCAGCATAACGCGATCCATCATCCTGTTCGCCGTTAGGAACAAGTCTTCATCAATGATTTTCGGGTAAACATTTCGTACAACCTCACCATTGTATCGCTCATGTTCACCCAACAAGCGGCGGTCACGTATCAGCCTTGACACGGTTACCATCTGCCACTTTTTACCGATACGCTTAACAATCTCTCCAGTACTAAGCCCTTCCCTATACCACTCAAAACACTTAACAATAAGTTCAGCCTGTTCAGGGATCACCTGATACTTGTTATCAACATTTTTTAACCAGTTAGGCATACGATTGGAAATCACCTCTCCATTCTGTAATGCACGTAAAATTTTGTTATCCCAAGCTAACTTAGCACGTACCGACTTCATCAATGATTCATTGTACGAGCGATGTTGTATAAGTTCCATGTGGATTTTCGACATAGGATCATCTGCCCGTAACACGAGATTTGTAGAAATGTCGTGGATTTCTACACCGCTGTTCACGATGTACTGGATAGTACTTTCAGCCCAACTTGAACGACGCGATAACCTATCAAGGCTAATGACTATAAGTGCGTCACCCTTACCGTACTTGCGGTTCTCCACATCTTGCAAAAATATCCCAAGTTGAGACTCAGGTGAAATATTGGCATTTTTAAATGCCGAAAGCCCCGCATCTGTTATGAAAACTCTATCATTCGTGAACTTATCAGAATTTTTGTCTAAATAGGCAGTTAAAGAAGACCTTTGATCATCCAATCCATTTCCCATTTCGACTTGCTGAATGCTTGATACTCGCTCATAACAAATAGGACGGAGCATTTTTTTATCCCGTTGAAGAATTACGCTAAAAGTGCTGATTCGCAAATGTTCCCAGATTATACAAAAGGACGGCATGCCATGAATATATTCGATCACTATCGCCAGCGCTATGAAGCTGCCAAGGACGAAGAGTTCACACTGCAGGAGTTTCTTACCATCTGTCGGCAAGATCGCAGTGCCTATGCCAATGCGGCAGAACGGCTATTGATGGCTATTGGTGAGCCAAACATGGTTGACACTGCCCTGGAACCCCGGCTTTCCCGTCTCTTTTCGAATCGGGTGGTCGCCCGATACCCGGCGTTTGAAGAGTTCTATGGCATGGAAGATGCCATAGAGCAGATTGTCTCCTACCTGAAGCATGCCGCTCAGGGTCTGGAAGAGAAGAAACAGATCCTCTATTTACTTGGCCCCGTGGGCGGCGGTAAATCCTCGCTGGCGGAACGCCTGAAGTCGCTGATGCAGCGCGTGCCTATCTATGTCCTGAGCGCCAACGGCGAGCGCAGCCCAGTGAACGACCACCCGCTGTGCTTGTTCAATCCGCAGGAAGATGCGCAGATTCTGGATAAAGAGTACGGCATCCCGCGTCGCTACCTCGGCACCATCATGTCGCCGTGGGCGGCAAAACGCCTGCATGAGTTTGGTGGCGACATCACCAAATTCCGCGTGGTGAAAGTCTGGCCGTCGATCCTGGAACAGATCGCCATCGCTAAAACGGAACCCGGTGATGAGAACAACCAGGATATTTCGGCGCTGGTCGGTAAGGTCGACATCCGCAAGCTGGAAAACTTCGCGCAAAACGACCCGGATGCCTACGGTTACTCCGGCGCGCTGTGCCGGGCTAACCAGGGGATTATGGAATTCGTCGAGATGTTTAAAGCGCCCATCAAGGTGCTGCATCCGCTGCTGACGGCCACTCAGGAAGGAAACTACAACGGGACGGAAGGTATCTCCGCCCTGCCGTTTAACGGGATCATTCTTGCCCACTCGAACGAATCTGAATGGGTGACCTTCCGTAACAACAAAAACAACGAGGCCTTCCTTGACCGCGTGTACATCGTCAAGGTGCCTTACTGCCTGCGGATCTCCGAAGAGATCAAAATTTACGAGAAACTGCTTAACCACAGTGAGCTGGTGCATGCGCCGTGCGCGCCGGGCACGCTGGAAACGCTGTCTCGCTTCTCCATCCTGTCGCGCCTGAAAGAGCCGGAAAACTCCAGCATCTACTCGAAAATGCGCGTCTATGACGGTGAGAGCCTGAAGGATACCGATCCGAAAGCGAAGTCGTATCAGGAGTATCGCGACTACGCCGGGGTTGATGAAGGGATGAACGGTCTGTCCACGCGCTTCGCGTTTAAGATCCTCTCCCGCGTCTTTAACTTCGACCATGCGGAAGTAGCGGCCAACCCGGTGCATCTGTTCTACGTGCTGGAGCAGCAAATCGAGCGCGAGCAGTTCCCCCAGGAGCAGGCTGAACGCTACCTTGAGTTCCTGAAAGGTTACCTGATCCCGAAATACGCCGAGTTCATTGGCAAAGAGATCCAGACGGCCTACCTGGAATCCTATTCAGAATACGGGCAGAACATTTTTGACCGTTATGTCACCTACGCTGACTTCTGGATCCAGGATCAGGAGTACCGCGACCCGGATACCGGCCAGCTGTTTGACCGTGAATCCCTGAACGCGGAGCTGGAAAAAATCGAGAAGCCTGCCGGGATCAGCAACCCGAAAGACTTCCGTAATGAGATTGTGAACTTCGTCCTGCGCGCCAGAGCGCATAACAACGGGCGCAATCCGAACTGGACCAGCTACGAGAAGCTGCGCACGGTCATTGAGAAGAAAATGTTCTCCAATACCGAAGAGCTGCTGCCGGTGATCTCGTTTAACGCCAAAACCTCAACCGATGAACAGAAAAAGCACGACGATTTTGTCGACCGTATGATGGAAAAAGGCTACACCCGCAAACAGGTCCGCCTGCTCTGCGAATGGTACCTGCGCGTGCGTAAATCGTCTTAAAACAAGTGCCCGGCGGCGCTTAGCGCCTGCCGGGCCTACAAAATGCAAGTTGGCAAATGCAGTACGGGGGGTATATGACCTGGTTTATTGACCGGCGTCTTAACGGCAAAAACAAGAGCACGGTGAACCGCCAGCGCTTCTTGCGTCGTTATAAAGCGCAAATTAAACAGTCTATCTCCGAGGCCATCAACAAACGCTCGGTGACCGACGTCGACAGCGGCGAGTCTGTCTCCATCCCCACCGATGACATCAGCGAACCGATGTTTCATCAGGGGCGAGGCGGCCTGCGCCATCGCGTACACCCAGGTAATGATCACTTCGTTCAGAACGACAGAATTGAGCGCCCTCAGGGCGGCGGCGGTGGTTCAGGAAGCGGTCAGGGACAGGCCAGCCAGGACGGTGAAGGTCAGGACGAATTTGTCTTCCAGATCTCAAAAGATGAATATCTCGACCTGCTGTTCGAAGACCTGGCGCTGCCGAATCTGAAAAAGAATCAGCATCGTCAGCTTAATGAATATAAAACCCACCGCGCGGGCTATACCGCCAACGGCGTGCCCGCCAACATCAGCGTCGTGCGTTCGTTGCAGAACTCGCTGGCGCGACGCACGGCCATGACGGCAGGCAAACGTCGCGAACTGCGCGAGCTGGAGAGCAGCCTGAAGGTGGTGGAAAATACGGAACCGGCGCAACTGCTGGAAGAGGAGCGCCTGCGTAAAGAGATTGCAGAGCTGAGGGCGAAGATCGAACGGGTCCCGTTTATCGACACCTTTGACCTGCGCTACAAGAACTACGAAAAACGCCCTGAGCCCTCCAGCCAGGCGGTAATGTTCTGTCTGATGGACGTATCCGGCTCGATGGACCAGGCCACCAAAGATATGGCGAAGCGTTTTTATATTCTGCTCTATCTGTTCCTGAGCAGAACCTATAAGAACGTGGAGGTGGTCTATATCCGCCACCACACCCAGGCAAAAGAAGTGGATGAACATGAGTTCTTCTACTCGCAGGAAACCGGGGGCACCATCGTCTCGAGCGCGCTGAAGCTGATGGATGAAGTGGTCAAAGAGCGCTACGACCCGGCACAGTGGAACATTTATGCCGCGCAGGCGTCGGATGGCGATAACTGGGCCGACGACTCGCCGCTGTGTCACGAGATTCTGGCGAAGAAAATTCTGCCGGTCGTGCGTTACTACAGCTATATCGAAATCACCCGTCGTGCGCACCAGACCCTGTGGCGGGAGTATGAGCATCTGCAGTCGATGTTCGATAATTTTGCCATGCAGCATATCCGTGACCAGGATGACATTTATCCGGTGTTCAGGGAGCTGTTCCACAAGCAAAGCACAACAACCTCAAATTAACCCTTGTTAATCAGCCAGTTAGCTTTGTTTCGCTGGCTGATTAACTATAGTTTTCACGTTTAAAATTCTTCATAATTTTCATTGCCTTAGTTTTTATTTTGGGGAAGGCAGTTTAGTGGTTATCCGGTTATATGGTGGGTAACTTGTCTTCCCCAATAATGTTAAGGGTGTGAGTCAGTACGCCATATACAGTTACATCATCCAGCGCGTCGCCTTCTATCGCTTCGCCATCTTCAGTTATCAATGCCGCCCCGTATAGCTTTGCAAACTCGTTCCTGTTATCCATTCTTACCAGTAGCGTATCTCCCTGCTCTGGCCTCATGGCAACGTTAATGACAGCCCAACCGCATGACGTTTCTATTACCCTGCAGTTTCCATCAATTCCGCATAACAGATCGATGGTTAACCGTTGTTCCTGGTAATCCATTGCTGGTGAAGGAAAGCCCATCAGAATACCCTCCCCATATTTCGCAAGATCCAGTAACGGTTTTCACTGCCATCCGTCGTCTTATCAGCAAAATCAGGCTGGTATCTCTCAATCCATGCGTTAGCGTCTGCCTGGCTGAAATGCCAGTTCTTCTCGCGCAAATTATTGATGAATTTGTTTGTTTTTAGGCAAAGGTAGCCCTTTGGATTCTGTTCTATAGAGGCTAAAAAAGCTGCGTGAATATCATATTGGCGAGGCATAGCAGCACCCTCACTTGATTATTGACTGTATGCATATACAGTAGTATTTTTTTTTCACCAGATCAAGTCAGCAAGGATGGAGAGTGATGTTCGTTGAGTTGGTTTATGACAAGCGAAATGTAGAGGGGCTCGAAGGGGCCAGAGAGATCATACTGGCCGAGTTGAAGAAGCGGGTGCACCAGATTTTCCCTGATGCCGAAGTGAAGGTGAAGCCGATGCAGGCAAACGGCCTGAATAGCGATGCCAGCAAAAGCGATCGGGAAAAACTGAACCGCATGCTGGAGGAAATGTTTGAAGAGTCCGATATGTGGCTGGTTTCTGAGTTCCCGACCGTTCGCCAGGTTGGCCTGTAAATCTTGTTCAGGTAATATTCCCTACGTTTGTTTGGGCATGAACTCTGAGCAATCAACCGCCGCTCATTATTACGAAAAATGGCGGCAGTTTTTTTTACGAGCCCTGTTCCTGCTTTAAAGCCTCTTCCGCTTGTTTCTGATTCCAGATGCTGTCAGCTGGCATTTCTACACGAACGCTGACGAACTGGTCAGCCGGGATGTCAACCGGCTCGCCATCTGCCAATCCATCACGCTCATTCCTGGCAAATGCTGGCGCAGAAGGATGTTCGCGGTGATAGGTTTTTACCAGCACAGAGCCGTCTGCGTTAACCTCGTAGTCCAGCCATATAAGCGGTTGCTTATTCCTGTCTGTGGGAATCTCAAACCCTCCGTCGATACCTCCCCATGCAGCGTCTGAATTGAGTGCTTTACAGCCTTCAATAAGATATTGCCCGACATCCAGACGAGTGACCGTGACGCCTTCTGATTCGTCGTTAGTTTCATACTTACCATCAGTGAAGATTTTGACGACCGGGGATGCCTGCTTTATAAAGCCATTACTGTCTACAGCAGTATTTTTTGTGTCCCACAATGTTCTGCCATTTGTCGATGTAATTAAGTTCGTCTCGCTGATTCCACCTGCAAAAACTCTTATCGGGCCACCATTAAAATGGAAGTTGAGCACAGCAAATGTATCTCTGGTCCTGAAAAACAACGATGGGGAATACTGATAAAAAGGCGTATCACCGCTCGTAACTTGAGCATCATTTCTGAATGCACACAATCCCGTTCCCTGCGTTGTAAAGTTGTCGTTGACCAGAGAACTGAAATTAGTCGAGTTCGTTGTAATTGCACCATTAGCTAACCCAAGACCAAACATGCCGGGCTGCATGACATCATTGCTCGTTTTTCCAGTGTTTTTCGTTGCAGAAGTTCCCAGACCGAGGTTTGTGCGAGCGCCAGCGGCAGTCTTATCACCAGTCCCTCCCTGTGAAATACTTAGCGCTGTAGTCAGCCCGCTTAGCGAGGTAATGTCATCGTTTGCACCTTTTGCCGCCTTGCCTGAGAGAGTAGTGATAATGCTATTCCATGCTGGTCCCGTCCATTTCGTCCCATCCGGCAAAGTTACTGTTACATTGCCGTTTCCAGAAAAAATACTTTGCCAGTTCTGTTTGTCGTAATTCAGTCCACGCAGCGCTTCTGCACTTTGTGCCACCAGCGCAGCAGTAACCATGTTCAGCGCAACGCGGGGAACAGCTGACCAGGCCGCGCCGGATTGTGTTGGCCCGGTGAAGTTACTGACAAGTGTGAGTTGCGCATTACTCTCAACCGATTTAACGGGGAGCGTATAATCAACGCCGCCCACAGTGGAGACAATAAAGTCACCTGCGGCGAGTTCGGTTGCGAATGAGGTTCCGGAACCGCCAACAATAGCGGACCCGTTTGTCAGGGTGATAGTACCTGCAGACATATGCGCTCCTTTCGGGCAAGGAAAAAACCCCGCCGGAGCGAGGTCAAATTTTTGAGGATAAAAACCCTTTTGTGTTTGAGAAAAAACACATCGTTAGATTAAAATTCACCCATAACAACAAAAGGGAATTACATGAAAACTCGTCTTTTACTCACAGCCATTACATTTTTTATGTTTGGCTGCTCTGGTCATGAAAGAGAATATAATTTCAAAATGGATTACCCATTAGATGCTGCACGCTTATCACTTGGTGGTGATATTCACGTCAACATCGACTGTGCAAAAAGGAAAGTTAACGTTATTTCCGATAGCAGTAATGGTATTTTTAGCCGCCATGTTAATAAGCGACTGAGTAACATTTGCTATAAGAAAACAGATAAGCTTGATGTCGTATACCGCTTCGAACCTGCAAAAGGTGTGAAGCAAGACATGATCGCTACTCAATACCCACGCGTCCCGCCTGCATCAAATACCGACAAACTGAGCGATGGGGATTCGTAACCCACGCCCCTGCAGTGTCTGGCTCCAGCTGCGCTGATTTTTTGAGATGTATCGGCCCTGCAATTGCGAGCCAGTCCATTTCAGCGCAATACCTGAGTAACCAGTTACCCCTCCATCATCACTGAGGTTTCCGGGGCAGTTATTTACCAGAATCCACGGGGTAAAGCTGAGGTTTAACACAAAGGTATTGTTCTGAAGGTCATAGTTCGCCGGCACGTCAAAGAAGCCAACAACCCTTGGCATTTTCGATGCTGATGCAGCACTCCAGATAAGGTTTCCGGCACTATCGAAAACATCCAGGTAGCCGCTCTGCATTCCGATGTTTCTCGTCGTGCGGATCATGCTGCCTGCATTGTCTTCAAGAAGCTCAGCCCCGGGCAAACCATACTTATTCACATCAAGTTTAAGCCACCTCAAGGTTCCGTCATTCCAGAATTGTTGCTGTGTGAAACCCAGCGTACTTCCGTCACCAAACGGGCTATCCACGCGGTAAAACCCTTTATCGGTAACAGCACCCAGCGAGCGCTGATCATAAAAAAGGGTGGACCTGTTTTGTGAGTCAACGAGCAACTTTCCGGCACTGTTGTAAACTTCGAATCCGCTCATTGAAAGTTATAAACCTCAACTGTGAAAGTGAATGCTGGACTGCCTGTGATCGGTAAATAGAATGCAGTGAAGCCGCCATTAAAAGCGCGGCAATAATATTCATTCGCAGTTACTCCCGTAGTTACAATCGTTATAAATGAGCCATCCTGAGTTATACCCGAAAAGTAAACGTCTTTAACCGTTTCTCCGGCTGCAAACGTTACAGAAGTGCTCCCTATATACCTGATTGCATAATCAGTAAGATCTACAGCAATACGCCCTGCACTATCCCAGCATTGCAAACCTTGTGGCATTACCATAACCCCATTCTGACGCGCAACACGTTGTTGCTGTCGTAAATCTGAATAAGGGTGCTGGATATCAGCATTCTTCCCCCTCCAGCTACGCCGTTAATTTCGAACGTCCCGCTTTTATCAATTCGCCATCCCTGCGATCCTGCAACATAATTGTTGGACTGGATAAAGTTACCGATTTTGGCATTGGTGATCGTGCCATCCTGAATAAACGCTGAGCTGATAAAGACCTGTCCATTAACCACAGCGAACGGCGAATACTGGGTATCGCCACTGCCACTCATCAGCACGAACTGGTTAGCGTTGAAACCTACTCGGGTAACAATCGGCTGCCCTGCCTGCGCCAGAACGGCAATCGACATCCCGGCGTTATACATGATGCCGTTTATCCTCACGCCTGTTTTGAGGGTGTAGATAGCCGAAGCGCCAGAGGCATCAACGACGGCGGTAAGTTTGTCCTCCAGTGCTGCAGTAACATCATCAATCTGCGCCTGCACCTGCGTTGACAGTTCGGCCATTGCATTATCAACTTCAGCAATCGTCGTTTTAACCACCAGAATATCGGCACGCACTTCTCCGTATTGTGCCCACTGGTGCTCAACAGTTCCGTGGTTCGCCAGGGCGTTCTGCAGTATTCCCTCAATGTTGGTATCGATGTCACCGGTTAGGCGCTCCCCGTCGGCAGAGGTTAGGAAATCGTCTGCGATATCACCCAGGTAATCATCGGCGTTATCGTTAGACATCCCCCTGATCCAGTCGGTATACCCGGACTCGTTACCCGTTCGGTCGACCAACTGCGCGCGGTACCAGAATTCCTGCCCTGCTTTAAGGCCGAGCTGGGTGTATTCCGCAGATGGATAAGGCACGTCTGAGAGCAAGAGTGGATCTGAAAAGTCACTGTTTGCTGTGTACTGAATTTCCGTTTTTAGCGTATCGCCGGTGTTTGGCGGGAAACCCCAGTTAAGACGAATCCCCCAGTTAATACCCGTAGCAGTGAATCCTACTGGCTTAGGTGGATTGCCTACTTTGCCAGTCAGCGTCTTCTCTTCTGAATATCCCCATCCTGAGGAAATTTCAGCGGCATTGATTGCACGCACGCGCACCAGGTAGCGACCGGCATAAATCCCAGGGACGTCAAATGACGTGGTGGAGCTGCGAGGCATGTTCACCCAGTTTCCGTCGTTGCGGCGCCACTGCCCCTCATAGGCAATAGCATTTTGTGCCTGGTCCCAGCTCACGCGCATGGTCTCGACGCTGATATTCTGCTGAACCACAGAAAACGAGCTGATCACGATGTTCGCAGGCGGCGACTGGTTACCCGGCGGGACCACGCTCACCGGCCGCTGGTCGATGATGGCTCCGGTATCAATACGGTCATATTTATCCGGATCGTGCCATGCGGCGGTAATCGAGAAAGTGCCATCATCGTTATCAGAAACGCTGACAACACGATACTGCTGCGCGTAAAGCTCGTCAGATTCAACCACCCAAACAGCTTCGGCCTGTGGCGTCTCACTGTATGCAGTAGTAACCGTTACTGTTTCACCGTTAACCGCCTGAATGGTCCTGCTCTGCGACGCTCCGGAAGGTAAATTGAGAATAAGGCGATCTCCTGCTGCTGCATCTGCCACTCGGTCAAGTTTGATAACGCGACCGTTAACGGCGCTGATGCGTCCGCCCATCACCTTTCCGGAAAGCAACTCGTCTGCCACGGCGATGATGTAGCCCGGCTGCGGAATGTTTCCGTCCAGCCCGACATCAAACGAAATAACGCGATCCTTGTTGTTGGTGAGAATACCCCAGCGTCCCTTTCGGTTCGCTTCTGACTGTCTGGTGCAGCCGATGGCTGTCATTTCCAGCTGATTGAAGCCGTACCGAGCTACCAGCGCCTGCTCAAATACCGGCTCCATCGCGTCAGCATAGGCGTTGCCAGGATCTGACCATGACACCAGTGCTGTGGTGTAGCGGGTTTTTGTGGTACTGCTCGAATAACGCGGTTTGCCAACAATATTGGCGAGTGTGTAGCTGTAATCCACATCGCGCGGCATGTCAGCCAGGGCAACAATCTGATCCCCGCCCCAGTAGGTCATGCCGCGGAAGATAGCGGCAAAATCACGCAACACAGTGTAAGCGTCGTTACGGTCCTGGATATAGACGTTACAGGTATAACGTGGTTCAGTACCGTTGCCCCCCTTGCCGTCTGGTACCATCTGATCGCAATACTGGGCAACCTGATACAGCGTCCATTTATCAATATTCGCAGCGGTCAAACGGTGCCCGAGGCCGAACCGGTCAGAAACAACCAGGTCGTAAAAAATCCACGCAGGGTTATCCGTCCATGCCCACTTAAAAGCACCGGTCCATGTACCGCTATAAGTGCGGGTTTCAGGGTCGTAGGTATCTGGAACGCGGATAACGCGGCCGCGCGGTTCGCATGAAATTTGAGGAATAGAGCCGTTGAACTGGCTGGAATCGAATTCGATGTAGAGCAGCGCGGTGTTCGGGTAGCGCAGTTTGGCGTCAATCACCTCGGTGAAGCTCTGCAGCGTCATCGTGTCGCCGATCTTCGCGCTGTTGGCGTCAGAGGTAATCTTACGCAGACGGATTGTCCAGGTGCTGCCAGCCTGCGGTAAATCAATACGGTGGCTGCGCTCATAACCAGACGTCGTTTTGCCGGTCACGCTGGTATTGAGTACCGTCTGCCATGTGCCGCCGTCCGTCTGCAGGTCAATCGCATAATTGACCGAGTAACCCACCAGATCGCCGTCGTCCTCCTGTTTGAAAAGCGAGGGCCATTTCAGACGTAGGCGAACTGCTGAAAGCTGCGTATTGGTAAAGGTGCGCGTCCATGCTGTAGCGCTTGATACCTCAGTTCCTACGCTGATTTCGTTTTCGGTACCGGGAATACCCTGAATATATTTTTGCGCCTGAGTTCCCGCGCGAAACTCCCATGTCACGCCGCTGAAGTTTTGTGAACCGTCGGCATTCTCCAGGGCCGTTCCGTCCAGGTAGATATCTTTGCCGGTTAGCTGCCCTGCAAATTCCCCTTCCCCAAGCGCAACGAGGATTTTTGCCTTCGCCACAGATTGCAGATCATCAGGCTGTTCGGTGGGGGTTCGGGAACTGGAGCTGCCGCCCTTGCGGCCCTTTAACACTTTATCTGTAGCCATATTGCGCCCATAAAAAAAGCCACCCGAAGGTGGCCAGAAAAAAGGTTAGTTATCTACTGCTGATCTTCGACATAAATTCCGGCAGAAATAATCGCTCCGCCTATCCGCCGGCGGCCATATAGGAGCGGTACTGGATAGCCTTGCGCCGCGGTGTTTGTTACACCACCGAATGCGTAGGATGCGCGGTTATCTGCGCTTTGTTTGCTTGCCAGACCTGCAGGTTGAGGAGATAGCATTTGGACAACACCTCCCAGCATCATGGCTGCACCGAATTTCGCAGCCCCGTACCCCACCGCTGATAGAGTGCCTCCTGAGAAATAGCCAATAGCTACCCCAACAACGACGAGCACGGCGCCAAGAATTGTCTGTAATACCCCGGCTTTTTTACTTCCGATTACCACCGGTACAATTCGAATAACCTCACCGGTTACCGGAAAACCAAAATCATCCTTTCCGATATTTTTCTTATCTTTGAAAACGGCGTAAGTCAGGCCCCTTGCTTTGCTGGTGATCAGGAATTTCTCCAGCCCATTTATAGTTTTCGTAAGAGAGTTGATGGCCTCAGCGGTTGTGCGTATTAATCGATGGTGAACCTTTCCGTAGGTTTTACCCAAAACACCGCCGAGTTCAATTCGGGTCATGACCTCTGGCATTTTCATTCTCCATACAAAAAAGCCACCCGAAGGTGGCTTGGATTATTTATGTTTTTTCAAAGACATGATCTGGCGGCCGTAGCCCAGTGGTCGTTCCAACCTTTCGCGACGGCATAAACCTTTATATCGCTTCCGCCTGTCGCTGATTTATCGATATTCACTACTGAAAGAGCACCGAATATATCGTCAGATGCTGTGATTTTGTATCCTGACTCAGTGGGTATGCTGGAGCTTGAAGATCGTAGTTCCACCCATTTAGGAGCAAGGCAACGGTTAACTTCATCAACAGTTTTTGTTGAATGCTCTGATAGAATAGGTTTTTGTTCTTCCAGTGAGGAAACAGAACACCCCATCAGCAGGAAGACAAAAATTGGGAGGATAATCTTTTTCATCGCACATCAGTCCTTTTGACAGATTGACTCATATGAATCAATTTTCTTTTGGTCTTGGTCATTAATAATGATGACTGGTCCATGATCATTGACCTTTCCATCTTTGACCTCAATCCGTACATAGTATGGTTTTTTACCCGTATATGCGCCGTATGAATTTTTAGCATTCACATAACCGCAAACATATCCACTATTTTCTCCGAAATCACGGAAAAATGATTCAAACTTAGCGCTATCCGGATCTTTGAGGGTGTCTTTAACTAAGGATTCCCCCATGTCAATAAAATCCTTTTCCGAAGGTGAGCAACCAACAATAATCAGGCTACACGCCAATATCGAAAGAAATTTCCTCATATCCCTAACCCCTTTTTTGTTTTACAAAAGGTTAGCACAGGTCCTTATATCGTAGAACCTTCATCGTCCTTTCCTGCCAGTAGCCACCATACGGCACGCGCTGGCTCAGATGTCCGTACAGGTGGTGCAGCAGCATATTTCCCTCCAGTAGAATTCCCGCGTGATTCCACTTATCGGCCTGGACCTGCATGATCACCATATCACCGGGTTTCGGTGGTCCGTCGAATTCACGGAATCCGCACTCATACCAGAAATCCTGATAGAAGTTGTCCGGATAGTCGTTTTCCCACCAGGGATAATCCACCCGGTAATCGTGGAGCTCGATACCATGCGTTTGCCGGAAATAGCTCATTACCAGCCCCCAGCAGTCGAAGTGTCCAAGCACAAACGGACGCTCCAGCAGCGGAAGTTCTCCGCGCGGCTGGATGGTGCGTAAATCCCCCTCCGGCCAGCTCACAATATGCCAGGGTAAAAGCGTTGCGTCGCATTGCGCTTTATCCAGTTCGCTCGGTTGCGTTGTGGCGTCAGGGTGACTGTGAACGATGGCGATCACCGTTCCCCAGTCCTCAGCAGCTGCGTAGTCTTCTGGGCAAAGGACAAAATTGTCCTCCGGCGCCGCGGCAAGATTCCGGCACGGGAAATAACGTTCAACGCGGCTTTTCTGCGCCACCACGCCGCAACACTCATGAGGATATTCAGCTGCAGCATGCGCCATAATCGCATCGATGGTTTTCTGACGCATATCAACTCCTGATCAAAGACGTGCCCGGGAAGCCACCAAACGAGAGTTCGTTATTTTCGCCGAATCGGAGTTTGCAGGCCGTCAGCGTGCCGTTGCATTCATCCAGCGACGGATCGCTTACCGAGTTGTTGTTTTTGTCGAAATAGCGGGTGCCGGCATAGTCGCAGCCGTCGCCGGTACGATATTTATTCCGGATGCACCAGGTACACAGGGAATGAAGCTGTCGCGTCGGGATCATTTGCCCCTGCAGATCCATCGGGCTGGACAGAACAAATTCAACGGTTTCACCGGCAAGCTCGCCCGTTTTCCCGTCGATATACCAGACCTGCAGCTTTTCCTGAGTCGGGTCTGCTGTGGGGTTGCCGTCTGCGAAATTTCTGGCATCGAGATATTTCTCTTTTGTGTCGTGAATAGTGACTTTCGCCTGCAGCAGATCGTCATACGCAAGACACAGGGCTGAAATGGAGCTTTCGATGTTCGCAACCGTCAGGGATGGCGTTGCATTGCTCCCGCTGGTTGATTTCTCCAGACCTTCCAGTTGATATGGCCAGGCGGCATATTCATTTCCCTGCCACCAGATTGTTTTCGCCGGAAGCTTGGACTCATCCCCACCAGCGGCGATGATTTCCGCTTCTGTGTGGGGAATGCTGTAATTGTGAAAGCGGAGAACGTCCGTTAGCCCAAAGGAAGAACCGTCCACCTCAATCAGACGAACATCGTTTCCGGATTCCAGCTTCTGATAATCTGCGTTTAAGCTCATGGTTTAAATGCCTGGATGAATGTTGCTTCAAGGTTGAATTTCCCCGCGCCAAGCCCGGTGGGTTTATACGTTTCGCAACGATACAAACCCAAAGGTTCGAGCGGTGGCTTCCATTGAAAGGCTTTCGTTCCTTCATGCCTGTCGAGAAAAGATTTAATGGCAGAAATGTAGGTTTCGTTGCCAGTGAAGTTGAGCGTCCATTGCTGGGTTCTGGTGTTCAATCCATCTCCTGAAACCTGCTCATATCCATCGCCAAACTGGGCTTTTCTGACGCGGAAACTTGTATCAGCCTCCGCGTTAATCCGTGGGCACCAGGTGAAAGTTTCAATGGCCATAGTTATCGGGTTCCTTTCATTGCGTTCCAGATGTCACCGCCGGGGCGGATATCACGCATTACATTCTGCTTATATCGCTGATCGACAAATTTCCCGACCTCGGCACCAAATTGCTCAAGCCCTGGTGAGGTTTGCGTTGAGGTGTTGCCGTTGCCATCGATGGTGATATAAACCTGTGGCGCCGACGATACGGACTGACCTCCGCCACCTCCGACCGCACGAACGCCGAGAGAACCATCCGGCGCGCGGGTCAGCGGCATGATTGCCTCCGGCCCCGCCTCGCCCATGATTCCGGCACCGCCTTTTGCGAAAGCGAACATGGTGGGGTTTCTGACGATCCCATTACTGAAAGCGCTAAGAGATGGAGAGTCATAAACGCCGCCTTTGGCGTTAAACTGGAAGTTCGATCCGTAACTGGAAACCGCCGTACCGGTGCTGGCTGATGCTCCCGCACCGCCCCCGAAGAAGCTGCCTACACTGCCGATGAGTGAGCCAAAGATGCCAGAACCAGAAGATGCCCCACCCATCGCACTGACCACTGCCATCTGCAGCGCCACTTTTTCGATGATCTGCAGGACAGAAATCCCCCACGATTTCCAGCTAACTTTATTGCCTTCAAGCATTGAGGTGACGTTACCAAACGCGCTGTCGAGTGTGGTTTTCACCCCGTCAGAGACCGTGCCGGATACGTCACTGATTTCATCAAACCAGTTGGCATAGCCGCGTGATACTCCGGACATCCAATCCGCTTCAGCTGCGGCTATAGCCTTGTATTTCTTATCCAGAGCATCCAGGGCCGCTGCGCGCTGCGCTATGGCCTCGGTACCGCCGTCAGTTTTAGCAAAAACACGGTCGATCTGTTGCGTCTCGTCGAACCGGCTGCGCTGGCGATCACTCATGCCTGCGGTTTCGGTTTTCAGCGTCGCCTCATCCCTGAACTTTCGGGCCGCTTCAGTTAAATCCTTCAATGCATCGGCTTGTTCGCGCTGCTTTCGCACGTTCTCGTCGGCTTTTTGCGTCCATTTTGCCAGCTCTGCTGATGATGCCTGGATCGCCCTGCGCTGCTCATCGGTCCATTTAGTGCCTGCCTGGTGCGATGCAGCGTAAAGCTCGGAGGCTTTTTCTCCTTCCGTCGCCCGGACGCGTTGCACGTCGATAGCCACACTGAGATCGGCCATTTTGCGGGAATACTGTTCGGCGGTGCTGGCCGCTTCACGGTCGGCTTTACTCTGTGCTTTCGAGGCGGCGGTAGAGGTTTTTTTTGCCTCCGCAGCCGCTGCATCCTTTTTGGCTGCCTGATCCTTGTTGTAGATGTACTGGGTGTAAAGTGCCCCCGTCAGCTTCAGGTCTTCTGCTTCATACACGTGCTGCTGATGGAGTTTCTCTAATCCGCTTAAGCTGGCCAGCTCATTATCGCGGCGCGAGCGCTCCAGTGCGGTTTGCTGTTGCGGTGTTGCGTTCGCCAGTGAAACGACGGGCCCGGCATATTGTGGCGGCTTGGCGCCAGCGGTCGCTGACATTGAGCGGTTAAGCAGGTCATACGCACCTTTCAGGATTGAGACGGCGCCAGCCTGTTCGATAGCCTTTTGCGTAGCCAGATCGCTGGCATTGTTTACCAGCTTCTGCGTTTGCTCGACTTTTGAAGCTGCCTGTTCGCGCTGGTACTCCAGTTGGTTCAGCTTATCGGTCAGCTCGATGTTTTTGGCCGTGATGTCGGCCTGGTCCATGAAAGTGTTAATCAGGGTCAGCGTCGGATGGCGGTTGTAGTCCTGCTGGATTTGGTCAACCGCCTTAAGGCTGTCTTTCACCTTCGCGATCTGAGAGTCGAGGTCGGCAAGGTCCTGTTTCTGCGCCTGTAAAGATGTACGGGCATCAGCCGCGGTCGAACGCAGGCCAAGCACCGACATCTGCTGGAGCTTGGTGTTGATCTCGTCAAGGTTGTTGGCAAAACCTACCGCCTCACGGTGCACTTGCTGGGTATGCTGATAAAGGCCATACATCGCAGCGCCGGCACCAATAATCACTCCCGGCCATCCACCGAGAATACCCAGCACCCCACTACCCAGCCGTGACATTACCGAGGCTGTATTGGTGAGGTTGTTAGCTGCAGAGGTCCTGCCAGCCAGCGCCGTATTCAGTGATGCCTGAGCTGCAGCAAGATTACGCTCAGCGACAATCTGAGCCTCAATACTCGTCGCCGCTGCGCGCGCCTGTTGAGCGCGGTATACAGCCTGGCGACCAGCAGCAACGCTAACCTGAGCGCCGCGAACCTGAGCCTGCGCCAGCGCGACCTCGGCGGCCGTATTAGCGACCACTGCCCGCGTTGACTGAGCAACGCTGCCGACCATGTTGCCAAAATAACGAGCGAGGCCTACACCAACCAGAATACCGGCTGTATTTGCCACATCATCGATGTTAGTCGCCAGGCCATCCAGCACGCCGGAAAGCGTTGATGATGCGCCGACCGCATCGTTCGCCCCGCCAACCCATGCAAGGAAGGCGTTTTGCACTTTCTGTGCAGATCCGCTGATTGATGCAGGAAGGGTGTCGAATTCTTTACGGAGGATCTCGACGTTGGTCAGCAGCGGGACGATCTTGTTGGTTGTCAGCTCGCCGTTGTTGGCCATATTTCGCAGGCCACCAACAGTGGTACCCAGCCCATCAGCCAGCAGTTTCGCCAGGCGGCCGCCGTTCTCCATGATGGAGTTAAATTCTTCGCCTCGCAAAACGCCTGAGCCAAGCGCCTGGCTAAGCTGGGTGATAACAGAGCTCGCCTCTTCGGTACTGGCGCCAGACAGCTTCAGTGAGGTTGCTACGGTTTCTGTAACTTTTGCGACGTCAGCAGAAGCGTAACCGGCATCACGCAGGGACTGCGCAATTCTGCTGTACAGGTTGCTGTTTGCCTCGAGGGATGTTCCGGTGCGCTGGCTAATCTCCATCAGCACGCGCTGGGATTGCACGTAATCCTCACTGGAAGAGGACGCAAGGCGAAGACGCCCATTCAACTGGTTCCATGTGTCGGCAAACTGAATCAGCTGATGCGTGGCAAATGCACCAGCCCACGCACCGGCAAGCCCGGCAGCAGAGGATCGTACTGTTGCTAGCTGAGAGTTCAGGTCAGCCAAAGACCGCTGAGTTTCACGCGTGGCCGCTGCAGCTTTTTTCCCGCCCTGTTCCATAGTGCGGTAGTAATCCGTTCCCATGCGGGACGCTCTGGCGATCTCTGACTGGAAAGAAGATGAGTTCGCCGAAATTTTGATGATTAGCTCGCGCAGCGTTGCCATATTTCACCCATAAAAAAAGCCCGCAGCCGCGGGCGTCAAAGACCGGATATCCAATTTTCGAGTTCTGAGACTTCTGCGACCTCTTCCTGCTCTCCCCACTTCAGCATCACGTCAGGAATGGTGAATTTCCCACCCTGAGAGTTCAGCATTGCAACGGAGATCTGCGCCGCCTGTGCATCGGCGCGCCAGTCACCAATTGGACTGATGCGGTCGAACTCGATCCACATTTTGAGCTCGCTGGCGGTCATGGTCTGGCGCAGTTCGTGAAGAGTGCGCCCCATCCGGAGCGCCAATGACATCAGGAAAAAGGTCAGCGGCTGCTTTACGGCTTTCCCGCTTCTTCCTGGCTCATTCCGAGGTTGAGGGCCTGAGCCAGCAGGCGGGAGTGCACAGGACCATAAATTTTAGATACCTGCTCTTGATCCTCATCGCTGAATACGCGCTCGCCGTTTTCATCCAGCAGAACGTCAATAAACAGAACCACATCAGCCTCTTTGTTACGCAGAAACTTTTCAGCCTCCGTCAGCGTCGGTGCCTCTTCGCCATCGGCGAGCTGGGGATTAACGATCTCCCTGAATTTCACCCAGGCATCGCCAGAAGGTTCACGCAGCGTTACCTTTGCTCCATCCCATTCAGGGACCGTGATACCTTCTTTGGTGCGATAGGCTTTCGATGCTGTAAGCGCCACGTTGCGTAATGAATTCTGTGATGTTTTTTGCGCCATTTCATTTTTCTCTTGTTACATGGTCGAAGGGATAAAAAAAGCGGCCGAAGCCGCTCAAGAACCAGACGCGTGGATGCGTTTAGGTTTGCCGCGTACACGCAGAGAATAGGTAGCGCCAACAACGGAAGAGGTTGCAGCAGACCATGAGCTCTGGCGTACCTCCACCAGCACGTAGAAACCGTTGCCAGACGGGAATACCACGCGCAGCGCGCGCAGTTCGTCATTTTCGTAAGCGGTCTGCAGTGCCTCCTGTGCTGCTTCATCGCCAACCCAGTTACGGGTAATGCTCATTTCAGCAGGCGCGGCGAGGCCGTTGGTTTGCTCCTGTTCAGTTGAGCAAAGCGTGGTTACGTCGATATCCCCTTTCTGCCCGCCGGTGAAGGTGATCTCCTTTGTTGCACAGGCCGCTTCGAGCCAGGTAATGCCAGCCCCCGGGAAACCTGAGGCGTTAAAATCCTCAGCGGTTACCGGTGCGTCGGAGACGGCAAAGGTCATCCCCTTTGTTACTTCATACTTACTGGTCATGGTTTCTCCAGATAAAAAAGACCGCCGGGGCGGTCTGTTATGGTGGGTAAGGTTAAACGGTTACCTGAAATTCGAGCGTTGCCCGGTGATATCGCAAATCAGGCTCATAGCCCGGCGTTTTCACAATGCTTTCCGGCTTCAGCACCTGCAGAGCATCAAGCGCCATATTCCTGATCGTGCGCGCTTCAGCGATGGTGCTGGAATAGACATCAACCTGCACAGAAACGGCAGATTCAGCCTGACCGCAAAGAACGTCTGCGGCCACGTCGGTAATAATCGAGAAAATTACCCAGGGCGGAGAGACTGAAGGCTTCCCGTCACTGCCGAGCGGCGCAACATAGGGATAAACCTGCCCTCCGGCCAGCGGCGCCAGCAGAGGATAGAGTTCGTCTTCCGTCATTTGCTTAATGCCTCGTCAATGGCCTGGTTCATGCGCCTGATCGCAACCTCCGTCGCCTGCTCCTGGCGAACATCGAACGCGGGACGAATGAAAGGGTGCGGTGGCATGTTAACGGTTCCCATTTCAACGAATCGCCAGTAAAAGGCGTTTCTCGGGTTCTTCGCCTTCATCGTGTTATCGCTGTTGCCGGTGCGCGGGTTAACGCCACGAATATGGACGCCGGAAGAAATTTCCCCGCGGCGACGGCTTTTTTGAGTCACCACCACCACGTTTTTTTTCAGTTTCCCGGTACGCACCGGAGCGCGGGCGATCACTTCTTCCTTAAGCACTTCGGCGCCGGCGCGCGTGGCATCACGCAGAACCTTGTTGTTTTCAGCGCGGCTAAGCGCCTCCAGATCCTTTGCGATGTCATTCAGCCCGGAAAAATTGAGCCTCGTATCAATCATTTTTCGGTACCCTGTTTGCAAAGAATTTCGAGCTGAACACCGCGAGAGTCAGGGATTGGCGGACCAATGATATTCAAAATGGCCCCCTTGAACGCGCCAGTCATAACCCTGAGTCTGGACGCAGCAGTTATATCGCTACGAAATCGTGTCCATACCCTGATAGTGGCGACTGCGGTTTCAGCACCAGCGGCTACCAACTCGCGCCCACTAATGCCCTTTACTTCTGCCCAGGTTTCTGCGCCGTCATGCCATGTTTCAACAGGCTGGCCAGAAGGATCTCTGGATGTTGTGATGTTCTGAACCACCACCCTGTCTCTCAGTCTTCCGGCCTGCATAAAGTCCTCCTAAACCCCGTAAATTCGGTATGGCTGCAGTAGAGCTTCTACGGCTAAAGGCACCGCTGATGTAATATTTCCGATGTTCACAGCCTCTCGGTTTGCATACCAGTGACCAATCAACAGTAGCATTGCCGCCTTAACATCATCATTCAGTAGAATCGGATCCGGGTCATCTGCGTAGCCAGGAGAGCTTTGATTTTCATAGAGCGTTCGCCTTGTCCATGTCTGGACGTAACGCGCCGCCGCACCTGTGTATATCTCCAGCAGAGCATCATCACCCGTAAAGTCGGTATCAATGCGGCAATGCTGTTTCACCACATTCTGATCAAGCATCTGTTTGCCCCAAAAAAAAGCGGCCCGAAGGCCGCAATATTTATCAGCTCCCCGAGCCGGTGCTGAATGAACCGTACACGAACGCTTCAGGGCGTTTCACAGCCAGCGCCAGACGTTCTTCGCAACGGATGGTGATCATGTTTTTCTCGAAGTCGTCGGCGTTCTCCGTGGAGATAACCACGTTCGCATCTTCGCGGTCGAAGATTTGCGCCCCAGCGTTGAAAGCACCAGTCAGGAATTTACCCTGGAAGGCCGCCGCTTCCGTGGCTACAACCGGCAGGCCCCAAAGCGTCGGTCCAGTCAGCGCCGCAGGGTTAGCCAGAATGTATCGGCCCAGGCTGTCTTTGGTCAGTTCGATCCGCGCCCAGTCAATGAAGTGAAGAACGTGGCCGGATGCCGGGAAGCGCGCCAGTTGCGCCTGCAGCATTGCCAGACGCAGATCGTCAATACCGCTCTGCTGTTCTACAGTAAACGCCGGGTTAAATGCCGACGCCTGAGGAACAATGCCGTGCAGATGCACGCCGGTACCATCACCGAAGAGAATTTCCTGCTCTTCCGCGTACTTCAGTCCGTAGCGCATTTCTGCATCAACGGTTGACTGCAGCTGTGCGAAGTCATCCAGGATCTGCTTTGAGGCTTTGAACAGGTGAGCGATGGTGCTTACGCCAGTGATTTTCGGCGTAAACTCAATTTCGCTGTATGGTTTCTGTGTATTTTCAGGAACCACTTTCGCGTTGTTGGTAAAGCCAGTCTGTTGCACCCAGAAAATAGCAGGGGAGGAAGTGCGACCAGGCGCAATCAGATCGCGGATGAACAGGCGCTGCTTCGGTGCCGTATCGATGCCCGGAATTCGCTGCGGTTCGATAACGCCATCAGGCACATCAGCAGAAGTCAGTGCCGCCTTAACCGGGATACTGATACGTTTGCCACCTTCCACCCCGGAGGCAAAGGTTTTCAGCGCTTCAGCAGAGATCACCTGCTGACCGATTGACTCCACAACATGCTTCGCGTTTGCCAGCGGCATCTGGGCAACATGTTGCTCCAGTTCGCCCATAGCTGCCTTCAGCGTTTTTTCTGCCTCACGCAGTGCGTTGAACTCAGAAGCCATTTTATCGACGGCTGCCTTTGTTTCTTCTGACAGCTTGCCGGACTTCTGCGCCTCCTTCACTGCTTCTTCTGCTTTCGCGTTGAACTTGCCGGTAGCCTCTTCAATGCTGGCCGTGACTTTTTTCAGAATATCGTTTACTTCAGACATAAAGGGTCCTTATTTGACTAACGCCGCCAGGGCGCTTTCAAGTGAATTGATGGTTTCAGGTTTGATGTCTTCGGCAGCGCCCGGCGTACCGTCGTTGGTGGTGACAGCGCCAGGCATGCCACCGGATAAGGCTTTAATGAGTTTTCTGCGCTCAGAGCGCGGGGTGTTGGTCTTGGCCAGCAATGCATCAAGTTTTCGAAGCGCGGCTGCAGGCGATTCGTTGCCGTCGCTGACCGCATCAGCAGAAAGCAAGCTGTCTGCCAGTCCCTTCGCTACTGCATCACTGCCACCGATATAGCTTTCCGCGTCCATCAGCTTCTGCACAGCGGCCATATCAAGGCCGGAGCGCGCCGCGTAGATGTCAGCCATAGCGGTATCGAAGGGTTCCAGTGACTGTGCCAGTTCTGCAAAATCATGGCGGTTTCCCATCGCGTATACCCAGCAGTTGTGGATCATCAGGAAAGCACCGCGGCCAATCTGAATATCATCCCCGGCCATCGCAATTATCGAGGCGGCGCTGGCGGCAATGCCCAGCACCTTCACCGTTACACGGCCTTCGTATTCGCGGAGCAGGTTATAAATAGCCAGACCTTCGAACATGTCTCCGCCCGGTGAGTTGATATTCACCGTGACGTCGGCGCCGTTCATCGCCCGAAGCGCACCGGCAATACGTTTAGCTGTTACCCCTTCGCCCCAGTAGTCCTGCCCGATAACATCAAAAACAGAAATGCTGTTATCGTCGGTGGCCGCCGCTTTGATCCCGCCGTCCCAGCGGTCCAGTGCGGACGGTAATGTTTCACAGGTAACGCGCGCGCAGGGGCGACCCGCCGGTGCTACCGGAAGTTGTTTTTTGCTCATCAGGAAAGGGCTCCTAAGCGGCCTGTTTCAGCGGAGATTGTTCAAAGGAAATATCGGGGAATACGTGGTTATGCAGCTCTCGCAGGGCCAGTGCCTGAACAGCAGGGTTGCTGCTTTCGAGATTTTTCAGTTGCGTCAGGTTGAGCTGAACGGTGTAAATATCGCCCCCTTCAATTGGCGGCATGTTCTCAAGACGACGAACGTCATTACGGGACATCCAGCCATTCTGAAGCGCGCTGGTATAGTATGCCGCGCGACCAGCACTATCGGCTCGCAGTAGACCTTCAACAGAGAATTCTGCAAACACTTCATCATCGCTGTCGAGTAAGCACCGGCCAATTTCCTGCTCAATATTCACCAGCAGCGGTCGAAGGGTATGAGTCAGAAACTGCAGGTTCATACCTTCCAGGCTGGATGCCCAGCTGCTTTGTTTCGTGGTGTGACCAACCATGAAAGGCGGAACGCGAAACCAGCGGCAGATCTCCTCAATGCTAAATGCGCGGCTTTCGAGCATCTGAGCATCTTCCGGGTTCATGGTCACGCCCTGATATTTCAGGCCGCCTTCAAGAACCATAATTTTTCCGGCGTTTTTGGAGCCGGTGAATGATGCCATATAGCCACGAAGTCTTTCACGTTGGTCGTCTGTCAGCGCATTATCAGCGGAGAGAAAACCTGAGCTCTGCAGACCCTGCTCGAATATCTTCGCCGCGGACTCTTCAACGGCCATTGCTGAACCGATCACATCCCGGCCAGTCTTCATCGGCATCATGCCGCAAACACCGTCCAGACCGAACCCGCGAATGTGCATAATGTTTTTGACCGAAATGACGCGTTCGTTTCCGTTTTCAGTGTATTTGTATTCCAGCGCCCCGGTAGTGAGACGTTTAACCACCATGTTCTGCGGCAGTAAAGGCACCAGCGAAACCAGGCGGTTTGCGATGAATTTCTTCTCAATGAAGGCGTTCCCGCGCAGGCAAATACTGGCGACCACCATCAACATAAAGCGTGATGGTGTCATTTCTGAATTGGGTCGGCGGCAGAGTATCGAATAGGCCGGATGATCAGTTGCCGCTTTACGCGAACCGTCAGGCTGTCGAACGTATATTTTCAGCGGAAGGGTTGAAATAGACTCGCTTAACAGTCTTACGCATGCCCACACAGCCGACAGCTGGATGGCTTTATCGGCCGTGACTACCTTTCCGCTGCTGCTGGTGCCAAACCATTCCTCCCAGAACGTGCCGGTAGTCAGGCTGATAGGCACACCGAGCCAGTTAAGCAGAGCGCTTTTCACCCTGCCTGGCTGTTTGTTTTTTTTCATCAGAAACCTACCATGATGGGATTATTGAAGAATCCGGAGAGATCCTGCTGGTCGTTACCACCGTTAACCAGAACGCGGCTCATTGCTGTGAACAATGCCGCCGGGCCATCAATCTTGGCCTCTGGTGTGGACTTGTTCGGGAAAATATTCTCGTTCCGGTCAGGTTTGACGGTTACGTTGGACATCATCCAGTTCATTACCGGGTGATCGCTGTGATGGAAGCGGCCACCGTATACCAGTGCTTCGACCTCTTTCATCGCCTCAGAGAAATTGCGAACCGTCTGCGGTACTTCCACCAGCGGCAGCCCTTCTTCTGCCAGCGCAAGGCTGAACTGCGTCGCACTCCAGGGATCGAAGCCAATTTCTTTCAGACTCTCGCCAGCAACCCACAACTGCAGCTCTTCCTTAATCTGAGCATGGTCGATTACATCCCCGTCGGTAAGGATCAGCTTGTCCATATCGGCCCACTTACGATAGAGTTCTGCCATCTGGCGTGAACACTTCTCAAGGCGACCCTCCGGCAGCCAGAATTTAAAATCCGCATGAACGTGGCCACCTGGCGCGCGCCAGACTTTAGCGGCTGCACAGATATCAATTTTGTTTGAAAGGTCAACGCCCACCCAGGAGGGATAGGTTTTAAGTTCGTGCAGCGGGGCGATAAACTCGCATTTTTCCCATTTCATCATGTCCATCCAGGCAGACTCAGCGGTAACCCAGATATTCATGTGTTTGGTGAAAAAGTTAATCCTGGCCGAAACCTGCTCTTTCGCCTTTTTAGCCAGGCGGCGCAGATCATCCCAGCGCTTACAGATACCTAGCCCCGGATTCGCCTTCTGCCAGACTTTTTCATCAAAGGGATCGTCACCTTCATCTAAGGTGTAGATGATGGCAAAAAACGTATCGTCTTTAACCAGGCCGCGCAGGACCTTGATTGCGTAATCGCGTAGTTCGTAACAGATACCTTCTTTGTTGAAGCCTGCGGTGGTGATACCGAAAAGCAGCGATTGCAGGCGCGCGCCGGTTGCCGTCTCCAGAACGTCCCAGACGTCACGGGTTTTGTGAGCATGCAGCTCGTCGACGATGGCGCAGTGGATATTCAGGCCGTCGAGGTTGTTCGCATCTGATGATAAAGGCTCGAATTTGGAGGCGGTTTGCTCCTGGTAGATAGCGAGCTTGTTGAATTCGAAGATCCGCCCAAGAGTGGCTTTCGCCTTCTTGACCATATTTTTTGCGTCTTCAAAAACAATTCGTGCCTGGTCACGGGTGGTTGCAGCGGAATACACCTCCGCCCCGCCCTCGCCGTCTGCGCCAGCCATATAAAGCCCCACGCCGGAGCAAAGTGTTGATTTGGCATTTTTACGGGCCACCTCAACATCTGCTGTACGGAAACGCCGAACCATCACCGGCCGACCGCTGCCGTCGTTACGCAGGACGGTTTCCCCCGTCTCTTCGTTAACCAGCGGGATAACAAAACCAAAAATATTAATCAGGATGAAAACATGCCAGTCCATCAGCTCAATAGGCTGGCCTGCCAGGGCGCCTTTCACGTGAGGTACAAAATTATAGAAATTCAGAATGTGCTGCGCGCGCGGCTCACTGAAGAAAATACCGCGCTCTTCGCCGTGTGCCAGATCGTCAAGAAAACGCTGACAGGCAAGGCGCACATACTCACAGGCAATAATTTCCCCCGCCACCACCCTCTCGGCGTAGCGGATGCCTTCTGCAACCTTCGCCATTAATCCCTCGCTTTCATAAACTCGGCCAGCGGATCAACCGCATCAGGACCTTTTGCATTCACTTTAGAGCGGCTGGCTGGCGTCATGCCGAACTCACCGAGCATGGCGCGCAGACGTTTCCAGGCATCAGCTTTCATGATGGCCGCCGGATGAGCCTTGATCATGCGAATCTCTCGCTCTTTGCCTTCGTCTGGCTCTTCGTCGCTATAAACGGCGTAGGTATAGCCTTCTCTCTCCAGCGTATCGCAGTGATGCCGGTACTCGGTGTAAACCTCAACCAGAAGTTCAAGCGCTCTCGCGTCCAACTGCGACATGACGCCAAGCGCATCGAGCTCTTCAGCCATACGCCTGAACCAGTATTTCCCCTGCTTGTCGAAATGCTTCGGCGTTGGGGGTACCCCTGCAGCGGGCTTAGGTTCGTTTTCATTAATCGGGCGTTTTGATGGGTTACCCCTCACCAAACGTAGATGGGTCGGGGTTTTCGGTGGTCCAGACATAATCGAAAACTCCTATTAATCATCGAATGGGGGACCCCATAAAAAAGTTTTCTAACCTGCGGCGATGTGAAAAGAGGTTAGGCGGCGGTCCTTTGGCGCGTCGTTCCTGAACTTTCAACCCGCCCTCCCCCTCGGTCGATTCAAATGAGAATTGATGTCATTTGAGTCTTTCGACCGCTGTCTTCGCCCTGTGGCAAGGCTTGCAGAGGCTTTCGAGGTTGGACAGGTCATCGGTCCCCCCATTTGCCTTGGCGGTGATGTGGTCCACCGTCTCAGCGGGTGTATACCTTCCATTTCGCAGGCATTCCTGACAAAGGTGTTTATCTCTGTCGAGAACGATTGGGCGCAGCCTGTCCCACTTGCTGCCATAACCTCGCTGATGCCTGCTCTGCCCTCGCTGATGCTGCTGCCAGCCTTCATTAAGGTGCTTGGGACAATAGCCTGAGCGGTCTGTGGTTGTGCCAGGACAGCCACGCTTGCGGCATGCCCTCGGTATTAATGCAGGCATCAGGCTAACCTCCATGCCCGGCGCCGTTCTGTGCGTGGCGCTGAGTCAGGGTGACGCTCAACAGGCTCACCATCGGCATGGTCCACCAGCGAGTAACAGGGATAAACCACAGCGCCGCCATAGGCATCACCAACGGCATAATCGGCAGGCTTGCTGCTGTCCCATTGAGACAGCACACGGCTGATGCTTTGAGGCGGTATGCTGTAGCACACGCCATGTATCAGGCGTTGCAGCATAATGAAGTCAGACCGCACCTTATCCGCATTAATCAGGCGTTCAGCTATCTGCATTTGGTATTGCGGTGGCCGCCCGGTGCCCAGATAAAAACTAAGCATGTCGTCAGGAAAGCGCGATACCCAGTCCGTTACCTTATCGGTGAATCCCTCAACTGGCAGCGCGTCGTCTTCCAACACCACTACCCGGCAAGGTTGCTCATCAGCCCATTCGATAGCGCGTCGGTGATTCCAGTTCGCGCCGTGGTTACCGTCATCAATAAGCAGATGAGCATCCAGCAGCGCGGCAAGGCGTTGCGCATGACCTATGCGAAAGTGATGGCCAACAACGCAGAACTTAATATCTGTCAGCATCATTATGGGTAAACACCTTATTACGGGCTCGTCGTGCGGCTTCAGCAGCCTCCTCAAGATTATCGAAGAAGCCTACGCAGTGCGCCTTTCTGTTGTGGCTGTAGTACGCATGCCATTTGCCAACCTGAGGATTCCATCTTACCCCGCGCTTCCCAGATGAATTCCGTGTGATAGCGGGTCCCTCTCGGTTTTCGCTATTTTGCTTTGGAGTTACGAGTCTGAGGTGGGAAGGATTAACGCATAGAGTGTTATGACACTTATGGTCCACGAGCATGCCAGGCGGAATATCACCATGCTTCAGAAACCATGAAAGCCGATGAGAAGACCAAAAAACACGACCTGCTGGCGTTCTCGGCCCCGCTATTTTCCCGTATATCTGAGGTTTGATATGTCTTCCGCCACCAGGTTGAATGGTTGCGCCGAGCCAAATCCAGCACTCATCGTCACCACGCTTATCAACCTTTTCCCAGAATCTTTCCTCAATGGGTCTTTTTTTAGGCATAGAAAACCCTTCCACGAAAAGGAATAAAGAAATTCAATAGAGGTTACTTATGGCGCCAGAAAGCTACTTCTTTCCCTAGGCCATCAGTCTTAAACACTGTGTGGATGCGCGGGCCGGTGACAATTCGATCGCCAAACGATTTAGCAACAATGCCGAAAGCGATCATATCCCCCACCGCAGCGCCAGCCTGTTCTTTCTTCCAGAAACGATAACTTTCTATCCGGTAATAAAGTCGGATGATGCCGTGAGCGAACGCCATCACATCAGCGCGAGTGCCACCCAGCAGGCCAGCATTAAGCATCACATCGTTGCGGTGCGCTTCAATGAATTCCTGATAGATACGCTCAGGATGATTCTGTTTCGCCCAGGTGTCGGCGTATGTCTTCGGTTCAGAACAGACATACACCTTCCCGAGTTCCATTTCTTCCCACGGCGCGTGAAGCATTTCGACATCGGTACCATCGGTACACCAGACGAACCGGTATTCAGGGTGATCGCGTAGATGCTGCCAGATGTGAAGCCAGCGCCGGAAATAGACGTTCATCTTCACGTCAGGAACGCGATACAACTCAACGTCTGCCGGTGCCGTCTGCAACTCATCCACCAGAGCAACACGACCACAATTCCGAAGCGAGGCAGCCCACCTGGACAGCATGTCAGGTGCGGCCGCCATTTTCGTGCCGCGCTGCGGGTCTGGCTGGCTGGTCAGCAGAGTAGTAATAACCACGTCGCGCTGCTCCCGATACTCTACGTATCCGGTAAACCCTGCATCACGCCGTTCGTTGTGGATTTTAACGTTACGTTCCACGAGCGCCTGCCGGTCTGGTTTCGGTACCGAACGCTCTACAGCCTCATGCTCATCAAGAGAATTAATCAGCTTTTCTGAACCGACGACATCAGCGTAAGCCCACGTCGTGAGGCCTGCGTTATGAATCCGCAGGGCGAGGTCGCTGTGCTCGTACATGCCGCGACCATAAACCGGATCGAATCCGCCCACCTTCTCGATGGCGCTGCGGTGGTAATACAGCATCACGCCGCGCTGCCCGGTATACGCCACATGCTGATCGTCATGGTAAAGCACCGAAAGGTCATTCAGCTTATTGCGGCCAGCCAGATCGAGAAACTGGTAAGCTAAGTGCGGCTCTGGTGATTGGATGTAAGGGAGGTGCCAGTTATCAGCGATAGGCCAGGCGTCATCATCCCATAAAAACAGATGCTCACACCCGGCATCCATCAGGGCTGACAGGCTGGCGTTCTTCGAAGCAACAATGCCGAGTGATGTTTCATGGCGAAGCAGCTGCACGCCGTGGGGAACTACCGCTGCAGGTTTTGAACCATCATCGACTACCACCACCAGCGCGCCGGCTGGCAGATGTATCAAGTGCTGTTCAAGCGCTCGTTTCAGAACGTCAGCGCGCTGGTGTGTCGTTATCGCAATGCCAATCCGTGACGCTGAAGCACAGGCAGGCAAATACGGGACACCATCAATAGTGACCTGCATAATTTCTCCATTAGTTATTCTTATTTAGTTGATAAAGAGAGTAAGATTACTTGAATGTATTATGTCGTTTGCTCAACCAGTGCAAAAATGCATTTAGATAAACCATATAATCATTAGGATTATCAAATAGTTAAAAAACACACTCTTCTGAGAGGGCGAGATTTATGACAGAGAAAGCTGACCTGCCCCCACGATTAGATACAACACTCAGTTAGTAACGTCGG
>NZ_JBRIQR010000046.1:0-33184 GCF_052983755.1 Enterobacter sp. CFEC122 | reverse complement strand
GCTTCCAGTTAGTTCTTGGGATACGTATAACCAACTTGTAGGGGTTTTCCAGCACTGTAAGGCCTCGTTTAAACGGGACGTATCCCGAAGAAATGCCGGGTACAACACTGGTGCTTACACGTGAGTCATGAACTGCAAATGGCGTAAATTCTCCCATTTGATCGTCATATAAAAACCGCTGGGGAGGAATGTTAAGCGTATTTCCTGCCAGGTCCGTAACGATGAAATTGAAGGTGAATTCTTCATCAAGATCACTTGAGGGCATGCCAGCCTGGGTGTTCATATCTTTAATCCACGGATAGAACGCACGTTTATTGGCTGTGTCATAACTCAGGTTATTGTCGGAGACCACAGAACCATTACTTCGTTTAATGACAAGACGGATCTTGGCAATTCCACTAGCATCCTCAATACCGTCTGCAAATATAGAAAACTGGCCACTACCGCCTCGGCCCAACTCCCAAAGTGGCCCAGAAAGTACCATGTCGTAACCTGCGTTTTGACTCGGATAAATACTCTTATAGCGTGGAGGAGTTGTATCAACGATGAAATGATAAGTAGATGTGCTCACTACAGTCTGGCGAATATCCAGAGTTTCATTGACTACAGTAAAGGTCCCTTCTCCGAGCGCCGGTAGAACCATATCCTTTCCATAGTATTCTGTTCCATCGGCAGCAACGATACGATCTGCAACGCTCGTTTTGGTCGAGACGGAGGAATACATAACCTTTTTATCGCTGTCTCGTGTGACCGTCACTCGCTCGTACCGATCAAGACCCGATATCAAGTTCAGAGTCAAAACACCAGCGGGATTAAGATATGTTTGTGTTGCAGGCTTAATATTCCGAACAGCCTTATTGGTATCTGTAAATGAGTAGCTAAATACCTGAGCATGTGCCGAAGATACAGTAGCAAGGGCAGTTGCAACCATGCAGCCAATTAGAGTTTTACGCATATGATGCTCCGGGAATAGGTTATAGCCTTATTCTACGGATTCAGCCTACAAGGTCCGGTCGGATAAAGTGATAATTTGCCTGTTAAAAGAGACATCAAGTGAGAAAGCAACCAACGTACAGAATGCAAAATGGCGGCAGTGCATCTGGATGACGCAAAAGTAACTTTTTGTACCCACTTTTTTGGATTTTAGCCTTCAAAATGAGTATTCAACCAATCATAAAAGTAACTTTTGATAGACGCTGCTCCTTTATGTTTGCCAATTGTGCTGATATGTTTTTAAATTCAAGGAAGCGAGATTTTAAAAGCATCTGTTGAGTCAAATTTATGTAAAATAACAGGGTAACCATCACTTCTAGGTTGAGGAAACCCAATGTTATACATGCTCTTATGCTGTTTTCTGATGCTCAACAGTACATTCGTTATGTTCAGAGCAATGTCTGCAATAAGTAAAGGATCCGCTAAAGAAAACCGGTCTGAAATATCGCTGATAGTCCTAGCAACACTTGGAATTGCATCACCATTCATTGTCGCAATGATTACTATTAATGAAAGTATGACATCTAAAACAGTAACAGATTTTTCTTTGGGTGCTCAGTGGTCCGGAATGGTTTCAGCGGTAGCGCTAATGGGGTTATATGCTCGACGCGTTTGGAAAGAGAAGAAGTCCTTATTTACTGGCGCTTTCCTGGCCTCTTCCTTAATGGCCTTTATTTTTACTGACAGCCTTGTTTTCGTATCCCAGAAGGACACCGGCGTTCTGGCTACTTTCGTACTCGATAAAAACGCTGGAGATATTGATTGTAGTCGCCCGGCTATGATTGTCCATTACAGTAAAGGTGTTCCAACGGACTGGCGTTGCCCAACCAGTATCATGTTGATGGCGTATTCTTCATATCCTTTTTTACCTTGGCCTGAGTATAGCCATGGTACCAGCCAGTCTCTTACGGTTGTTATTGATACATTTATGGAAAACGCTGTTAATCTCAGTCAAAAATAATAAATAAACCTCTCTAGTGAGAGGTTTTATAAACCTGAGCCACCAATCTAATTAACTCTATATTTTTGTTTTAGCTTTTTTAAAGGTAGACTTACCGAATAAAACAGCAATTATAGAGCAAAGGCCTGGCGTTAGGACAAAAGCTAATAATGCACTGCCAAAACTTGTCATTTCAGGCACCACGAACCAGCTGATAGGCCACGTCAGGGCAGGTAAATTTAGCGGATCATAAAGCGCATGTAGAGCGCTTAACACACAGTAAAGTGCTAAAAAGCAAACTAGATAAACAACGATCCACATTTTAATTTGCTCAGCAATTTCAAATTTAGGACTGCCCATGCTTTACCTCAGTGGCTGAATATTGATGGTTAATATCTTTAATCACCCGTAAGCACTTAGTGCATACCTTAGTTCGATTTGTCTGCTTGTCCAGAGTGTATTTAACTTCAAGTTGACCTCCAGCATTAAGCAAAGTGAGCATCTCATCTTCTAACACGCTTCGGTAAATGGTCTTGTCCGAGAGTGTGCCCGGTAACGAGTACTCAACATAATTGTTTGAAACTCTTACCGATTTAGGGATTTTACCACTGAGCTGGATTTCATTCGTTGAAGGCATTACAGTTACTTTAATCACAGTTGCCGGTGACCAGAAATCCTGATAACGCACTTTATGAATTTTATCAGCTCTAAGGCCTAACCACACATTTCCGGCGATAAGAACAATAAGCAATCCATAAACTGATCGTCGAATGTTACGCCTTTTAATCACAATGTCCCCCATCCCTCAAATATCATTCTAAATAACTGCACCAGGATATCATGAGCGTAATTAAAAGAATTCTTCATAACCGGGGTTTTCAGTTGAGTTTGCGGACTCTTTACTTTGCGGTTTCTCGCCCTCTATTTGAGTATCCCTGACAGGTTTGGATTTACCCATGCTCCTCTGAAAGGTATCCATAACAAACTCAATATCTTCTTCTGGCAGGCTGGTGGGTTGGTTGCTCATAGGACTTCCTCTTGTTGAATACGTTCGGCGTACAGGATGCGAACCGAAACGGTCGTGTTTTCAAACTCGTTCTCAAAAACGTCCATCCATTCCGTCCGGAATTCTTCCCCCAGAAGGTTATCGAGCCCCTGAAGAGATAATGGAAGAACGGCTGCTAGAGATCCCCCGGCTGCGAGATGAGATGCAGCTGCCTGGAGATGCAGCCTGGCCCGGTTATCGGCAAAAGGTGGGTTCATCACGACATAATCAAACTTCTTCTGTTGATTAGACTTAGACCATGTGAGGAAGTCAGCTTCTGTCGTATCGTATCCCTTAGCCCGGGAGATAAGGCAATTCAAAGTATCAAGCTCGATGCCAGTAACGATCACACCGGCAGGGAATGATTTAAGCAAATCCGCATGGCCAATATTAGGCTCCAGGAGGGTATCCCCTTCCCCTGCACCGAGCAGGGAATATACATATTCGCTGATTCGGCAAGATGAAGGGTAAAACTGATGCGATACAATATCAGGCATCTCCCCTATCTGGCCGATGTAACGAATAACCTCACACGGATCATAGGAAAATGTCACATCGTATTTTGTTACTGTTGCCCCTAAGAACCGAAGGGTGTCAGCGGCAACACTCGAAGATTTGCGTTCGGCGAGAGACCCTAAAGATGTCCAGCAACTCCATTTATTGTCCCCGTCATTTTTAAACATTAGTTCAGAAAGCTGCATCCGGGTATCAAAGTCGATGCACTGCTTAAGTACAGGGAATGCCTCCAAAGATTTCTTGCTATGAGCCATGCGGTCGGCAGGTAATGCCAGCGGTACGATAGCTGATAAAATATTGTTAAGCCGCTCGGCGATATCAGGGTGGACGTCAATATGCATTGATCCATTTTTGTAAACCCTGAAACGAATACTGTTGCCATCGATGCAGATCCATTTTCTGAACCCCTCATGTTCGACCAACGCCTCAACCAATGATTTGGTGTTATGGATCGCCTTCACCTGTTCGCCACGGAAGAATGCGCATATAACGCGGAGCTCGCTCAGTGGTGAAATGCCAGACTCTTTAAAATCCACCCTTAATTTCTGCCAGGGGTATTTAGACGGCTCGCAAACTCCGGTAGTGATCATGCGGGTGGAGAACCCAAAAGCTTTGTTTGTCTTATGACTGCGGCTCAGAGACTGGAAGACGTCGTAAACCCTTTCTTTAATAAATTGATTGCGGTCATTAAGCAAAGCAACGACTGTGCCTACTACAGCGTCAGCTGTGAAATCAGGGATCACCTGAGGCGGCATAATATAGCGGTCGGCCGTAAACTGCTTATCCCATTCGTTACGTTTGGCATCCGACATGATAGGCAAAACATCAGTGAGTGCCATAACGCGTTTCCAGTATTCAGATCT
Source organism: Enterobacter sp. CFEC122 (assembly GCF_052983755.1). Classification (NCBI taxonomy): domain Bacteria; kingdom Pseudomonadati; phylum Pseudomonadota; class Gammaproteobacteria; order Enterobacterales; family Enterobacteriaceae; genus Enterobacter; species Enterobacter sp. CFEC122. Next base: position 28,827 of record NZ_JBRIQR010000046.1, on the reverse strand, counting down.
CAGAGCGTTTTCCGCGAACAAGGCATCCGCTTCAGAGATACTGTGGTTGTAGCCTGAGAGATAAGAATAAAGTTTCTGGTGATTGTGGGTTTTGAACTGGACAGCCATGTGTTTCAACAAGCAGAGTTCATCATTATAGGACTCAACAAGATCCGCGATAATGCCGAGCTCTTTGCGCATATCTGGAAGAAATGTTTCAGAAGAGCTAACCACCAGGCTATGAGAGGTTGTTAAAGCCAGTACGCTGTGACCTGCATTATCGGGTTTAGCTTCAGAATCAAGAGATGACATTTTACCGGTCCTTTAGAAAAAACTTTTACCAGGATAGCAACGTCGCTCTGTAACCTAATAGGTTCAGTGACACGAAAAAGTTTTTTATGTCTCTGAATAAAACTTAAAGATGTCAACTCATAGAAAGAAGCAAAAAAAAAGCCCCGCATAAACGGGGCAAGAACGATACATGGAGGTTTAAAAAAGGCGGGCAAAAAGCCTGAATCCTTAATGACTCTGACAAAACCAACACTTTGCCAAAAGTAAATTATTCTGCGTCCGGCTGTGGGTCAGTATCCTGATCGGTCTCTTCCCCTGCCTTCTTAGCATTTTTTTTACGTGGGTATTTTGGCTTCTCACCATTAAGTTTTGCCTGACGATTCTCCGCACGGCGAAGCTGCTTGTTCTCTGATTCTGTGATCTCTTTTGAAAGATTTCTCAGCATCTCCAGAGTACTGCGGTTCAACGTAATGTTGATTTCTTCGTCAGCACTTGAATCTGTCATCTCCGGCAATTCAATATCCCCCAGTTTCTGTAATAAGCTGGTGGTGATGAGTTTGACGCCTTCTACGGCTTTTGTGGCAATAACCGGCGGAATCCGTGCTGGCTTGAAGTCTGAAGGTCTGACTCGTACCTGACCATGTTGGGTTTTTTTCACCGTGATGCCATTCGCATCGGCCTGCTCAAGTTCCGCGATCATCTTCTTGATACGTGAAATTGCTTCTGTTTCACCGAGCTCATCGATCAGTGAAAGCACGTTAACATACGAAATAGCGTCAGCATGAATCCATTTCTTGATAACAACAGAACAGGTTGTCAGGCGGATAAGAGAACTGATGGTCGTCGGGCTTTTATTTTCACGTTGAGCAATTCGTTCGAGTGACCAGCCAGCAAGAGAATGTAGGCGACGATAGGACTCGCCAAGCGCAACAGGAGAAAGCGCAAGACCACGGTTACCATCAATGGTCGCGAGCTCACAGCCAATTTCATCTTCTTTAATCTCAACGCAAAGGATTGTGATGTCATGATCTTCATCACATGCCATCATTGCGGCTTTTAAACGGCAGTGCCCCTGGCGAACAAAAGGTACCCCATCAATGACACGTACTCGGATAGGGTCTACATAGTCACCTCGAATGTAGGCATTCTTGATGTTGTAGATGTGTTCTTCAACCTCAGGGAGCTTATAGTAATCGTCACCCATTCCCATTTCGCGGGAGTTGAAGCCTGGCGTGACCTGAATTACTGAAGGGTGGATAGCCCATGCTTTCTGGTCACTTACTTCAGTACAAAGTTCAGGGTTTGCATCACGGAACTGTTTAAGCCCAGTGACGTAACGACCTGTGCCAGTAACTACTGAAAAGGCAACATGGGCCGTTTTAAAGACCTTGTCATTAGCTTGCTGTGTAGGTTCTGTCAGTAAAACACTCATAGGGGCTCCGTTACATTTTTCTGCTTACTTTCTGCGTAGCGGGGATACTACCGAAAAAAAAATCCATAATTTTTCGCAAAAAAGGTACTTTTTGAGCCTATTCTGATTTTTCACAAAAAAAGAGGGCTCCCCATTTCTTGTGATGGCATCAAAATCGCTTCATAAACAAAGACATAAATCCAAAACATAAAGTTCAGGTATCAGTGAGGAAAAATCTTATAAATCCGCAATGCTGAAAGTCAAAACTGTGCGTCTTAAACAACTTTTTTTTGCTCCCTAAGTTATTAGTTAAAGCCCGTGGTTAGGTACGATACCAGCACCTAAATTTCTCTCTCAGGTATAGACACTTTGACTCGACATCTCAGACACATGCCGATAATCAAATGGGCTGGTGGAAAAACGAAACTGATGCCTTTCATCAGCCATCACTACCCACACGATCATAGTTGCCGGTGGGTAGAACCCTTTATAGGCGGTGGTGCCGTTTTTCTGAACATGTTTGCACAAAATGCATTGCTTGCAGATAGCAATCCAGACTTGATCAACCTATACAGGACTATTCAAAGACAGAAAACTAACTTTATAAATCAGGTCCAAAACCTAGCGGATAAAACCTTTGTCGAAAAGGACTACTATGAGATGAGGGACCGTTTCAACAAAACCTGTATTTCTGGTCAACCGCTTCAAAGAGCGGCTTTGTTTTACTCCCTGAATCGCCTGGGCTATAACGGTATGTGCCGCTATAACTCAGAAAGAATCTATTCAGTGCCCTGGGGGAAACATACAGAACTGAAGCTTGACTTCAATAAAATAGACTACCTTTCATTTCGTCTTTCAGGTATTGAACTGATCACCGCTGGTTTTGAGGAGACTCTGGCCGCAACCGGCGAAGGAGATCAGATTTATTGTGATCCGCCATATGACAAAACAAGCAAAACTAGTTTTGTCAGTTACGATGGTAAACCGTTCAGCCAAAGCGACCACGTGCTGTTAGCAAATATGCTCGTTGACGCTCACAGAAAAGGCGCTGCTGTTGCGATATCAAATAGCCTGACACCATTCACTTTGGGCCTCTATGAAGAGCGTGGATTCGTCATACACAGACTCAGCGCTTACCGATCCGTAGGAAGTAAGCCAAATACACGGAAAACGGAAACAGAAATACTGGCCGTGCTGAAATAGAGTTAATTCTAATCAACGGGGCTAATCCATTCCTGAAAAGTTAATACCTCAGGGTGAGTTCGTTGAACATAAGGTATAAACTGAAGCTCTTCTATTCTCCGGTCGCCCCTCTTTCCTTCGCAAATAAATGAAATGAGTCCTTGCTGAGAAAGCCCAGTAAGGACGCTCATAAGTCTTATATTTAGAGTTTTAAGCTGTAAGTCGTTATTAATGTCCTCCACTTTATGAGAGCTCTGGCCTGAACGTTTAAGATACTCGTAAACCATGAAATTCGAATTTCGTCGTTTTAACAATTTTTCGGTTATGCATTCCTGAATGAAACCGCCAAGAGCATCTAAAAGCGGACTGAGAACTACCGGGAAAGTTAATGTGTAACTTTGAGAAGTTTTAGACAAAGTAAATGAATTTAGAAAGCTAAAGTTAAGTCTCTTTTTTGAATATGGAGCGTAAGCGACAAGAGTAGTTGACATAACAGTAAGTAAAGCTTCAAGATGTTCCACTGTTATTAATGTGGTTTTATCTGTATTTCTTAGATTATGGAAATCAATAAACGCTACTCTTGAACGGCTAAGCCAATCTTGTACTTTAATGTCGATAGAAAATTGCGATATATGATTTGAACATTCATTTTGGTTGATAGGGCATGCAGACGAAAGATGGTTATGGATTATCATGCATAGCACAAAAAAAGGAAATCGGCAGGCTGTGGGGCATTGAAAACCGGTTAAAGAAAGCTTAGACGTTTCATATGCGCTTACCGGAAAAGTAACTTTTCTTAACGTTGGCTTTGACGATGTTCTTGCATTTTTACAAATGAAACCGAGACCCAGATCATTGTGCATTTTAAAGTCCATCTCCATCATCACCTTTTAGCCTTAACTGTATGGTATTGGTATACAAAAAATTAAAAATTATAATTAATAAGATTATCATTTTTTTACTATTGAAAAGGTTGTGATAGAGGGGAATTTAAATGTAAAAGATTTATACTCGCAGATCTTTATGAGGGATAAAACCCATTGCGTAAGCAACAATATTACGTGAGTGAGTCCTAACGACAGTTTAAGTCTTGGCTCTATATTTAAGCAGTAAAACATTTAACTGTCTTGGAGTTTACTTAACTTAAAAACTGTTATTGCAGCATAATTTTTCGAATCAAAATCATAGAATTTTCTGACTTTTCCAGTCAAATGATAACGTTCACCCAATAAAATGTGATCCTGTTTATCGGCCGTTAAAGCGATCCCGTCATTTCTAACTTTACCAGTAAATGTAAAAAAATAACTCCCTTTACTTTTTGCGTACGCGGCCCTGACTTCAGTAAATGTTAGTTCAATGCTTATGACCTGGCCGATATTGTAGCTATGTTTTAAAATTTCTTGTTCATTTTCCGGAGTTTCAGACAACATCACATCAAAGGTTGTAAAGAAACAATCCAGCTGGCGTTCTGTCAAAAAACGGTTATTGTCTAGTTGCGCCAATATACTATTAGAAAACTTAGTGTTAGCCTTTTTTGCTTTCTCAATAAGTACGTGGTTTCTGGATTTCCATGCTTCGAGTGTTGGGTTAACACGCAGTTCCGGAATGTTATCGAGAAAGGTAATTGGCTCTAGTACCACTAATTTTTCAATAATGGGTCCAACTGTTTGCACCCCATGACACTTTTCACATACATCAGCCCCTTTGTGGCCTGTGCCCGCACATTCGTTACATTCTCTTTCGATAGGTGCATAATAATTTCCATCTCCGTTAAGGGATACATTCACTGAGGCTGGTACCATATGACCATCAAGAGTAAAGAAAAGAGATTTCATTTTCGAAACACCTCCAAACGTGCCTCTACGATTGCTACAGCTTCTTTCACAGTTTTTTCATAGTGGTCATGCCCTTCAGGAAATTGGTCAAAACGTTTACCGTGTTCTAACTCTTCCATGTTGCGTTTAAGGACTTCATGAGTTAGAAGCAAATCATTATAATTATCGATAAGAGTCAGCTTTATAGGTTTAATCACTCAACTAATCCTCGGGTTTTTATTCCTTAAGGAGATCTCGAATTTCCAGAAGCTCTTCTAATTTTGGTTTAGAAAGAATGATTGCTGTATTTTCGTCGTTAAGTAAAGACAATAAAATATTTAGCTTTTCATCATTCAAGATTATTTGAACACCATCATCAGAAAATATTACATTTTTACTATCAACATTTTTGAACAAGTGTGCACTATCTCTACCAAATTTTAGTTCTGTTTGAGTATTCGTTATAGATTCCGTATGTGTACTTTCCACAAGCTCAAGAAATTCAGATTTTAGCCGTTCTGTTTTCTTATGCGAGAGGCGCTTAATACCCAAAGTCTTACGTGTGACTGCCGAATTTTTCTTTTCTGGTCCGCCTTTATTTAAGGTGTCTGGTCCTGCTCCAGCTGCATTGTGTTCAGGTATGCCTACAATTTTGCTCGTTGTAGTCTCAATATTCTTAACGCCAGGTAAGAAACCTTCTATATGTTTTAAAACCATTTTGTGATCGTTGGAATATTTTAACATTATTTCAATGGCGAGCGTTTTTTTGATTAGATTTAGGCTAATCAAACGTTGAAGCTCTAATGGCATATCAAGGATTTTTAGCATATTACGAATTGCGGTAGTTGATCGTTGATATCGCATTGCTAGTTCTTCAACCGAATACCCGAGACTAACAGCATGAGCTAATGCATGAGCTTGCCCAACCGGATTTAGCCCATTGCTTCTGTTACCATCGAGGTTCTCAAGGTATTCTTCAATTTCGTTTTTATAATCGATTAAGATAACAGATAATTTTGGAATATTAGCACCTTCAGAAATTGCTAATTTTAAGCCATGAAAACGAGTATGACCTTGACGAACTAAATATTTACCTTTTCTTTTTACGACCTTGATCATATCAACCTGCCTTCCTTCCTTAAAGGCTTGTTTGATTGACACAATCATCGATTTGACAGGTTCTTGTTCGTAACACAAATCTCCGATTACCGCCTCTCGGGGATTAAATCCCTTTTCAATTTCAACTAGATTAGTATCCACTTCAATGACTGTATGTTTGCTGTTGTTCATATCTTCCTCCTGTTTACTACATGATACATGAACCTCAAATTTGCCAAATAGGGCTGATACATCTAAAAGGTAAACTCAAAAAATTTGCTTAATAAAATTAAAATAAAAACTGTCTTGAATAAAACAATGATAGTAAACCCACTTTCATTTCCGTTTGCGATCTGTAGATATTGATAAAGGAGCGCTATTCCTTGTTTTATATGGACTTATCATTGTTTTCAACAGGTTAGATCAATTCTTTAGATCACTAAAGATCAATAGAGTTCAAGTAAAGATCACGGCATCTTTAACTCATTGATTATAGTAACTTTATGAAAGGATCCGGCATTCGGATGCATGCGAAAAGCATTTGAATGAATAAGGAAGGCATTTACTGGAATGCTTATGGCATTTAGGTAAATGCGTAAAAAGCATTTGCAAGAATATGTTATAAACAGTTTGCCAAATGAAAATCTTATCACCGACGAGTTAAGTTAATGATTAAAAACAACGAGTTAATCCATCCTTTTGACGTAACCAGTAATGAATCAGGTAAGACTTATCAACTGACGCCTAACTCGTCCAAGTCGGTTCAGCCCGTGGCCCTGCTGAGATTGAGTGTATTTACCCCTGTCGGCACAAAAGAAAACCGCGACCGAAACTTTGAAGTTGATGCCTCTGATGAGCTTTCGTGTATGGAAATTGCAAGATCGGAGGGTTATGACGACATCAAGATAACTGGTGTCAAACTATCTATGTCTACCGACTTTAAGTGCTGGCTCGGGATCATCATGGCTTTCAGTAAATATGGTTTTACTTCCGAGAAGATTAGCCTGACTTTTAACGAGTTTGCGAAGATGTGTGGTATCAGTTCAACAAACATCAACAAACGAACTCGTGCGCGCTTTAAAGAGTCATTAATGAACCTTGCATCGGTAGTGCTTGCCTTCTCAGACTCTCGTAGTGGTCGGTTCACAGTAACGCATCTGGTGCAGAAGGCTATGATTGATCCAAAAAGCGATACTGTTGAGCTGGTTGGGGATCCTTCTATGTGGGAACTGTATCGTTACGACCATAAGACATTGTTAAGCCTTCAGGTTCTATACATTTTGGCTAAAAAAGAAGCTGCGCAATCTCTCTATATTTATTTTGAAGCAATGCCAGCTGGTACGTTGTTCGTTAATATGAAACGGTTGAGGGAAAGGTTGCTTCTTACAACCCCTATTCGTACGCAAAACCAGATAATTCGTAAAGCAATGCGGGAACTTGAATCTATCGGATATCTCGATTATCAAGAAGTTAAGAAAGGTCGCGACATACAATTTCAGATCTTCAAAAGAAGCCCTAAGCTGGCCCTTGCCAAACAAGGTTGAAAGCTATCTGGTATGCACTGGTTATAACCTGCTGAAAAATAAGTTATTTATCAGTGCTATGCTTAGTGCTTCTTTTACTACTGGTCTTACATCTCGGCTTAATGTGCAAAAAAGTAACTTTTCAAACGAACTCCTGACTATTCATCTGTATGCCTTTCTGACTCAAGCGTACATGCTAGCCCATTCATTAAATGCCGTTGAGCAAGATGGTTTCGTGCGCACTCTATTCACGTGAATGCCTTTTGTGGATTACGCCTCTTACATTCATACAAATGCTTTTGATGTCGGTATCCCAAAAATTCATTCATTGAAATGCTTTTGTTTGCCACTGTATCCCGAGCATAGCTATGCAGTGGTATAAAAAGGCATTTTGGTGAATGGCATTAGGTCGAATGACACACAGTTCAGCTTTGTTAAGAGCGAGAATGGTCCAAGACATCTATGACATTGGGCATCAGAAGGACTATGTGCTTGATATGAGATCAAAAAAATATCAGAAGCATCACAACTCCAATGGCATTCAAAGAAATGCCTTTGTTTTGTTAGTACACCAAACAACCCAAAATTCATGCAGTTATATCAAAGACTCATTCGCAAAAGGACTCAGCCAGAAAGCATTTGCTTAAATAGCATTGGCCAAAAGCATTCGAATGAATGATGTTCGTATGGACAAGACAAAGTCCCACTCACGCCCAGAGGTGTAAAAGGCATTTAGATGAATGACGCACCGGCCCGAGGATTGTATGTAGTTTCTCCAACTGATAGTTGCCGAACCAGGGAGCACAGTGATATGCGGCCTTCTCAGAATCAAGAGATAGATAATAAGGGAACAAAAAAGATTAGATATGAAGCTTAGTTACCTGCCCGATATCTAGTTAGAGCTTTTCAAACCATCAAAAGTGACTTTTATGCTTGAGGAGTCTCATCAGCTTCAGGATTGAGCTTAACGTAATCTTACCCCCTCCCCTCTTTCAAACTTTTACTAAGCGTTCACTGGTACCTTTCAAAGATTATGCTTTAGGCCCTTTGCTTAAAAATTCACCAATCGCTAAACGTTAAAAAAAGGGGGTTTATGCGAACGGAAGGATCGGAATAAAAAAGTATTATTCATTCGCGTTTACGTGAACTCAAATCTACACGGAGTAATTATGGAACTTTCTTTAAATATTGGCCTTAGTGAAAAGAAATCTAACACGGCTGCACTTTTTAAAACAAAAAGCGCAAAAGTGATTTTGTTTGTTCTGCTGACCGTGCTTTTTTGCGGTCTGGCATATGCGGGTTCAGATGATGGGGCACTGGGAGATATTTGGTCATACATGAGTGAAAGTATGACTGGAGCTCCGGGCAAAATTCTGGCAGCCGCGATGTTGATCTCAAGCGTATATTTCTCTGTCCTTAAGCCTAACCCGGGCCTGGCACTGGTTTCATTATTCATGATGCTGGTAATGGCCAACGGCGAGAAAATTATCAGCACCTTTATGGATGCTGGCGTACCGCTGTAATTTATTGTTAATCATGCATGAGGGGGTTCATCCCCCTCTCTGGATTTTTAATGAGTAAGCAGAACGACGTTCCTCAGCATACCTATAGATTCCCTTTCAGGATCAACATGCCTCTACTGATTTTGTTTTGGGATGCCAAAAAATTAGGGCTTGCATTCATTCTGGTTGCATTTGGGAATATCTTCGAATGCTTCGGGTTTTCTGTTGTAGCAGCGGTTGTGTATTGGATTGCGTATAACAAAGCAGCTGAGTCAGGAATAAGAGGATTGCTAAAACACAAACTCTGGTGGCTCGGTTTTTTGCCAGGTAAAGCAGTTTTTAGTAGCCGTTATTTCAACGATCCATTTATCAGAGATTTGTATTCTTGATGGAGCTATGAATGAAAATGCTAAGTGGCATTAACATCCCTTTTTTCAAAAAATCTAAAAAGGATGAAAACGGTGATCTTGAACAGTCATACGTAAAGAAAGATGAAAGTGCTAAGGGACGTTTTTTGGACATTAAAAAACGATTTAGCCCACAAGCTGAAGCGTCAGGTGCTGGAATTACATACAGCGCCCTGATTAATCGTGATACAAAACTTATCCGCATTAATACTGTTTCAATAGCCGTCATTGGGTTATTGGTTGCAAAGATTCTTTTTTTCACTGACCCAGTGACGATTGTTACCCCTCCAAACATGAATGAAGAGATCACGGTTGTTGGTAACAAAGCATCGGAATCTTATAAAACACAATGGGCTCTCTTTTTTAGTACCCTTTTAGGGAATATTAATCCAACTAATATTTCCTTTGTGACGGCCTATGTCCTCGATGCCCTTTCACCTGAACTACAGGCTAAAACGAGTGAGTCTTTACAGGAGCAGATAAATATCATGCAGGCTCGTGGTGTTGAGCAGACCTTTAAGCCTAATGATATTTACTTTGATCCAAAAAATGACATGGTCTATGTCTGGGGTACCAAAACGACTCGACTTGTAAATGTTCCGGACAAAACTGAATCATCGAAATGGACTTATGAATGGGTTCTCGGGATGAAAAATGGTCGCCCAAGAATTGCATATGTAAATCAATATTCCGGAACACCGAATATTAAAAAAATTACGATAAACGGCAAAGAGCAACTGGCAACGCTGGATAATCCGCCACCGTCTACAGGTAACAAGTGATGATTAAAAAAAAGGGCTTAGGCTTCAACGCAATTACAGCATTGATCATGCTCACGACTTCGAACTGCGTAATCGCTGAAGAATACCAATTGCCAGCAACAATTAATAACCCGGTTGTAATGCCAGTTGGTGCTGACGGATTTCAGAATGGAGCTGCAAAAGCCATTATTCCGGGTCAAGCTGGTTCTGAACAGTCAGGTGCACAAACAAACCTTAGTGAAGCCGGTAATGCGCAGGGACAAAAACCTACAACTGATCTCCCTACCGTGCAACTTTCCCCAGCCAGCAATGCTTCGCCTGCGGTAAGCGCTATTACTGGAGCATTATCAAATAATCCTAGTCTCCCCGGATTTGACGCACAGACCCGATCTGGTGCAATTGATAGCTATGGGAGACCAACAGGTACCTCTTCCCAGCAGAATGCAACCAATGCGACCGCCACGTCAAAAGCCGATGAACTTTATGTCGAAGCTCGTAACCGATATAAAGAAGTTCAGCGTGTAAATGTGCCGCCTGGTGGGAATGTGGTACTGCCAGTTTCACGAGGACTTCAAAACAGAATATCGACCAGCTTCAAGAATGCTTCTGTCAGTACTTCTACCCCTGCTGAAGAGGCAAGCATATTTGTTAATGGTGGCGATGTCTTTATTTCAACTAATACCGATAAACCAATCGGGATTATGTTGTCTGAAGATCAGGTACCTGAATCGACCTATAACCTGACCCTGGTACCGCTTGATGTTCCCGGTGCGATGATTTCAGTTACTACATCTTTAAGCCCATCTATGCAAGCCAAACGTGAAACCTCATTGGATAAGCAAAACTATGAGGAAATGTTGGCCCGCTCCCAGTCAGAAGAACTGGCTCCAACGGATCCAAAACAAGACGATCATAAACAAAGAATCATTGATTTATTGACTCCTGTGGCTCTTGGTGAGGTCCCTTCAGGATTCAGTTTACAACAGGACCGACTTTCTCGTATTCCTGCGCCAGAGCAGTCACCATGTAACTTTAATATGTATGCAAAGCTCGGTCAGAGACTGGTTGGCTCACGTGAACTTATTGATGTAATTCTTGTGAAAAACGATAAACCATACGGTCAAATCGTTGCTGATCAGCAGTGTATGGCAGAAGGCGTTATTGCAAGTGCTTTATTTGATAAAGCATACCTGCAACCGGGAGAAGAAACAGAGCTTTACATAGTCCGGGATAAATTGTTCAAGGAACGCGAGGCCCGGGTTACAACCAGACCAAGTCTAATCAGAAAATAATATGGGAAAAGTTACTTTGCCTGCTCTGCTTGGGGCCACCGTGATTGGTTTTGTCGTATTTGCTTTAACCAGCTTTTACTACAGGTCAGAATATATACCAAAAAGGAGTGTATTAATCGTTCCGGACGCACCCATTAGTATCGAAGATGGCAGTAACGCTTTTCCCGTTCAGACAGTAATAATGAACGATCCAACTCTTATTGATAAATTTGTAGGAGAGGGCAATATTAATGAGGAGAATGCTTTTGACTATCACAAAAGTAACGTTTTGGAACCTAATTACAAACATGAAATATCTAGAACGAGCCAGATAGATAAAGCTGAAATGAATCATCCATCTGTTCGTGAAAACTGGGCCAGAGCAGGTGAACCCTATATCGTTCCTCAGATGTCTGACAGCGAACGAAATCTAAAAATTAAACGATTCCAGAAACCTACAAGTGGAGCTAATCATGGACATTAAAAAGGCCTGGGAAAATAAGACCGTCAGACTTTCTGTTATTGGCGCTCTGCTGGTAGTGATTGTTTATATTATTAGCCAGTCTATTTTTTCCACACCAGTTAAGAAAGAAAAGAAAACACAGAAAAAAGACATGCAGACCAATTTGTTGTTAGATGATTCGCAAATGAACAAATTGAGTAATGAAGAAAGCCAGAAAGTATATAAAGAAATGGTTAAGCAAAACCGACTTGACCAAAATGCGGCGAAAGAGGACCGCGAAAAAGCAGAAAAAGCCCAACAGGAAACTAAAGCCCAAGTTGCAAGTTTAACTTCTCAACTTCAGCAGCTGTCTCAGCAAATTAATGATATGCAGACAAATCGAAACGGCAATCGTAACTTGGATGCTGGTAGTTCGCGTAAAACGATTAATGAGCAGGCACCGGCAGCTCCTTATCAGCTTAATGCTAATGCGCCGATTAATGGCGTAAACCCTAATTACGCTTCTATCACACCTACGCGTAATAGCCCAATGAGAACAATCACACAAAGTTCCATTAAGACTAATGGTACCGATGGTGTCATTCAGGTTATGCCCGTGTCTGAAAACAGAATCAAGGAAGGCAGAGAGGTCATTGCAGGAGATAAAGCGCCAACTCGGACTGTACGAGGTGATGGTACTGCGCCAGTTGATAGCAAAGCGCGGCATGCTGCCCGAAAAGATGAAATGTTTCTTCCGGCAACATCTATTATCACTGGTGTTCTGATTACCGGGCTTGAAGCGCCTACAAGCCTTTCTTCCAAATCAGAACCAATGCCAGTAACGATGCGTATTAAAAAAGATGTCATCATGCCCAATAATTTCACCATGGATTTGCGTGACTGTAACCTTCTGGGTTCAGCTGTTGGTGATCTGGCGTCACAGCGTGCTTACATACGTGCCACTTCTATCTCTTGTGTTAATTCAAAAGGGAAAGCTTTTGACGTAAAACTGGAAGCATATGCTGTAAGTGAAAATGACGGAAAAAATGGGATCCGAGGCACGCTTATCAGCCGAAATGGTAACGCAATTGCAGGAGCTGCATTTGCCGGTGGACTTTCTTCACTTGCCGGTAGCTTAAGTCCCAGTAAGGTATCTTCACTTAACATCGACCCTAATTCACAGGCTCAGTATCAGTCCCCTAATTTTGGTGCACTTGGGGCATTAGCCGGGGCTGGTGCAGCTCAAGGTGGTCTTAATCGACTCGTCGATTACTACACCGCAATTGCAGAACAACAGTGGCCAATCGTAGAAATTAGCCCTGGCCGAGCTATTACATTTGTCGTTCAGACCGGAACTACAATTCCAACGAATCTGACCAGTCGCTGAGGTTTAAATGGATAGTTTAGAAAAAAAAGAATCGCCTGAATCAGCTGGACCTGAAATCACTAAAAAAATGGTGCGAGAAAGGACAACAAAAAAAATTACCTTCGAAATTGATATTGAAAAAATATTGAAGTATTTATTTTTCTTCGCCTTTGCCGTATTGGTCATTATTTATGGTTATAAAGGCTTTATGAATGTTTACGATTACTTCAATAAACAATCCCAGCCTTCGTACAAGATTGCAGTGCTTGACATGCCTGAATTACGTAAGGAATTTTTCAAGCATCACGGAGGCCGTACTGCTGACAATGATAGATCTCAATTCGAAGAATATTTCAGAACATTAATGAAGATCTACCGTGACCGTGGCTATTTAATTATTGATGCAACGCTTGCCGTTACTGTACCGGATAGTGTTGAAATCGTCACTTATATGGAACTTGAAGATAGCTCTGAAGCGGTACAATCAAGTTCTTATAATGCAAAGAAGTAGAGGGCACCCAATAGTGAAAAAGTTACTTTTCCCTTTAATGGCGGCTTTCGCCATTATGGCGAATACGGTCACTTATGCTTCAGAGCAGGTCCTAACTAATAGTGATGCTGCTGCGTTAATGGCAAAGGCAAAGGAAGGTGGCGTTTCACCCAGTCAGATCTCGGGTGTGTTATCAAAAATGAAAGGATATAAACCTAAGGATGCCATATACATTCCTTCTGGTGGGCTATACCTCTTTCAGGACGAACGTTCGCAGCTAATGGCAGTAACGACCGATGGCCGATACTCCCTTACTGGGGGAAGCCTTGTTGATGTAATTAAACGTAAACCTGTTCTGACTGTAGAAGAAATCAGGAATTCCTATTTTATTAGTCTTGATGAGGCCCCCTTCCCTCTGGAAACTGTAGCGTCCATTCCTCTGGGAAATTCAAAGCTTAAAAGACAAGCAGCCATTTTCATAACACTTGATTGTGACGGTTGCATGGAACTTGTTAAGAAATTCTATGCAGATCGGGACAAGTATCGGATAGATATTGTTTTAGTTCCCTCACCCGGTGAGCCAAAAGAAGAGCTTAGAAGGCTCTGGTGTAGTAAAGAAAAAGGAAAAATAAACAACCTCGATATTCTTCGTTGGCTAATGGGAAGCAAATCCGACATTGAAAAAAGATTGCTCTCTCAAAAAGAAGCAGAAGAATGTCCGGCGGAACCTTTGGTAGCGTCATTGATGCTCGCAGGAATTTATAAATTGCAGGGTGTACCTTCAGTTGTCAGACAGGATGGTTTGGCTGGTAATGGCATTCCAAAAGATTTCGACTACTGGTTGAACCAAAGCGTTGAACCTCTCTTAAAAAATCCATTTGAGACAAATTAAGGCTAGTTTATGAACATCAAAAGATTGGTACTCAGTGCTCTGGTTGTAGGTACATCCTCATATCTTACGGGGTGCTCCATCGGTAGTTCCGAATCCGAATGTCCAGGCATTGAAAAGGGCGTTATCTGTAAAGGTCCTCGCGAAGTTATGGAGTTAACTAATAATCGAGATGATCTGTCTGCACTGGCGGGGGAAGAGTCGGAATCGGGAAAGGAGAAATCGGCTGTCAATGACAGCCGTTATCCAACTGAAATTAGCCCTCCAGGGGAAGTCAAATATCCACAGTCTACTACCCTTAAAAATCAGCCTGTGGCTTATTCAAAAACCGAAATTAAGCCAGTTGGTCAGTTACCTGTCATGTACGATAAAACTTTAAAAATGGGTGCCCCTACTTCATCCATTGGACCACGGCCTATTTCTGGTGTACCGGTTAATTCAAACGTAAGGATGACTAGCAGTTATAGCACTGCCTCTTCAACTGGTAACCCTTTCGTTCATCCGGCTGCGGAAGTCGTTAAACAAACAAGCTATCCGGTTTCTGCTGGAAATGCCCCACGCTACGTTGCACCTAATTCTGATATCAGCCCTGGTAAGGATATGTACTCTCTTTACAATGGCCAGCCCGTTAACCCGACTCTCAACCCTGGGCAGATCCAGCAATACCGTTCGCAAGGTTATAAACAAGCTGTAGTGGCTCCTGAACCACTTGCTGTTCTGCAACAGGGGAAAGTAATGAGAATTACTTTTGCACCTTATACCGATGATAACGATGCGCTTAATCTTCCCGGCTACGTTTATGTCAACGTAAAACCGCAAACATGGATTGCTGGCAAGAATTCGACCTCAAACCCAGCTCGCATAGTTCCTTTAGAAGTACAGGATGCGGCCCGGGAAAATATGCAGCAGCAACAAAAAGCAACTAAAGCTGTCTCTTCGAACGGCATTGTTAGACAACTGTAAGGTCAAATATGGAAGCTATCAATAATTACAATAGCGGTTTAAATCGCCATCAATTAGGTGGGTTTATCCCTGTTTACGATCAATTAGCAGGGACTCACTATTTTTTGATTGATGGCAACAGATTAGGGTTTATGTTTATCTGTAATCCATCCCCTGGAGTTTTTGATAATCAGCAAGATGTTCTTGCTGAAATGTTCAAAATGGATTTCCCTACAGATACTGTCTGTCAAATATCTCTGACTGCATTGCCAGACCTGACTTTACAGCTTAGTGCTTGGTCAGCTGTGCGAGGTGGGCGTATGACTGGGAACGATAAGCTTAAAGCAGATCTGCTTAATGGTTATCAGTTGGACTACTACGACAGAAGTATGCATAAGCCTTTAAAACCTGATCATGATAACCTTATGTTGAGGGATTTTCAGGTATGGATCTCGCTATCGATTCCTTTACAGTCTGCCCTTCCTACCGAGCTGGAACATTCGCGTATCGATTCACTTTACTCTGAACTTGTAAGTAAGTTAATTACGATTGGATTGCATCCGTTTAAGGTCGATGCAGAAAACTGGCTCTATTGTATAGATAAGGTCGTAAACCCCGGAAAGAACTCCCGGTGGGCTGAAGGTTTCATAGACGTTAACACTATGAAAAGGCTTAATGAACAAGTTAACGTTCCCGGCCGTAAGTATACAGTCACAGAAAATCATTTCTCATCAGTCACACAAAGTGACGACGAATCTGAGCATCGTTACTTCAAACAACTTTCCGTTGTAAAGTTTCCTGAATACGTCAATTTCGGTTGTATGTATGAGTTAGTAGTTAACTGGATGCATGGACGTAAGACAATTTTCAGCCCATTTATGATCACTCAGACTGTTCAGTTTGCCGATCCGCTCAAGTTGTCAAAAGAAAACGTCCGCTACAAAGCAATCACTAATAAACAGGCAAGTATACCTTCAGTTGTCACATTCTGCCCTCGCCTGCGGGATATGGATAATGACTACATGGCCGTAACTCGCGAGCTTGAGGATGGCGCAAAGCTTTTAAGAGGGTATCTTACTTTCACTGTTATGGGTAGTAATGCCAATTCTGTGCAGACAGCAGCTAACGATCTCAAATCCTTTTACCTCGAAAGCCGGGTCAAAGTAGCAGATGATTCCTTTATCGTTTTCCCGTCATTTATGTCATGTCTGCCAATGTGCAATGACCCAAAGACAATTTTCGACCTTGACCGTTC
Source organism: Enterobacter sp. CFEC122 (assembly GCF_052983755.1). Classification (NCBI taxonomy): domain Bacteria; kingdom Pseudomonadati; phylum Pseudomonadota; class Gammaproteobacteria; order Enterobacterales; family Enterobacteriaceae; genus Enterobacter; species Enterobacter sp. CFEC122. The sequence continues at coordinate 12,204 of NZ_JBRIQR010000046.1, read as the reverse complement.
CGAAGTAGTGAGCAACACCGGAGCGGCTCATATGACACCGATCTTTGGGCCCTGGAAAGGTAATACAGATAGACCAGTACTGAGTTTAGTTTCTCGTGAAGGTCAACTCATGGGACTTGATATTTTCAAGACTTCTGCAAGCTATAACATGGTTATTGGTGCAACGTCAGGTGCAGGGAAGTCATTCTGGACAGCATATCTAATCAATAACTATCTTGGAGCTGGACCGCGATCTAATAACCTCGTTCATTATCGCTCAACATTTAAGCATTTTTTAGAAAACGAATACCCAGATGATGATCCTGACGGTGCTCAAGTATTTGTTGTGGACGTGGGCCGTTCTTACCAGGGGATTGCGGAACAATATACAAACAGTCAATTTATTGATTTCGGTAAAACCCCTGACTTCACCCTAAATCCCTTTGCCTTCCTAACTGACATCACTGTTAACGACGATGTATTTAACGAAGCACCTGAATTTACCGGTGAATCAACTTCAAACGATGCAGAAAAAGACAAAGTTGCTCAGACCATAATGGTTTTGAATCAGCTAAAAATTATGGCTTCAGAGAAAGGCCTTATCGATGATTATCAACAATCAGTGATGCTTCAGCTTATTGCAGAAGAGTACCAAGAATCCAGAAAATCAGGTCGGACCGGTTCAATAACCGGCTTTGCTCTGCGTTGCAAGAAGCATGAAGACAAACGTATAAAGGATATTGGGGAGCAACTCGGAGCATGGTGCGAAGGTGGAATTTATGGGCACCGGTTTACCGATACGTTGCCTCCAATCAACTTCGACAGCAGATTTATTGTTTTGGAACTGGAGGAGCTAAAAGGCACCCCCCACCTTCAGACAGTTGTATTAATGTCTATCATTCAGGCTGCTCAGCATGCAATGTTCATCAAAAAAGATGGGCGTCGTCGCTTGTTCATCCTTGATGAAGCATGGGAGTACATTCGTCCTGATAATTCATCAGGTGCCGGAAATCAATCAAACCAATTCTTCTCTTCCTTCCTCGAAGCGGCATGGCGTAGGTTCAGGAAAACAAACTGCGCTGGCATCTGTATCACACAGTCGTTTGAAGATTATTTTACTTCTTCTGTTGGCCGGGCCCTGACTGCTAACTCGCCTTGGAAGATAATCATGAAACAAGAAAAAGAAAGCATTGAAGCAATGAAGGCTAATAAATATTTTTCTACTTCAGATGCAGAATATGAACGTATGAAAAATATTCGTACAGTCAAAAAGGTGTTTTCAGAGATGTTAGTCAGGTTCGAAAACTTCCAAGAGATCTGTCGGTTATACGTAGACCGGAAAATGGAGCTTTGTTTTACTACGGATAGTGCTGACAGGAGTAAATTATGGGAAATTCAAAGCCGCGAGAATTGTAGCTATGGCGAGGCAATAGAAATTCTCTATGCTCAAGAAGTAGCAGCGGGTTTGGCCGCGTAGAGTAAATATCTTCAAGCAAAAATAATTAAACCAGATGTCTCATAAGAATCTGGTTTTTTATTGTATGCCTTAAGTAAACAAATGAGGTTGTGACTTAATGAGTTCATCACTGTGCTGCAAATTTTGGTTTTATAATTAATGTGGTGTAAAAACAGTGACATAAATACAAATCGCAGTTAGGTTGTGTACGCATTAAGTAAACAAAATTTATAACTTCAATACTGACATTATAAGATGAAAATCACGTAAATTACATTTTTGTTTACCAAAGGTAATCAAAGTAGCGCGGCATTATTAGTGAAAACAGATCACTGGTGTCATTTTGCATACAAAACTTAATATCCTTTAATCATTCTTCTAAAAGTTTATTATTAACGGTTTGGTTTCTGAAAATTTATCCAATTTGCTCACCGAAGACTTTTAACTTATTTAACCCCCTTTATCGCCAAACTGTGATTTTCTAATGTTAGTCTACAGTTCTAGGGCCCTTGCTCCCATGATGCGAATCCTGCCACCTAATAAAGATTAACGCCTCATTCCTGTATGCCGGTCTTACGACGCCAGTGCACGGACTATTTTTGGTCATCACAAGGACAGGCGGGAGATTTAATCAGGGCGTGGTGTTGCTGAGCAGCAGCTGCGGCACTGTAAGCCGAAGGCGGAATTAACTCCTTTATCACCATCTGGGGACGTCATTATGGGTAGCCCTTTTAACTTGCTCAGGACCATTAAGCTAAAATTCCGGATAGCGATTGACGTAAGATTTAGGCTAAGCAGGTAAAGTGATCCCCGCTCCCGGGGTGACAACTTTATACAAAAGGCCGAGCGGAAGATTGTCCTTAGGGAATATTTCTTTAACACAGCACGGGCACTTACTCACGCTGCCGGATTTAACCCCCTTAATCGCCAAACTGGGGTTCTGTCCTCATGCTGGCCTTCAGTTCTGGGCGGGGTTGCTATCACTTGCTCCCTAATGCGAGATGTACCTGCTGATACAGATTAACGTCATATTCCTGCGTGCCGGTCTGCCGACACCAGTGCACGGGCTTTTTTCGGTCATCACATTACCGGGCAGGAGATTTTATCAGGACGTGGTGTGACTGAGCAGCAGCTGGGGCACTGTCATCCGCTTGCAGATTTAACCCCCTTAATCGCCAAACTGGCGTTCAGTCCTGATAGTGTCCTTCCGTCCTGGGCAGGGTTGCTAACACTGGCTCCCTTAATACGAAATGCGCCTGCTGATAAAGATTAAAGTCACATCACTGCATACCGGTTTGCCGACTCCGGTGCATGGCCTTTTCCGATAATCACAAGGACGGACGGGTGATTATATCTGTGCATAGTATGTCTGAGCAGCATCAGAAGGCACTGTCAGCCACTGGCAGATTTAACCCCCTTAATCGCCAAACTGGCGTTCAGTCCTGATAGTGTCCTTCCGTCCTGGGCAGGGTTGCTAACACTTGCTCCCTTAATACGAAATGCGCCTGCTGATAAAGATTAAAGTCACATCACTGCATACCGGTCTGCCGACTCCGGTGCATGGCCTTTTCCGATAATCACAAGGACGGACGGGTGATTATATCTGTGCATAGTATGTCTGAGCAGCATCAGAAGGCACTGTCAGCCGCTGGCAGATTTAACCCCCTTAATCGCCAAACTGGGATCAGTCCTGATAGTGTCCTTCCGTCCTGGAGAGGGTTGCTAACACTTGTTCCCATGATACGAAATGCGCCAGCTGATACAGATTAACGTCTCATTGCCCATGCCGGTCTGCCGACACCGGTGCATGGCCTTTTCCGATATTCGCAAGCACAGATGCTTGATTTTTTCAGGGTGTAATATACCTGAGCAGCATCTGAAGGCACTTTCAGTCGCTGTCAGATTTAACACCCTTAATCGCCAATCTGGGATTTTATGATGTTAACCTCCAGTTCAAGACCCTTGCTCCCATGATGCGAACCTTGCCACCTGATAAAGATTTACGCCTCATTCCTGTATGCAGGTCTTACGACTCTAGTGCACGGACAATTTTCGGTCATAACAAGACCTGGCGGAAGATTTAATCAGGCGTGGTGTGACTGAGCAGAAGCTGGGGCAATGTCAGCCGCTGGCAGAAAAAACCCTTATTCGCCATCTCAAACCGTCATTATGGGTAGTCCTTTTAACTTTCTCAGGACCATTAAGCTTAAACTCCGTTTAGAGAATGACGTAAGATTTAGGCTAAGCAGGTTAAGTGATCCCTCTCCCGGGTTGAACACTATATTCATCGTACGAGCGGAAGATTGTCCTTCGGGAAATATTTCTTAAACACCGCTCGGGATCTTATTGCCACTGGCGGATTTAACCCCCTTAATCGCCATACTGGGGTTCTGTCCTGATGCTGGCCTTCAGTTCTGGGCTTGGGTTGCTATCGCTTGCTCCCATAATGCGAAATGTGCCTCCTGATACAGATTAACGTCATATTCCTGCGTGCCGGTCTGCCGACACCAGTGCACGGGCTTTTTTCGGTCATCACATTTCCGGGCAGGAGATTCTATCAGGGCGTGGTGTGACTGAGCAGCAACTGGGGCACTGTCAGCAGCTTGCAGATTTAACACCCTTAATCGCCAAACTGGGATTCTGTTCTGATGTTGACCTTCCGTTCTGGGCGGGCTTTGGTTTACTAACACTTACTTCCATAATACGAAATGTGCTTGATGATGCAGATTAAATTCACATTACTGCATACCGGTCTGCCGACACCGGTGCATGGGCGATTTCCGACGATCTCAAGAACATATGGGAGATTATATCAGGGAGAGTAGTATGCCTGAGCAGCATCTGAAGGCACTGTCAGCCGCTGTGAGATTTAACCCCCTTAATCGCCAAACTGGGGTTCTGTCCTCATGCTGGCCTTCAGTTCCGGGCTGGGTTGCTATCACTTGCTCACATAATGCGAAATGTACCTGCTGATACAGATTAACGTCATATTCCTATATGCCGGTCTGCCGACATCAGTGCTTGGGCTATTTTCGGTCAAAACAAGACCTGGCGAGAGATTTAATCAAGCGTGGTGTGACTGAGCAGCAGCTGGGGGCACTGTCATCCGCTTGCAAATTTAACCCCCTTAATCGCCAAACTTGGGTTCAGTCCTGATGTTGGCATTCCGTTCTGGGCGGCGTTGCTATCACTTGCTCCCATTATGCGAAAAGTGCCTGCTGATACAGATTAACGTCATATTCATGCATGCCGGTCTGCCGACACCAGTGCACGGGTTTTTTTCGGTCATTACAATACCGGGCAGGGGATTAAATCAGGGCGTGGTGTGACTGAGCAGCAGCTGGGACACTGTCAGCCGCTGGCAGATTTAACCCCCTTAATCTCCACACTGGGGTTGCCTCCTTAAGTTGGGTTTCATTTCGGGGTGAGGTTGCTAACTCTGCTCCCATAATTCGTAGTGTGCCTCCTCAAGAGATTAACACCTCATATCTTTAGACTGGACTGACGACAACGGTTCACAGTTAGGAAACGTATATCAGCACACCGGTGAGATAGATTTTAGGGTCTAAGCAAGAAATAGGGTAGGCGTGAAGATTCATTAATGGAGCTCTTAACTTCAAAGCGTAGAGAAGGAGACAAGAATCGTGGTTTAAACAGGTTGTGCATTAGGTATGGACTAGAGAGTCTGAGCTCACATCTGCAAGTTAAGCTCACAAAAAATCATAAAAAAGTAAACAAACATTAGCTTAAGATTGAAACTAAGGATAGAATTGTACGCATAACAAGGAAATGGACGCATTATACGTAAAGTTTACATATATGCGTAAAAGTCGGTTTTCAGTGCAAAAAGGTCATAACCATGAATTTACTTGAAAAGATCGCCCTCGTTGGTCAGCGCATGAAAAGCGAGCAGATTTCTCTAAAGGAATCTCTGATGGCTTCATCAAGAGTATCTGTTTCTGATGATAGTGTTGATGGTGTTGATAGACTGATCTATAACCACTGTTTGAATAAAAAAAATCTCTCTGATTTTTTTGGGAAGTCACGAGTAACGTTCAATAAAATACTTTCGGACTTAGAAGAAAAAGAACTTGTTGGTGCACCTATTTATCAAAACAAAAATCATCTTTACACCCGCTGGGATGTTCAAAAAATAATGGATGCCCTGGGTTATCCCAAGTACCGCGATCATTACTTTAGCAGAGCTATTGTTACTCAGAATCATAAAGGCGGTACAGGGAAAAGCACTACATCTGTAGCTTTAGCAGTAGCAGCTGCTTTAGATCTACAACTCAATGCACGTGTATTAATGATCGAATGGGACCCACAAGGTTCGATTGGAAGCAGCATGATTCAAAGTGTCTCAGAAGATGATGTCTTCCTTACAGCAATTGATGCAATCCTTGGAATTTATGAAGAAAATTCTGAGTATAAAAAATATTTAGATTCAGGATTCTCTGAAGAAGAAATCATCACTAATATGCCTTTTTCAACGCATCTGCCAAACTTGGACGTAATAACGGCTTTTCCGACAGATGCTCGTTTTAAAGATAAATACTGGCAATGTTCTAGAGAAGAACGTACGTCTTTGTTACTACGTTTCAAGGAAGTTATCTTACCGGTACTGAAGCAGAACTATGATTTGATTATTATAGACACTCCACCTGAAGATTCACCTTTGATCTGGGCTGCTGACGAAGCGGCCGATGGGATTCTTGTCGCAGTGTCACCACGTGAATATGATTACGCCTCTACTACAGACTTCATGCTTACAATAAGTGAAAGGTTTAAACAATCACCAAGTAAGGGCGACAATTTAAAATGGTTCAAAGTTCTTGCTGTCAATGTAGATGACAAAAGTCCATATGAAAGAATAGTTTTGGATAAATTAATCAGAACTGTTCAGGACCTTTTGATGTCCGCTAACATAAAAAATTCTGAAGCATTTAAGGCAGCTGCTTCCAAAGGGCGTACAGTGCTTGATATCAAAAAATCAGAGGAACTTTGTTCCGCAAAGCAGCTTGATGTCGCAGAAGAATCTGTATTACAGGTATATCAGCAATTTATAAATGAAATAAAAAGTTTTTCAGCTAAGCAAGGAGTTAACGCATGAGCGATGAGCAACATATCGGGAATGATAAATCTCGATATTTAAACGCACCAAAGCGGACAGAAGTCGGTCACCGTTCAGGTCTTGCGGGTTTGAAAACAGCACCTCGCATAAAAAAGTTATTCACTCTTCATAAGGGCCGGAGACTTGAAGCGGAACATGTGATTGTTCCAGCCCAGAGAGTGGAGAAGGAGACCTTAGTCCATCCAGCGAACCCACGAAATCAAGAAGCCCTTACAGATTATTCTGTTAGAGATATTCTTAAGCAGATTGAAGAAAGAGGGGTCGATACCGAAGGGATCGCTGTAAAAAGAGATGGGGTTTATTTATTAATAGAAGGAAGTCGCAGACGTTTCTGCTGTATAAAGGCAGAAAAGGATCTCCCCCTGTGGGTTCTTCCGGATGAACTAACCGAAGATGATATAAATTCAATTATATCCGCAGCACAAACATCTCGAAAATTTTCATATAGAGAAGTTGGGTTTCAATTTATCAAAAAAATGGAAGAAAAAGGATTTTCTACTAATGAAGAACTCGCAGCATATCTTGGGATTAGTCATGTATCGGTAGCCAAAAGAATCCAGGCGGCCCGTATTGACGAAACATTGATCTCTTTATTCCCGGATTATGAAGGAATCCCGAACTCCTATTATAGTCGCTTGTCTCGTTTACAGAAATATGTGCAAAAAAATCTATTTCCTTTAGATGAAGTAATAGATAATGTTAAAGAGGAAACAAAAGATTTAGACATTGGAGATCTCCAGGTTGCTCAAAAAGTTGTAATGGAAAAAATCACACAATCTGTGGAAAGTGTTTGTGAAAAAACTTATTCCACAAAATGGGAAACAAGTGATCTTATTACTTTTGATAACAAAGATAAGTATGCAAGAATCAGTAAAAACAATACTGGTAGAAAAATTCGCTTTGAATTCAATAGGATAAATGCGGGTTTTATTAAGGAACTAGAGGAGTTCATAAAAGAAAAATTAAAAGTACCAGAATAAATATTGAACTGCATCTTTATGATGCAGTTCATATGATTTATATTTTTAATTTCTTGTTATATTAATATGGGGTGTGCGCAGGTTCTGACATATAAGGTCTTAGTTCTATATGAACAGAAGCGCCATTCCCATCATTTACTACGTTTAAAGGTGCTTTTCCCGGCAATGACATAGTTGCAACGTCAGGTCCAGAAACAGCAAAATTATTTTCTGCTGAAGGCATTACTGTAAAAATCTTTATAGCAACATTTTCATGTCTAAATAATGAAATCCCAAAAGTAGAACCAGCTTCGGTATTGCTCACGTCCACAACCACAGGGGTTTTTCCTAGATATTCATTAGTTAGTATGTTTTTTACTAATGCCCCTTCCGGGACAGTATAGATACGGTATGGATATGCTAAAGCCGTGTGACAAAAACATATTAAAATAACAATTAATGTTTGTTTCATAGATTATCCTCATTCAAAAATAAAAGATATAACTCTTGAAAATCGTGGTTAGTAATTAGGTCCGCTTTTCCGGGAAAATCGTAACTAACAGAAAATAAAAGCGAAAGCGAATCTTTTCCTTTTGCTTTGGGAGAGATTCTGCTAAAAGCACGGTTAATAAACATAAGTTGATCTTCATTGTTGAAGCAAAGTCCAAGCATTCCAACCGTAGGAACTACGAATGTGCTTACGCTGCCTGGGGGCAAAAGTTGCTTACTACGGGCATTGTAAGCACAACGACTACCACCTAGCGTTAGGCCTGAAAGCTCAATAAAACTTCTGGTTCCATTCTTGGCGACAAGCCAAACATCAGTTCCTGAACTTTCGACACGTAAAGTAACTTTTCCGTCAGTAAAGGCCTCACTTTTATTGTATAGAATAGGGTCAAAACCAACTGTCGGGAGTTCTTCGATTTTACTTTCTACTGACTGACAACCAGTCAGTAATGCAAACAATAAAAGTGTGATAACTTTAATCATCCCGCTTCCTTAGATTGTTTTTGGCGCTCGTTATAAAAGATAATGATTCACCGGGGTAGAGAATTGTTTCTTTCGTCCAATAACCATAACCACCGAGGATATTTTTTCTTTTCTCAATATAAACGGGTTCAGAAAATACTAAATGTTGATATTTAGGAAGAGATAAGATTTCATATTTTCCTTGTCCAACTAAGAGGTAATTCTTCTCTTTAGGATTGATGGTTACTGGATTACCAACACTTTGAGGTATGTTAAGTTTTTTTATATTTAGGTCAGAATAGTCAGGAACGGACACTTGATCATTAGACGTATTTCCGGGAAGAGTAAACCCTTTACCCTGATCCGGTCCAAAGATGGCAATTATATCTTTGTTGTTTCTTGTGATCGAAACGATAGCCTGAAGGGGCGTATTAGCAAGGTCATTTATAAACGATATAGTTAGACTTGATTTTGGCTCGACCCAAACAATGCTTTTTCCGGATGTGCCTTCGCTTAATGCAATTTTTTCATTTAGTAAGATTTTATTTTTGGCAATGATATTATACTCAAGTTTTGGTATCACAATAAAAAGTGATTCTTTATTTGAAACATTCATGATTTCTAAGAAATTGGTTTTGGTCATGCTGGTCTTTAGAACAGGCCTATATTTACCATTTATAAACCACCTTCCGTTTATAAGCTCCGCTTTAGCAGATATAAGTGAATCACTTTTCTGTGCGGCAGAAGAAAAAGCATCTTTTCTATGCTCTTTCTCTTGATGTGGTGCAGCTGCTGCGTGAAGATGCAAAAGTAATGTTGAAATTGAGATAATCTTCCAATTTATCTTCATCTTGTTACCTCAATGTTGTTTTCAATCGAATCGAGTTCTAAAGGATAGGTTTTAAGTGAATAAAACTTGTTTGTTGTTTGTATTAGCTGATGACACAATAAAACTGGATTGTTCTTCATGATTATTTCTACTAATGTAAGTGCTGGTGAGTCAGTTTGCGGTATACCCGGAGCAACTATTACCTGGTCTTCTAATTTTGACATATAGAGTGATCCAGTATTTATATGCAAACAATTACCGATCAGTACTGGAAGATTGTTTTGAGTACGACCATGGGCTTTTCGAATGCTGTTTACAGGATTCCTACCTAGGACCATAAGGTTGACGTCATTTATCATCATTGGTATTACGGCATGGTCCATACCGAATAGAAACTGGCTCTGAAAAATATTCACATTGGCATAGTTGAATGCTTGAAGCGCATTATAAGTATCAGTGAATGATGTGCGGATAGGGGCGTAATCAGAAGGGCAAACCCCAATTTTTATATCGCCTTTTAGTAAAATCTGCATCATCGTACCAAGCTGGGTATTAAGAAGTTTTTTTACCTCTTCCTCTAAATAGTAACGATTCACAGCTTTATGCCACTTTCCGCCCATTACACACCATCTCTCATTGAGGTATGTGCTGGGGTAAAATGTTCTCCGGTCTTTGTTTAATGGTAACAATTTTTTTAACATTTCTTCTCCGGCTCCGGCAGCTGAGAAATGCCTCACAAAACGTCCATCGAAAAAGCCACTGTTTATCGCCTTCATCAATTCTATGGGTTCCGGCCCATAGTCAAACAAATTTCCAGTAGAGAAAATTACTATCTCTTCTTCTGGCTTTGTAACTGATTGGATCAAGTTGCACAGCGCAGAGTAATGTCCATGAGGATCTGCCAGAAAGAAAATCCTTCCGGAGAAGTTTGTAAGGTCTATAGTTTGGACGTGCTCAGCTGCCATAAATTCCTCTACGTATGTTTACATCGATGATACGGTATTTCGAACTATGATTTTTTTACAAAAAGGCGTCATTTTGGATTCTAAGCCTAAGGACCTTTGTTACTTACAGGTAAAGGCCCCAGTCCTGGCTCTCAAACAGTTCATACTTAGGATGCAAAGTAACTTTCTGATTATAATTGGCTCCTTTATAAACATGGTTAATACATGAATACAGGAAATTTAACGGTAAGGTATTTAAAATGGAAGGATGCTGAAATAACATAGACTTACGTATTTTTTTAATAGTGTTAATGTTGATAATAGGTCACCATTAATGTATAAAGTTAATATCTAATATGGTCCTATTAATAAAAGAGAGTTTTTATGGCTGAACTATTAAAATCTGAAAGTCCTGTTTCACCATCAGTGCAGGATATCACTGAAGCTTTAAAAATCGTTGTCGATGATGGAAGTAAAGCTGCAAAACTGGTTTGTCTTAATGAAAGAAACGAATTAGTTCCCTTGCTTACACAAAATAGTTTTGTTCCAGATTTCCGTGTTCGCCATGAGGGTCTCAATCCTTTTAACTATCTTATTGATGGGCTGGAAAGGTTTTCGCATCACAGCGAATCTAGTAACTCACTGGAATCGACTGATGTATCTCACCAATACGATGAAATTAGCCGGTTAAATGTTCACCATGCACTTCATGCTTCTGGTTTAGTTCCTCAGGATGTTCACCTCTTTGTTACTTTACCACTTAGCCAGTTCTATACTGCTTTAGGGGAAACGAATATTGAAAATATTCAGAGAAAAAAAGATAATCTGATGAAACCAGTAGAGCGTTATCTTGACGGTAAACGCTATTCTTTTAACGTTTTGTCTGTGACTGTTTTCCCTGAATCTTTACCAGCTGTGACCCGGGCAGATGAAATTGAGGATATTGCTTCATTTGAATCAAGTTTGGTAATTGATCTTGGTGGTACTACTCTTGATGTTGCAAGTATTACTGGGCAATTAGAACAGATTTCGAAAGTAAAAGGTTTTGACCGTATTGGTTGTTCTATTGTTTACGATGAGATCAGCAGGTATCTTGAATCTGAGAAACTGAATACGAGTAATGCTTACATTCATCATCTTGTTGATAATCGTCATGATAAATCAGCTTTGAAGGTTGCAGAGGACAAGCGTGACGGTGTTTTTGATGCGGTAAACTCTGCGGTACAGAAGTTGCAAAGTAAAGTAATCAGAGCGGTTACACAAGTCGAAGAGAGGCCTCATAATGTTTTCCTTGTTGGGGGAGGTTCATATCTCATCGAAACAGCTATTCGTAAACATTTTGAAACGGCTAAAGTTATCATGGTAGACAATCCGCAGTTCGCATTATCTTTGGCAATTGCTGATACTATTTATTCAGAATAATGAGCTAGAACATGGCTAAATACCCTATCTCAAATAAGGCAGATAACGACCGGATTCAGATCCGGTCTTTCTGGATATCCGAAAGAAAAGCACCCTATGTTTATAGTTTCTTGAAAAAAACAGAACTTTGTCATAGGGGTGACCAACTGGATTTAATTAGGTCGGCTATTAGTACCGGGTTGGTATTAAATAATTTATTTCCTGACTTGGCAAATTTTATAAATGGTTTAAACGAAAGATTAACACTTGCAGATCTTAATAGGTTTCTGAATGATGGAAATACTATAGATACTGAACCTAAGCCTCCTATTAATGTATTGCTAGAGAATGTCTTAGATCAAAAGTTTATGGAGTATTTAACACCTCTACAATTAGATAATTCAAAGCAGGATTCTGTTTCTGTAAAAGAAACCTTCCTTGTACAAAAGGAACATGCCTGCTTTGGTGTGAAGATTGAAAATGAGGGAAGCGATACCTCTATACCATCTGAAAGCCCACTTTCTTCAGGTGCA
>NZ_JBRIQR010000045.1:0-34405 GCF_052983755.1 Enterobacter sp. CFEC122 | reverse complement strand
GGCTGTTTGTGAAGTGATTCACATCCGCCGTGTCGATGGAGGCGCATTATAGGGAGTTCGCGAACGACCGCAACCGAAAAGTTGCAAAAAAATGACTGACTGCTGCATTCCCCAGCAAACCCCCGCCTTATACCCATTTATGCACAAAGTTATCCACAATTCTGCATAGTTCCCAATGCGATCCCACGAACTGAGCGGGAAGATCAACTATACTGGCGGCAAATACTCTTCTCTGTGCAGGCCGCTTCATGACCACACAACGCCTCACCCGTGACTGGCGTCTCCCTACCGCTGGGTTGATGCTGCTGGCAATTCTCTTTGCCGGTTTTACCCTGCATGCGCACTGGAACGCCTTTATCCAGTGGTGTCTTGCCACGCAAATTACCCTGCACCGCTATCTGGTGATGTACCTGCTGCAGCTGAATAACCACCAGTACAGCGGCGGATTATGGTTGTTAACGGGGGCTTTCCTTTATGGCGTACTCCACGCCATTGGCCCCGGGCACGGAAAATTCATTGTGACGACCTATCTGACTACCAATAAGGAAAGCGAGCTGGCCGCCCGGGTCGTCCCTTTCCTAGGCAGCCTGATGCAGGGCGTCAGCGCCATTATGTTTGTCTTTATCCTGGCGGTAGGGTTTAACCTCGCCTCAGGGGATATCAGTACCAGCCGCTGGTATGTGGAGAAGATCAGCGCAGTGCTTATTGGCGCATTCGGCGCATTCGTCATTTACCGGGCGCTGAAGAGCCTGCGCCCGCGCAAGATGTCTGTCTCTGCCATTAAGCCCCTTCATCAGCACGACGAACACTGTGGCTGCGGCCATCACGGCGTAGGTGCAGACCTGACGCAGGGCGACTGGAAAACCCGTCTGGGCGTGATACTGGCGATTGGCGCACGCCCGTGCAGCGGGGCGATTATGATTCTGATGTTTTCGAACGCGCTGGGCATTGTTACCTGGGGGATGGCCGCAGTCATGACCATGTCGCTGGGAACCGCTCTTTCTATTATGGGGCTTTCACTGGCTGTACGTTACGCCCGCGAACGCACGGTGGCCTGGTTCGGAGAAAGCGCCTCGTTAAAATGGCTGGTGCCGACCGTCAAAATAGCCGGAGGGATAGTCCTGATCCTGTTCGCGACGGTGCTGTTCCTGACGGTGATCCCCATCAGCGCCAATGGCGACTACATCGCCGCAGGATGCTAATAAAAGAAAACCCGCCAGCGGCGGGTTTTTTGTTACTCGTTGATGCGTGGATGCTGATCCACCAGTCGGGAACGTTTTTTCTGCAGTTCTTCAATCTCGGCGTCAATATCCTCAATCTTCTGCTCTACATTATCGTAGTGCTCACGGAGGATCTCTTTCGCTTCCTGGATATCCGATGCCGCAGGCGTTGCGCCTTTCAGCGGGCGATTCGCCGTCTCCTTCATGGTAATACCGGTAATCAAACCAATCACCGCGATCACCATCAGGTAATAAGCAGGCATCATCAGGTTCTGCGTGCTCTCCACCAGCGAGGCGGCAAGCGTCGGGGTCAGACCGGCAATCAGCACCGAGATGTTGAAGGCCGCGGCCAGTGCGCTGTAGCGAATATGGGTCGGGAACATCGCGGGCAGCGTTGAGGCCATCACCCCGATAAAGCAGTTAAGGATCACCGCCAGCATCAGCAGACCGGCAAAAATCAGCCCCAGTACATTACTGTTGATCAGAATAAATGCCGGGATGGCGAGGGCAAACAGCGCAACGCTTCCCAGAATAATGAACGGTCGACGACCAAAGCGGTCACTCAACAGGCCCATAATCGGCTGCACAAACAGCATACCCACCATGATGGCGATAATGATCAGCACACCGTGATCTTCCGAGTAGTGCAGGTTATGCGACAGATAGCTCGGCATGTAGGTCAGCAGCATGTAATAGGTCACGTTGGTGGAGATCACCAGACCGATACAGACCAGCAGGCTTCGCCAGTGCTTAGTGGCAATCTCTTTGAACGATACCTTCGGACCGTCCTGCAGCCCTTCGCGGTCACCCTGCTCCAGCTTATCAACGTGCTGCTGGAACGCAGGCGTCTCTTCAAGCGCATGACGCAGGTAGAGGCCAATGATCCCCAGCGGCAGAGCCAGGAAGAACGGGATACGCCAGCCCCAGTCGAGGAAGTTTTCTTCCCCCACTACGGTTGAAATCAGGACCACCACACCCGCGCCCAGGACAAAACCGGCAATGGAGCCGAAGTCCAGCCAGCTTCCCATAAACCCGCGCTTACGGTCAGGAGAATACTCGGCAACGAAGATCGAGGCGCCAGTATATTCACCGCCCACGGAGAAGCCCTGTGCCATCTTACAGATCAGCAGCAGAATCGGCGCCCAAATGCCGATGGTGGCATAAGAAGGGATAAGACCGATACAGAATGTACTGATCGACATAATGACGATGGTGATAGCCAGGATCTTCTGACGACCATATTTATCACCGAGCATACCGAAGAACAGACCACCCAGCGGGCGAATCAGGAAGGGAACGGAGAACGTACCCAGTGCCGCAATCATCTGCAGGCTGGGATCGGCCCCGGGGAAAAACACTTTACCTAACGCATAGGCCACAAAGCCGTAGACACCAAAATCGAACCATTCCATCGCATTACCGAGCGAGGCTGCGGTAATCGCTTTACGCAGTTTGGCGTCATCAATAATGGTGACGTCGCGAAGCGTGATGGGTTTAATCTTTTTCCTTCTCAGCATAGCTATCCTCGTTGACTCGGCCCTGTCTGTTTCACAGTCCAGTGTGCGTTCTGTGAACCATGGGATCCGCTCCATGCGAATCGCCTTATTCAAGCGTAGCAGGTTTACTTACATTGACGTTTTACGTCGATACAACCGAACCTGTTGACGCCTGCCTGGGCAGTTAATGACCTTTTTACCCTACCAGCGTTTATATTTGTGATCAACTTCACACATATTTAAGCTTCAGGTCAACTCAGTCCAGTATTTGTCAATCAGTGCAAATAAGCCCTTTCTCATCCCCGCCTCATGAGCTCTCTCACGCACGTCATGAGTTCTTTCGCAACAAAAAAACAAACCACGTTTACTCACATTCAATTTACATAAATTTTCTTCATCATGACGCCGCCGATAGTTTTACATTGAATATGTGACAAAGATAACTAAAACGATGTTTTATTTTGATTGAATCAATATTCCAATGATCGCATGATAAATCCGAATACAGCATTTCATGTGTTTTCCAATGAAGTTAATCGAGAGAAAACATTTATTTTCCTGGCGGGATTATCGAGAAACACCACTCAAACACAAATGCCAATCAATTGAATTTATTGACTAATTTTTAACACCGAACGCCCGTCCTGCGGGGTCAGATGTGAGGATTGTCCATGAAGATTAAAGCCACGATAGAACGCATACCCGGCGGTATGATGCTGGTTCCGCTGGTGCTGGGCGCCATCCTGAATACCCTTGCCCCTGATACCGGGGCTTATTTTGGTGGTTTCACAAAAGGCATGATAACGGGCACGGTTCCAATTCTTGCCGTCTGGTTTTTTTGTATCGGTGCATCCATTAATTTGCGGGCGACCGGTACCGTATTACGGAAATCCGGCACGCTGGTAATAACCAAAATAGCGGTAGCCTGGGCGGTGGCGATGATATGCGCGATGTTCATCCCGGAGAATGGAATTCAGACCGGGTTCTTCGCGGGGTTATCGGTACTGGCGATTGTCTCCGCGATGGATATGACTAACGGCGGATTGTACGCCAGCCTGATGAACCAGTACGGGACGAAAGAAGAGTCCGGCGCATTTGTCTTGATGTCTCTCGAATCAGGCCCGCTGATGACGATGCTGATCCTGGGGTCAGCTGGCCTGGCCTCTTTTGAACCCCACCACTTTGTCGGCGCAATCCTGCCCTTCCTGATCGGCTTTGCCCTTGGCAACCTCGATCACGATCTGCGTGATTTCTTCAGCAAAGCCACGCCGGTGCTGATCCCGTTCTTCGGCTTTGCGCTGGGGAACACCATCAACCTGAAGGTTATCCTTGATACCGGCCTGCTGGGTATTGTGCTGGGTGTCGCCGTAATCGTCATTACCGGTATTCCGCTGATCGTTGCCGACCGCGTGATCGGGGGAGGAAACGGCACGGCGGGCGTCGCCGCCTCTTCAGCCGCAGGCGCTGCCGTCGCTAACCCGGTGATTATTGCCCAGATTAACCCGGCCTTCGAACCGGTAGCCGCTTCAGCGACGGCGCTGGTTGCCGCCAGCGTGATTGTCACTGCGCTACTGGTGCCGATCATCACGGCGCTATATGCGAAACGCTACGCCAATGCCCCCGAGCAGAATATCGAACGAAAAGCGGTCGAACTCCGCCATTAACACACTGCACCAAACCCTCCCCTCTTCCCTGCGGGGAGAGGGTGAGGGGTAAGGGATTTACCCAAAAATCTCTTCCACCATCCCGTCCACCAGCCGTTTTGCCGAACAGAGCCTCGGCATCCCCAGTGCGACGGTCTGCCAGTTTTGCGTCACTGACCAGCTCACCGGATGCTTATCCGCCTGACACCAGTCCCCCAGCCAGCCCAGCATGTCTTTATGATCGATCGATCCGGGAGAAGCAGGCGCTGTCAGCCACTGGTGATAAAAATGGCGGGTCGTGGGTGAGGCATTAATGCCCTGCGCCAGATAGTTAGCCGCCATGCTGCGCAGGTTATCCTTAAGCATGGCCGCCACATCTTCTTTCGCGAGGCGGCATGCGTCGCCAAATGCTCCCCAGCGCAGCTCTTCCAGAACGATAAAACAGCGCCCGGCCAGCGACCAGCCATCATAATGTCCGGCCCGCCAGCGGGTAAAAATTTGCTCACTGTGCTCACCCGCCTGCACCGTTAGCCCGCGCTGGGTCAGCGCCTTTTCTTTCCAGGCTGCGCGTTGGGTAAAATGAGACACGAGATCGGCGTACTGCTGCGTCAGTCCGGGAGACAGCAGGGTGCGTGGGTGAGTCTGCTGACGCAGCGCGATCAGCTTCTCTGCCATTAGCGTCAGCGCGAGATGGCCCGGATCAAGCATCCCGGCCAGCTTTTCCGCCAGCCCCAGGCGCAGCGCCGCATTTTCATTGAGCATCCCCGCCATCGCCCAGGGGCGTAGCCGGGTATGCGTCATGATTTCCTGCGTCAAACGCTCGCGAAACTGCAGCTGCTGTGGTCCCAGGCGAGGATGACGCGCCGCGTCTCCCCCCTGCACCAGATCGACCATAAATTTTGGATTAATACACTCCAGCGTTCGCCCGGGGCCGTCCAGTAGTGGTGTTGTCATGGTTGCTCTGCCGCGAATAGAGTTTGAATATCATCGCGTAACAGTCGGGTATCTTCCTGTATCCACGTCGCAGTAGTGATGCTTTGCTTCAACAACTGGCAGAGCGCTCGGGTTGAGTGCTCATTTTGCTGACGCACTGCGAGGCTATCACGCAAGCTTTCCTGTAACCCGGTCAGGCACAACGAAAATTCTGCAAAGAACGTCGCCATTCCTGCCGTAACAGAGACATCGACCTGCGCGGACAAAGCTTTACGTATTTGTTCACAAAACTGATCAATATGTTGCTTAAATTTGTCATGTAGCTGCGCAATGTCGATAACATAGCGCGTGCGCGTTTCCACATACTCGTCCCAGCCCCAGCCAGGATTATTGAGCCAGCGAGAGACCGTTTCGCGCATGCTGCTCCCGCCGGAAGGCGGGGCGGCCTGGCTGTCGTCCTGCGCAATCGCATCGTTAAACAGCGCTCGCGTATTGAAGTTAAGCTGGCTTGCCTGAAACGCCGGGAAGCTGATCCGCGCCCGAAAGCCCGCATGGCTCAGATGCTCTTTAATACGCGTTTCGATGGGACGCATGGCTTCGTTAAGAGAACGCGCCAGCGTGGACTCCAGCTGATCGAAGCGTAACGCCAGCTCCCGGCCGATTTTCGTCTGGGCATCCAGCATCACCCGCTCGCAGGAGGCGCGT
The DNA here is from genome assembly GCF_052983755.1 of Enterobacter sp. CFEC122. NCBI lineage: Bacteria > Pseudomonadati > Pseudomonadota > Gammaproteobacteria > Enterobacterales > Enterobacteriaceae > Enterobacter > Enterobacter sp. CFEC122. The sequence goes on along the minus strand of NZ_JBRIQR010000045.1, from coordinate 28,408 downwards.
AATTTACTCAGCGCAATCTGCGCCTGCCCTTCATCGTCCAGCACCAGCTGCTTCACCCTCTCACCGCGAAGTTGCTGCCGTTCGGTGCCTGCCGAATCAAGAATCGGGAGCGTGCTGAACACCTGGTCAATCGCCTGGTGAAGCGCGGTTTTTTGGGATCCCATAAAGTCCGCGGTGGCGTTCAGCGCTTCCTCAACCTCGTGTTTCACCTCATCGCTCACCACGCGCTGACGCGTCTGCAAAAGCGCCATGTCCTCTTCCAGACGTGCGATATTCAGCTCCAGCGCCTCAAAGGCCACCGTCAGACCCTGATAGCGGAAATCGAGATACTCTCGGGCGTTTTGCGCGTAGTTAAGAAGCTTATGCGAGGCTGAACGCAGCGCGTAGAGCGAGGCATTGGCATAGGCGGCGTAAATCAGTTTCCGTATCGGTTGCTCGAAGAGCGAATCTTCCCAGAGCAAATCGGCAGAATGTCGGATATGGTCGATATCGTCCAGGTCCGCCGTACGCCAGCGACGTCCGAGTGCGGCTTCGGCAAAATCCTGCACCCAGGGTTGCTCCTGATGATCCGGCAGTCGTCCATGCGAACTTAGCTCATAGCGCGCGCGGTTCGCCAGATACGCCCACATGGACGACACGGGGTAAATCTGACCAGGCGAAATATTGCCTTTCATTAAGGTGCCGGAGATCATCGCCCGAATCTGTTCTTCATCATCGCTATTGCGATCTTTCTGATCGAATTTATTGACCAGCGCATACAGCGGCACCGATTTTCCCGCCGCGGAAATCGCCTGGCGGACTTCTTCATCAGAAATGGATTTAAGCTGGGTATAATCCATTACGGCCAGCACCGCCGATGCGCGGGACAACTGCTCGCTGAGCATTTTTTGCAGATGCGGCTGTCCGGCCTCGTTCGGCCCGGGCGTATCGAGCAGCGTCAGCTGCCCGAGGTGGGCATCCAGGCCCGCAAGATGCACGAACTCCACTTCAATTACCGGGATATGTTCAATAGCCGTATATTCAGAGAACGGAAACTCCACACCCAGCGCCTGGGAAAGTCTCACCAGATCGTTGAGGCTTTTCAGACAATGAAATATCGGCTGCGCGCCCAGGTGATGCTTCTCAAACGCTTCCCCTTTTTCAATGCGCTCCAGCAGCGTATTCATGTCTTTATCAATTTCCAGACGCTGAGCCAGCTTCCCGCGGTCGTAATCACAGAGCTGTTTCTGAAGCAGTTGGATCAATTCATCAATCGGGGAGGCATGAGAGAAATGCAGCACCGGTTCCTTCTGACCCGGCGTGTGGCGAATCAACGTCGGAAGCGCCGTCATTGGACGATTGCGGTTCGGCAACACTTCGGTACCTACAATCGCATTAATGGTGGTCGATTTCCCCGCTTTCATGGTGCCAACAATGGCCAGGACCATTTCCAGCCGGGTTATTTTGCGTAATTCATTATTCAGCATCGCCTGCTGGGCGTCGACACCGCGCGCGCTAAAATGCAAAGGTAAAACGTTGTTTGTTTCGCCAGTAATAGCAGCCTCTGTGCTCTCCAGCATCTCAGTGGGCATTGATTTCAACGTATCAAGATTTTGCAGGGCAAGCTGTAACAAACGCTCGGCTTCCTGGCTTAATTCAAAAATGGTCTGTGTGTGCATGATAAAAGCCTTTCCTTAACGCAAATTTATTACTTTTATTAAGCCACTGGTTTTAATTATGTTGTTCAGGCTTATATGATCACGTGTGGAAAACATGTTCGCCGAAATATAACTGATTGAAGATAATCAGGAATAATTCCCTATCCTTGCATGGCGTGTAGAACTCTTCTCCAGGCCTGATAGCCAAAAGAAAAAAGCGTAGCCCATTTTTAAGAAACTTCAGGATATATCACCATTATTTACCCACCTAAAAAGAGAGGTAATGCACCACTGCCATAAGATATGTATGGCAGCAAAGTCCGGAGATAAATAACAATGTGTCGCTTCACCTTATCCGAAATGGCAGAGCGTAGCAATTTGCTGCAATAAAATATTCGATATATTTATCGTCATTTCTTCCCACCGTGTTAATGGACATAAGCTTCGCGTAACTGACTGACAGAACGTGTCACTCCCGATACGCTTTTTGGCTTATTTAATTCACAATATCACCGACAACGGTGTGGATTTGCGCTATACTTGCCGCCTTTTTCGGCACCCTGCCGTCATTTAGCTGGCACTTTCCAGCGCGTTTACACTTTTGAGGATACCGATATGTCTCTCCCACACTGCCCAAAATGCAATTCTGAATACACCTATGAAGATAATGGCATGTTCATCTGCCCGGAATGCGCTCATGAATGGAATGATGCCGAGCCGGCTCAGGATGCTGATGCGCTCATCGTAAAAGATGCGAACGGCAACCTGCTGGCGGACGGTGACAGCGTTACCGTCGTTAAGGACCTGAAGGTGAAAGGCAGTTCCTCTATGCTGAAGATCGGCACCAAAGTGAAGAATATCCGTCTGGTTGAAGGCGATCATAATATCGACTGCAAAATTGACGGCTTCGGTCCAATGAAACTGAAATCTGAGTTCGTGAAAAAGAACTGATTTTTCACCTGTACGCCCGGTAAGCGAAGCGCCACCGGGCGCTTTTGCCGGATGCGCTACGCTTATCCGGCCTACAAAAAAAGAACTAAACTTAACGGGCTTTTCTTACGTGAGGTAAAGATTATGCCGTTAAGTCCCTACATCTCTTTCGCCGGCAACTGCGCTGAGGCCACCGCCTTTTACCAGCAAGCCGTCGGCGCAGAACTTCTCTATAAAATTACCTTCGGCGAAATGCCAAAAAGCGATAACAGCGAAGAAGGCTGTCCGTCCGGTATGCAGTTTCCGGATTCGGCTATCGCCCACTCCAACGTCCGCATTGCGGGCAGCGATATCATGATGAGCGACGGGATGACGCCCGGCAGCAACGCGCAGTACGCGGGCTTTACGCTGGTTCTCGACACCCAGGACGTCAATGAAGGCAAGCGCTGGTTCGACAACCTCGCCGCGGGCGGGAACATCGACATGGCGTGGCAGGAGACCTTCTGGGCGCACGGTTTCGGTAAAGTCACCGACAAATACGGCGTGCCGTGGATGATTAACGTCGTCAAGCAACAAACGTCGTAGGCAGAACACGCGCAGCGCAGCCGGCAACAGCGCCCGGTGGCGCTGCGCTGACCGGGCCTACGGTGATTGTCATCAAACTCCGCTCAACTCTTCAAACTCCCGCAACCTGCACTTAACCCAAATGTCACATTGATGCGCCAGCATGAGGCCACATTTATCGTGAGGCCCCGCACATGCAAACTGTCATCCGCGTCGAGAAACTGAGCAAGACCTTCAATCACAACAAGGCTTTGCATGCCGTTGATCTGACCGTCCGGCAGGGCGACATGGTGGCGCTTCTCGGGCCTTCCGGCTCGGGTAAATCCACCCTTCTGCGCCATTTGAGCGGGCTTATCACCGGCGATAAAACGCCGGAAAGCCACGTCGAGCTGCTGGGCAATACCGTGCAGCGCGCCGGGCGTCTGGCGAGCGATATCCGCAAGAGCCGCGCCCAGACGGGCTACATCTTCCAGCAGTTTAACCTGGTAAACCGCCTGACGGTGCTGGAGAACGTGCTGATTGGCGCGCTCGGCAGCACCCCGTTCTGGCGCACCTGTCTGCGCTGGTTCACCCCTTCCCAGAAGCAGGAAGCTTTACAGGCGCTGACCCGCGTCGGCATGGCGCATTTCGCCCACCAGCGCGTCTCCACCCTGTCCGGTGGACAACAGCAGCGCGTGGCGATTGCGCGCGCGCTGATGCAAAAAGCGCAAATCATTCTTGCTGACGAACCCATCGCCTCGCTGGACCCGGAGTCCGCCCGCATCGTGATGGAGACCCTGCGCGATATTAACCAGAACGACGGCATTACCGTGGTGGTCACGCTGCATCAGGTGGATTACGCCCTGCGCTACTGCGAACGCATCGTCGCCCTGCGTCAGGGGCACGTGTTCTTTGATGGCGCGAGCCATCAGTTTGATAACGAACGTTTTGACCATCTCTACCGCAGCATTAACCGCGTCGAAGAGAACGCGCAGGCTGCTTAAATAAACCCGATCCGAGGAAAGTACATGAGCTACAAAGCCGTTGCCGCGCTGGCCTTTACCAGCATGTTCAGCCTCAGCACCCTGTTAAGCCCGGCGTATGCGGAAGAGCAGGAAAAAGCGCTGAACTTCGGCATTATTTCGACGGAATCACAGCAGAACCTGAAACCTCAGTGGGAACCGTTCCTGAAAGATATGGAAACCAAGCTGGGGATCAAAGTGAACGCCTTCTTCGCCCCGGACTACGCGGGCATCATCCAGGGGATGCGCTTTAATAAAGTGGACATCGCCTGGTACGGCAACCTCTCCGCCATGGAAGCGGTGGACCGCGCGAACGGCCAGGTCTTTGCCCAGACCGTCGCGGCAGATGGCTCCCCCGGCTACTGGAGCGTGCTGATCGTCAACAAAGACAGCCCGATCAACAACCTCAACGACATGCTCGCCAAACGCAAAGAGCTGACCTTCGGCAACGGCGATCCGAACTCCACCTCGGGTTACCTTGTCCCTGGCTACTACGTCTTCGCCAAAAACAACGCCTCCGCCAGCGACTTCAAGCGCACGGTAAACGCCAGCCATGAAACCAACGCTCTGGCCGTGGCCAACAAGCAGGTGGACGTTGCCACCAACAACACCGAGAACCTCGACAAGCTGAAGACCTCCGCACCGGACAAGCTGAAAGAGCTGAAGGTTATCTGGAAATCCCCGCTGATCCCCGGCGACCCGATCGTGTGGCGTAAAAACCTGTCCGAAAGCACCAAGGACAAGGTGTACGACTTCTTTATGACCTACGGCAAAACGCCGGAAGAGAAAGCAGTTCTGGAACGTCTGGGCTGGGCACCGTTCCGCCCGTCAAGCGACCTGCAGCTGGTCCCGATTCGCCAGCTGGCGCTGTTTAAAGAGATGCAGGGCGTGAAGGACAACAAAGGCCTGAAGGACGAGGAGAAGACCAGCAAAGTGGCCGCGATTCAGGCCCAGCTTGAAGACCTCGACCGCCTGACCGCCGCGCTCGGCGCGATGACCAGCGTGAATAAAGCGGTGCAGTAACGCTTTTCGCCCGGTGGCGCTGCGCTTACCGGGCCTACATTTTGGATCGTAGGCCGGATAAGCGTAGCGCCATCCGGCACACAAAGACCTGCGGAGTAACACATGCAAACCATCACCCTCCCGCCGCCGAAGCGCAGCTGGTTCTCGCTCATAAGCTGGGCCATCCTGCTGGCGGTGCTGGTTATCTCCTGGAAGGGCGCGGAAATGGATCCGCTGCTGCTCTTCAAAGACGCGGGCAATATGGCGACCTTCGCCGCCGACTTCTTCCCGCCGGACTTCAGCCAGTGGCAGGACTACCTCAGTGAAATGGCGGTCACCCTGCAAATCGCCGTCTGGGGCACCGCGCTGGCCGTTATTCTCTCCATTCCGTTTGGCCTGATGAGCGCTGAAAACATCGTGCCGTGGTGGATATACCAGCCCATGCGCCGCCTGATGGACGCCTGTCGTGCGATCAACGAAATGGTCTTTGCGATGCTGTTCGTGGTCGCCGTCGGCCTCGGTCCGTTCGCGGGCGTCATGGCGCTGTTCATTCACACCACCGGCGTGCTCTCCAAGCTGCTTTCCGAGGCGGTCGAAGCCATCGAGCCCGGTCCGGTGGAAGGCATTCGCGCCACCGGCGCCAATAAAATCGAAGAGATCCTCTACGGCGTCCTGCCGCAGGTGATGCCGTTACTCATCTCCTACTCCCTGTACCGTTTTGAGTCCAACGTCCGCTCCGCCACCGTCGTCGGCATGGTCGGCGCAGGCGGGATTGGCGTCACCCTGTGGGAAGCGATTCGCGGTTTCCAGTTCCAGCAAACCTGCGCCCTGATGGTGCTCATCATCGTCACCGTCAGCCTGCTGGATTTCCTCTCTCAACGTTTGCGTAAGCACTTCATCTGAGAAGCGAGGCTTTGTTTTCTATGCACTTATCCAGACATCCGACCAGTTTCCCCACCCGCTGGCAAGAGATCGCGGCAAAGCTCGAAGTGGAGCTGCGCACGCACTACCGCTGCGGAGACTACCTCCCTGCCGAGCAGCAGCTTGCTGACCGCTATGAGGTGAACCGACACACCCTGCGCCGCGCCATTGACCAACTGGTCGAGCGCGGCTGGGTCCAGCGCCGTCAGGGCGTGGGCGTGCTGGTGCTGATGCGCCCGTTCGACTACCCGCTTAACGCCCAGGCGCGCTTTAGCCAGAACCTGCTGGATCAGGGCAGCCACCCGACCAGCGAAAAGCTGCTCTCGGTGCTGCGTCCGGCCTCCAGCCACGTGGCGGACGCGCTGGGTATTCAGGAGGGCGACAACGTCATCCACCTGCGCACGCTGCGCCGGGTCAACGGCGTGGCGGTGTGCCAGATCGATCACTACTTCGCGGACCTCACCCTCTGGCCGGTGCTGCAGAATTTCTCCAGTGGTTCGCTACATGATTTTCTCCAGAATGCGACAGGCATTGCGCTGAAACGCACCCAGACGCGCATCAGCGCCCGCCGCGCGCAGGCGAAAGAGAGCAAAGTGCTGGAGATCCCCAATATGGCCCCGCTGCTCTGCGTGCGCACCCTCAACCACCGTGACGGCGAGATCGACGCGACGGAATACTCCGTCAGCCTGACCCGCGCCGACATGATCGAATTCACCATGGAGCACTGAATGCACTTCGACACCGCCACCCGACAGCGCTGGATGCGCGTGCTGGCCCACAGCCAGCCTGCTGCGCTCTCTGCCCGCATGAACGCCCTTAGCCTGGCTCCCGGGTACGACCTCCTCCGCGCGCCGGAGATCGGCCTCGTTCAGATCCAGGCGCGCATGGGCGGTACCGGCGAGCGCTTCTTCGCCGGGGACGCCACCCTCACCCGCGCAGCGATCCGCCTGCACAGCGGCACGCTGGGCTACGGCTACGTGCTGGGGCGTGACAAAGCCCACGCCGAGCGCTGCGCGGTCATCGATGCCCTTTTGCAGGAACCCCCGCATTTCCAGACGTTAATGGAAACCCTTATTGCCCCGCTGGAAGCCGACCGCGCCGCACGCCTTGCCGCGCGTCAGGCCGAAGTGAATACCAGCCGGGTCGACTTCTTTACCCTCGTTCGCGGAGACAACGCATGACGCTTCAACCCGCTTTTACCCTGGCCGTCCAGGATGCCCAACACAGTTTCCGTCGCCTGCTGAAGGCCATGAGCGAGCCGGGCGTGATTGTCTCGCTGCACCAGCTCTCTCAGGGCTGGCTGCCGCTGAACCTGGCGACAACCAGCGTGCTGCTGACGCTTGCCGACAACGATACCCCGGTATGGCTTTCGGGCGCGCTGTCGAACGATATCGCCAACCAGAACCTGCGTTTTCACACCGGCGCCCCGCTTGTTGAACAGCCGCAGCAGGCAATCTTTGCCGTGGCCGACGAACAAATCAGCCATGAACAGCTGAATGCCCTGAGCGAAGGCACCGCGGTCGCCCCGGAAACCAGCGCCACGCTGATTTTGCAGGTCGCCAGCCTGAGCGGCGGCCGTATGCTGCGCCTGACGGGCGCAGGCATCGCCGACGAGCGCATGGTCGCGCCGCAGCTGCCGGAGTGCATCATTCACGAGCTGACCGAGCGCCCGCACCCGTTCCCGCTGGGCATTGACCTGATCCTGACCTGCGGCGAGCGCCTGCTGGCCATCCCGCGGACCACCTACGTGGAGGTGTGCTGATGTACGTTGCCGTCAAAGGGGGCGAGAAGGCCATCGCCGCCGCCCATGCGCTGCAGGCGCACAGACGACGGGGTGATGAACAGCTCCCCGAGCTGAGCGTCGCCCAGATTGAGCAGCAGCTAAACCTCGCCGTCGATCGGGTAATGACCGAGGGCGGCATCGCCGACCGCGAGCTGGCGGCGCTGGCCCTCAAGCAGGCCTGCGGCGATAACGTGGAAGCCATCTTCCTGCTGCGCGCCTACCGCACCACGCTGGCGAAGCTGGCGGTCAGCGAACCCATCAACACGGCGGAGATGCGCCTGGAGCGTCGCATTTCTGCCGTTTATAAAGACATTCCCGGCGGCCAGCGGCTCGGCCCTACCTATGACTACACCCATCGCCTGCTGGATTTTACCCTGCTGGCGAACGGCGAGGCGCCACGACTCAGCACCTCTGACGCCGAACAGGAACCGTCTCCGCACGTCTTCAGCCTGCTGGCGAAACAGGGCCTGGCGAAGGCGGAAGAGGACTCCGGCGCGCAGCCGGATGACATCACCCGCACGCCGCCGGTTTACCCGTGCTCGCGTTCGTCCCGCCTGCAGCAGCTGATGCGCGGCGACGAGGGCTATCTGCTGGCGCTGGCCTACTCCACCCAGCGTGGCTACGGGCGTAACCACCCGTTTGCCGCCGAAATTCGCAGCGGCTATATCGACGTCGAAATCGTGCCGGAAGAGCTGGGTTTTGCCGTAAACGTCGGCGAACTGCTGATGACCGAGTGTGAAATGGTGAACGGTTTTGTCGCGCCCGAAAATGAAGACCCGCACTTTACCCGCGGCTACGGGCTTGTGTTTGGCCTCGGCGAACGCAAGGCGATGGCCATGGCGCTGGTCGACCGCGCCCTGCAGGCACCGGACTACGGCGAGCACGTTGCTGGCCCGGCGCAGGACGAAGAGTTTGTGCTGGCCCACGCGGATAACGTCGAGGCCGCGGGCTTCGTCTCGCACCTCAAGCTGCCGCACTACGTCGATTTCCAGGCCGAACTGGAACTGCTGAAACGCCTGCAACGGGAGCGCAAACATGGCTAACTTAAGCGGCTACAACTTTGCCTATCTGGATGAGCAAACCAAACGCATGATCCGGCGCGCCATCTTAAAAGCGGTGGCGATCCCTGGCTATCAGGTGCCGTTCGGCGGCCGAGAAATGCCGATGCCCTACGGCTGGGGGACGGGCGGCATCCAGATTACCGCCAGCGTGATCGGCGAGGCGGACGTGCTGAAGGTCATCGACCAGGGCGCGGACGACACCACCAACGCCGTATCGATTCGCACCTTCTTTCAGCGGGTAACGGGCGTCGCGACCACCGAAAAAACCGAAGACGCGACGCTGATCCAGACCCGCCACCGCATTCCGGAAACCCCGCTCACGGAAGATCAGATTTTGATTTTTCAGGTGCCGATCCCGGAGCCGTTGCGCTTTATCGAGCCGCGCGAAACCGAAACCCGCACCATGCACGCGCTGGAAGAGTACGGCGTGATGCAGGTGAAGCTGTATGAGGATATCGCCCGCTTCGGCCATATCGCCACCACCTACGCCTACCCGGTGAAGGTCAACGGCCGCTACGTGATGGACCCGTCGCCGATCCCGAAATTCGATAATCCGAAGATGGACATGATGCCCGCCCTGCAGCTGTTCGGTGCCGGACGTGAAAAACGCATCTACGCCGTCCCGCCGTACACCCGTGTAGAGAGTCTCGATTTTGACGATCACCCGTTTACGGTGCAGGAGTGGGACGAGCCGTGCGCCATCTGCGGATCCAAACACAGCTACCTGGACGAAGTGGTGCTGGACGACACGGGCAAACGGATGTTTGTCTGCTCCGACACCGATTTCTGCCGCCAACAGAGCGAGGCGAACGGCCAATGAAACCGCTGCTTTCGGTAAATCACCTGACCCACCTGTATGCGCCGGGCAAAGGCTTCAGCGACGTGTCGTTCGAGCTGTGGCCGGGCGAAGTGCTGGGGATCGTCGGCGAGTCCGGCTCCGGCAAAACCACCCTGCTGAAATCCATCTCCGCGCGCCTGACGCCGCAGAACGGCGACATTTTGTATGAGGGCGCCTCGCTCTACGGCATGAGCGAGGCCGAGCGCCGCCGCCTGCTGCGCACCGAGTGGAGCGTGGTGCACCAGCACCCGATGGACGGCCTGCGCCGTCAGGTGTCGGCGGGAGGCAATATCGGCGAACGCCTGATGGCCACCGGCGCGCGCCATTACGGCAACATCCGCGCCACGGCGCAGCACTGGCTGGAAGAAGTGGAAATCCCCGCCTCGCGTATCGACGACCTGCCCACCACCTTCTCCGGCGGCATGCAGCAGCGCCTGCAGATCGCCCGCAACCTGGTCACGCACCCGAAGCTGGTGTTTATGGATGAACCCACCGGCGGGCTGGACGTCTCGGTGCAGGCCCGCCTGCTCGACCTGCTGCGCGGCCTGGTGGTAGAGCTGAACCTGGCAGTGGTGATTGTCACCCACGATTTGGGCGTCGCGCGCCTGCTGGCAGACCGCCTGCTGGTGATGAAGCAGGGTCAGGTGGTGGAAAGTGGGTTAACCGACCGCGTGCTCGACGATCCCCATCATCCGTACACCCAGCTTCTGGTGTCGTCCGTGTTGCAGAACTGAGGGGCTGTTGCCGGGTGGCGCTACGCTTACCCGTCCTACGAATAGCGCACCTGTAGGCCGGGTAAGGCGAAGCCGCCACCCGGCAACGCGAACACCGCACCTTGTAGGCCGGGTAAGGCGAAGCCGCCACCCGGCAAAACAAATCGCGAGGCCAACATGATCCACGTACAAAACGTAAGTAAGACCTTTGTGCTCCACCAGCAAAACGGCGTGCGCCTGCCGGTGCTGCAAAATGCCTCGCTGGAGGTTAATCGCGGCGAATGCGTGGTGCTGCACGGCCACTCCGGCAGCGGAAAATCGACCCTGCTGCGCTCCCTCTACGCCAACTATCTGCCCGACGAAGGCCATATTCATATTCGCCACGGCGATGAATGGATCGACCTGGTGCAGGCCCCGGCGCGTAAGGTGCTGGAGGTGCGCCGCTCAACGATCGGCTGGGTGAGCCAGTTTCTGCGGGTGATCCCGCGGATCTCCGCCCTGGACGTGGTGATGCAGCCCCTGCTGGATCTTGGCGTGCCGCGCGAAACCTGTGCCGCCAAAGCCGCCAGCCTGCTGACGCGCCTGAACGTGCCCGAGCGCCTGTGGCACCTTGCCCCGTCGACCTTTTCCGGCGGAGAGCAGCAGCGCGTCAATATCGCCCGCGGCTTTATCGTCGACTACCCGATTTTACTTCTGGATGAACCCACCGCCTCGCTCGACACTAAAAACAGCGCGGCCGTGGTGGAGCTGATCGAACAGGCCAAAGCGCGCGGGGCGGCGATCGTCGGGATCTTCCACGACGAGAGCGTTCGCACCCGCGTCGCGGACAGGCTGCACCCAATGGGGGCTCCCGCATGATTATCAATAACGTCAAGCTGGTACTGGACAATGAGGTGGTTGACGGCTCGATTGAGATCCAGGACGGAACAATCCGCGCGTTTGCTGAAACCCAGAGCCGCTCGCCCGAGGCGATGGACGGTGAAGGCGGCTGGCTGCTGCCGGGGCTGATTGAGCTGCATACCGATAATCTGGACAAGTTCTTCACCCCCCGCCCGAAGGTGGACTGGCCCGCCCATTCGGCGATGAGCAGCCACGACGCGCTGATGGTCGCCAGCGGCATCACCACGGTGCTGGACGCGGTGGCGATTGGCGACGTGCGCGACGGCGGCGACCGTCTGGAGAACCTGGAGAAGATGATCAACGCCGTCGAGGAGACGCAAAAGCGCGGCCTCAACCGCGCCGAGCACCGCCTGCACCTGCGCTGCGAGCTACCGCACCACACCACCCTGCCGCTTTTTGAAAAGCTGGTCGGCCGCGAACCGGTGTCGCTGGTCTCCCTGATGGATCACTCCCCGGGGCAGCGTCAGTTCGCCAACATTGAAAAGTATCGCGAATACTATCAGGGCAAATATTCTCTCAGCGACGCGGAGATGGCCCGTTATGAAGAAGAGCAGCTGGCGCTTGCGGCACGGTGGTCGCAGCCTAACCGTCTCAGAATTGCGGCGATGTGCCGGGACCGCAATATCGCGCTGGCCAGCCATGACGATGCCACGCACGATCATGTCCTTGAATCCCACCATCTTGGCAGCGTGATCGCCGAATTCCCCACCACGTTCGAGGCAGCTGAAGCCTCCCGCAAGCACGGCATGAACGTCCTGATGGGCGCGCCGAACATCGTACGCGGCGGGTCGCACTCCGGCAACGTCGCGGCAAGCAAGCTCGCGTCCCTTGGCCTGCTGGATATACTCTCGTCCGACTATTACCCCGCCAGCCTGCTCGACGCGGCGTTCCGGGTGGCCGACGACGAGGGCAACCGCTTTACGCTTCCGCAGGCGATTCGCCTGGTGACGAAAAACCCGGCCTCGGCGCTAAATCTGCAGGATCGCGGCGAGATAGCCGAAGGCAAACGGGCGGATTTGGTGCTGGCCCACCGCAGGGGCGAGCACGTCCATATCGACCACGTCTGGCGTCAGGGAAAGAGGGTGTTCTGATGGGAAGACTTATCTGGTTAATGGGGCCGTCCGGCTCCGGTAAGGACAGCCTGCTGTCCGCCTTACGGCAGCAGGAGCATCCGCAACTGCTGGTGGCGCACCGGTACATTACCCGGTTGGCGAATGCGGGGAGTGAAAACCATATCGCCCTGAGCGAGCAGGAGTTTTTTACCCGTGCCGGGCAAAATCTGCTAGCGCTGAGCTGGCACGCCAACGGCTATTACTATGGGATCGGCATCGAGACCGATCTGTGGCTGCATGCGGGGTTCGACGTGCTGGTCAACGGTTCACGGGCGCACCTTTCGCAAGCGCGCGCCCGCTATGGGGCGGCCCTGCTGCCGGTTTGCCTGCAGGTTTCACCGGACGTCCTGCGCAGCCGGCTGCAGAGCCGGGGTCGTGAATCCGCCCGTGAGATCGATCAGCGGCTTGCGCGTGCGGCGCGCTACACCCCGTCCGACTGCCATATCCTTAATAACGACGGAAGTTTGCTACAGTCAGTCGAGACCTTTTTATCGCTTATCCGTCAGAAGGAGAAACAGCATGCCTGACTGCACGCTTCGCCCCGCCACCGCCGACGATGCGCAAATCGTCTATGCGTTAATCTGCGAATTAAAGCAGGCCGAATTTGATCGCCAGGCGTTTCACGCGGGCTATCTTGCCAATCTGCAGGATCACACCATGCGCTACCAGCTTGCCGAACTGGACGGGCAGGTCATCGGTATGATCGGCCTGCACATGCAGTTTCACCTCCACCACGCACGCTGGATCGGCGAGATCCAGGAGCTGGTGGTGATGCCGCAGGCGCGCGGGTTAAAGGTGGGCAGCCAGCTGCTGGCCTGGGCGGAAGGGGTGGCACGAGAGGCCGGCGCGGAGCTGACCGAACTCTCCACCAGCGTGAAGCGCGTGGACGCCCACCGTTTTTACGTCCGTGAAGGATATACGCAGAGCCATTTCCGATTCACCAAACCGCTGTAGAGGTGCGTTATGAGTCTGACAATCACGTTAACAGGAACCGGAAGCGCGCAACTCGTGCCGGTCTTTGGCTGCGACTGCGCGGCGTGCCGCCGGGCGCGCCTGCAGGAGACCTATCGCCGTCGCCCCTGTAGCGCGGTGGTCAAATTCAACCATGCGGTGACCCTGCTGGACGCCGGTATTCCACACCTGATGGACGACTGGGCTGCAGGCAACTTTCAGCAGTTTTTGCTGACCCATTACCATATGGATCACGTTCAGGGACTCTTCCCCCTGCGCTGGGGCGTGGGCGCGACGATTCCGGTTTACGGTCCGCCGGACGAAGCAGGATGCGACGACCTGTTTAAACATCCGGGGATTCTGGATTTCAGCCATACGGTCGAACCGTTTGTGATGTTTGAGCTTCAGGGTATGCGGGTTACGCCCCTGCCGCTCAACCATTCGAAACTGACCTTCGGGTATTTGCTGGAGTCGGCCCACAGCCGCGTGGCCTGGCTGTCCGATACCGCCGGGCTGCCGGAAAAAACGGTGAAGTTCCTGCTTAACAATCAGCCGCAGACGATGATTATCGACTGCAGCCACGAACCGCGCGACGAGACGCCGCGAAACCATTGCGACTTAAATACCGTGATGGCGTTAAACGAAGTGATTGGCTGCCCGCAGGTGATCCTGACGCACATCAGCCATCAGTTTGACGTGTGGATGATGGATAACCCGCTGCCTGACGGCATTGAAGCGGGGTATGACGGAATGGTGTTGGTTCTCGACTGAGTTTTGCCGGGTGGCGGCTGCGCCTTACCCGGCCTACGCGCCAGGGTTTTGTAGGCCTGCGTCAGCGAAGCGCCACCAGGCTTTAGCCTCGATCGTAATCGTCTTCCAACCTGCGCTCATCCTCTTCCAGACGGCGTCTGTCGTCATCCAGCTGGCGCTGACGCTCGTCTAAACGGCGGCGTCTGTCTTCAAGCTGCCGACGGCGATCGTCATACTGACGGCTATCCATGCGACGGTTATCGTCATAACGATCGTCATCATCGTTGCTGCGGCTGCTGCTGGGGTTATAGGCGTCGTTGATTGCCTGTTGAATATTGCCAATAGCATCATCAACGATATCGGCATGCGCCAGTTGGCTGGTGAGTGACAGCAGACCAAATAACAGAGCGGTAGAGTAACGTTTCATAAGGCCAGACTCGCAGGTGAACTGGCCTTAAGGTAATGAACAGCAGGGTGTGGGGGTAGCGGAGGAATCTCAAATTCAGTTATGTCCTGGGACTTCCATCAGTTGATTCGCACGCTGTTTATTTTCTGCGACCAGGACGATGCCGTAGCATTTTTGATCCGGCGAATGGCTCCAGATACGATCTTCGGGGATACACCCTCCGTCATAGATAACCTTGCTACCATCATACGGCCAAAATGCGCCCTGCTCGGTATCAAGAACAAATACAGCGATTTGGTCAGACTCGCGGGCAATTTTCTGCCAGAGCATCTTCCCACCCTCATATTGTTCAAAGTCGCTGACAAGTGTCACGCCACACTGTAATACCAGGGCTTCATACAGGCGAGTTGCCAGTCCCTTGTCACGCTCGGCGGGATCAACACAGATACCTTCTACCTGAATGACATTGGCATCTTCCCAACAGCGCTCGACGGCAATGATATCTTCACCCAAATGCGTTTTACGTTGTAAATCCAGGGCAGCAACAACCCGATGCCGGGGCACCCCATCGAAGGTTTCGATATCCGCTTCAATAATCGCAGCTCTTGGCGTCTGGCTATCAAAAATAACATGTAGCACTCGCCCGGAAAGCTCAAACTCATCAACGAGTTTAAACGACCTGGCAATTGTGCTCGGGCTGTATGTTGTAGGCATCACGATCATTTGTGAGTCCCCCTTTGTGAGTACCGGCATAATTCCTTTTATATCCCAATCTGCTAAATTTTGCGCAGATTAACATCACCGGCGTCAACGATGCTCTTGATGAAATCCTAAACAGGGGCATTTAAAAACATATTTTCCGCAGCGCCTGCGCCAGCTGCACCCGCGTAAACGGCTTGCGCAGTAGCTGAACGTCCGGCAGCTGAGGATTATGCGTGGGCCGTAAATCCTGTCCGCTGATCAGCAGCACCGGAAGCTGCGGATAGTGGCTGCGCACATGACTAATCACCTCGGCCCCGCTCAGGCTTCCGGGCAACATCAGGTCGCTGATAAACATACCAATACCCGGCGACGCCGCCAGCATGCTCAGCGCCTGCTCGCCGTTTTCCGCTTCGAGCGTCAGGTAGCCAAGCTGGTGCAGCTGCTCGCACAGGGTCTGACGGACATCAGCTTCATCTTCCAGCACCAGTACCAGCCGCTCGCTATCGACGGAGGCGGTGGCAGAGAGCGTTTCATCTTCAGGAACTACGGGTAGCGTCGATCGCGGAAGGTGAAGCCGGACGGTCGTCCCCTGCCCCGGCGCGCTCTCGATCTCCACGCGACCGCCGGACTGGCGGACAAAGCCGTAGACCATCGACAGGCCTAACCCGCTCCCGCTCCCGGTCTGTTTGGTGGTGAAGAACGGCTCAAAGACGCGGGATTTCACCTCCTGAGACATCCCGCAGCCGCGGTCAATGACCTCCAGTGCCACCATATCCTGCCTGCGCCCGTCGCTGCGGGTGACGCGCTGATTCCAGGTGCGGATTTTTATCACCCCGCTTTGCCCTTCCATTGCATCGCGCGCGTTCATCACCAGGTTTATGATGGCGTTTTCCAGCTGGCTAACGTCTATCCAGGCGGGCCATGCCGGGGATTGCGCTTCGATCTCCAGGGTCAGGGTGGCAGGGAGGGAGTGACGCAGCAGTTCCCGGAGGTTCTCCAGCAGCGGCTGCATCTCTACCGCATGCGGGGTCAGGGATTGCTTGCGGGAAAACGCCAGCAGGCGCTGGGTCAGCAAGGCGCCACGCTCGGCCGCCTTCAGCGCCCGGGTAATGCGCGGCGCGTCGTTTGATTCGGGGTCGGTCAGCTCAAGGCTGCCGATGATCACCGCCAGCAGGTTATTAAAATCATGCGCCAGCCCGCCCGTCAGCTGTCCGACGGCCTTCATTTTCTGGCTGTGCAGGAGCGCCTCTTCCAGCCCCTGACGCTCAATGCGGTCGATCTCCATCTGCGTGGTTTTTTCTTTCAGCAGACGCGTGGTGTGCTCAAGCGAGGCGGTGTTGCGGGCAAAAACGTTGAACGCGCGCGCCAGTTCACCCAGCTCATCACGCCGCTGCAGCGCGGGAACGGAAACATCCTGTTCGCCGTGCGCAAGGCGTGACATCGCCCGGGAAATGGCCGTCAGATTGGAGGCCAGATGGCGGTAGATATACCAGCAGGCACACCCGGTGATGATCAGCGCCAGCACGGCGAAAATGGTGATAAACACGCTGATGGATTGCAGTTCGTGATGGCTCTGGGCCGTGCGAAGCCGGGAGGCCTGCGCCACCTGCTCAACATATTGATTGATATCGCTGTTGAGGATCGCCACCAGCGCCTTGATGTGGAACATGTACCAGCTTATCGCCAGATCGCTCTCCTCCAGCTGCTTCGACAGCGGGGCGAGCTGACCTAGCTCGGCATTAAAATCAGGCAGAACCGCCTTCACAACCGGCTGTGCGGCACTCCGGGGCAGCGTTGCGGCCACCGCGTCCAGTTGCTGAACGGTTGCGCGCGGCGAAGGGGTATCGATGGCGGCGGCGATCAGCCGGTCCATCTCCATCAGCTGCTGCGCATCCGGTACGTTACTGTCATAACGGCGGTTGATGTCCTGCAGATGGCGCAGGTAGCTCTGGCTTTGGTACAGCGAGCTCAGCAGCGCGTTACGCTCCAGATGGCGTCGCTGTCCGCGCTCCAGCATCTCCGTCACGCTCTGCTGGAGCTCATTGCTTCGTTGAATAATACGCGCCACCAGCGCCGGCTCCTGCTGCGCCAGCGGCGCCTCCGCAAGCTGCTCCAGCGAGTGGCGCAGGGCCATTTGCGTCTGCTTCAGGCGCTCGGCTTCACCTTTATACTCGAGCGCCCCTACCACCTGCGAGAGCCGCACCGCCGCCGTTGCCACGCTGGCGGTGTCGCGGGCCAGGTTCATGCTGCCGGTCATGTCGTCCAGCGTTTGCTGCTGGACCTGCTCCTGGATTTGGCTGGCGTGGCGGAAGCCGAGCACCGCCACGCCGCTCACCATCAGCGTCACGGCGACCACCAGCAGATTGAAAATCAGCAGGCGGCCTCGGGCGCTGGCGAAGAATGGGGGGCGTGATGGCATGGGGTTGGGCTCCTGTGCGGTTTGGTGCCCTCACCCTGGCCCTCTCCCACAGGGAGAGGGAAAAGGAAAATGTGATGGCGATTAGCTATTCATAACTATGACAAATATGAACAGCTTCTGACATTTTGCATTTACGCACCTGTGATGAAGTGCAGAAATCGGCATTCACAGGAGATCCGCCATGAGCAGAACCCCGGTATTAGAGATGCGCAGCATTGCCAAAACGTTTGGCAGTTTCCACGCGCTCAAGGGTGTGGATTTGACGGTCTTTGCCGGTGAGATCCACGCGCTGATGGGTGAAAACGGTGCAGGCAAAAGCACGCTGATGAAAATCCTTGCGGGCGCCTATACCGCCACCGGCGGCGAGATCCTGATCGACGGCCAGCCGTTTCACATTAAAGGGCCGAAGGATGCGCTGGCCGCAGGCATCACGCTGATTTACCAGGAGATGCAGCTCGCGCCCAATCTGACCGTAGCCGAAAATATCTTCCTCGGCAGCGAGCTGTCGCGCGGCGGGCTGGTCCAGCGCAAGGAGATGGCCGCCCAGGCGCAGGCGGTGATTGACCGCCTCGGCGCGCAGTTTAGCGCCACCGATCTGGTGATGAAGCTCACCATCGCCGAACAGCAGCAGGTGGAAATTGCTCGCGCGCTGCACCGCAACAGCCGCATTCTGGTGATGGATGAACCCACAGCCGCCCTCTCCTCCCGCGAAACCCATCGCCTGTTTGAACTGATTTTGCGCCTGCGCGATGAAGGGATGGCGATCATCTATATCAGCCACCGCATGGCGGAGGTCTATGAACTCTCTGACCGCGTCAGCGTTCTGCGCGACGGGCAGTACGTCGGGAGCCTGACGCGCGACAAGCTGAACGCGTCGGAACTGGTGAAGATGATGGTGGGCCGCCCGCTAAGCGACCTGTTCAACAAGGAGCGTGATATTCCCCTCGGCAGTCCGCGTCTCAACGTCCACCATCTCACCGACGGTAAAAAAGTACAGCCGTGCAGCCTGCAGGTGCGTTCCGGCGAAATCGTCGGGCTGGCGGGACTGGTCGGGGCCGGACGTTCCGAGCTGGCACAGCTTATCTTCGGCGTGCGTAAAGCCACGGGCGGCATGATTGAGGTCGACGGCGAGCCGGTGGTGATCCACTCCCCGCGCGCGGCCATCGAAAACGGCATCGGTTTTCTCACCGAGAACCGCAAGGAGCAGGGGCTGTTTCTGGAGCTGGCGGCGCAGGAGAACATCACTATGGCGACGCTGGAGCGCGACGCCACCTTCGGCTGGCTGAACCGCAAAAAAGCCCAGTCCATTTCCGATGACGCCATTGCCCTGCTCAATATCCGCGTGCCCCATTCGCAGGTGCGCGCAGGCGGTCTTTCCGGCGGCAACCAGCAAAAACTGCTCATCTCCCGCTGGGTCGCCATCGGCCCACGCATTCTGATTCTGGACGAACCCACGCGCGGCGTGGACGTCGGCGCAAAAAGCGAGATCTACCGCATCATGAACCAGATGGCGCGCAAAGGGGTGGCGATCCTGATGATCTCCAGCGAGCTGCCGGAAGTGGTGGGCATGAGCGACCGGGTTTACGTGATGCGGGAAGGCAGCATCGCGGGCGAGCTTCACGGGCGTGACATCTCTCAGGAAAACATTATGACGCTGGCAACCGGCGTGAACGACACTCATCATCAGGCGGTGCAATCATGACAACTCCAACCCATCCGCAGCAGGTGGCGAAATCCGCCTCCGCCAAAAAAATGCTGATGAGCGATCTGATGCAAACGGTCGGTATTTTGCCGATTCTGATCCTGATCGTGGCGGTTTTTGGCTTTATTGCGCCCAACTTCTTCACTGAGAGCAACCTGCTCAACATCACCCGTCAGGCGTCGATCAACATCGTGCTGGCGGCGGGAATGACCTTTATTATCCTCACCGGCGGGATTGACCTCTCGGTGGGGTCGATTCTCGGCACCACGGCGGTGGCGGCGATGGTGGTGTCGCTCATTCCCGAATTCGCCGGGCTGTCCATTCCGGCCGCGCTGATGCTCGGCATGGTGCTGGGCCTGTTCAACGGCGCGCTGGTGGCCTTTGCCGGGCTGCCCCCCTTCATCGTCACGCTCGGCACCTATACGGCGCTGCGCGGCGCGGCTTATCTGCTGGCCGACGGCACCACGGTCATTAACTCCAACATCAACTTCGAGTGGATCGGCAATAACTACCTCGGCCCGATCCCCTGGCTGGTGGCGATCGCCCTGGCGGTCATTGTGGTGTGCTGGTTCATCCTGCGCCGCACCACGCTCGGCGTTCACATCTACGCCGTGGGCGGCAACATGCAGGCGGCGCGCTTAACGGGCATTAAGGTCTGGCTGGTGCTGCTGTTTGTCTACGGCATGAGCGGCCTGCTCTCCGGCCTCGGCGGCGTCATGAGTGCCTCACGCCTGTACAGTGCCAACGGCAACCTCGGCACGGGTTACGAGCTGGATGCAATTGCGGCGGTGATCCTCGGCGGCACCAGCTTCGTCGGCGGGATCGGCACGATCACCGGCACGCTGGTCGGTGCCTTGATCATCGCCACCCTCAACAACGGCATGACGCTGATGGGCGTCTCCTACTTCTGGCAGCTGGTGATCAAAGGGGCGGTGATCATCATTGCGGTGCTGATCGACAAATACCGTACCCGACACCATCAAAGTGCATAACAACAATACCCTACGAGTGAGGAAGACAAGATGCGTTTGAAACCCTTAGTGACCGCGCTCTGTGCTGGCGCGCTGCTTGCCGCAACGCCGTTTGCGCAGGCGAAAGATCTGAAGTCCATCGGCGTGACGGTGGGCGACCTGGCTAACCCGTTCTTCGTGCAGATCACCAAAGGTGCCGAGCTGGAAGCGCGCAAGCTGGCGGGCGATAACGTCAAGGTGACGCTGGTCTCCAGCGGGTACGATCTGGGCCAGCAGGTGGCGCAGATCGACAACTTCATTGCCGCGAAAGTGGACATGATCATCCTCAACGCCGCGGACTCCAAAGGGATCGGCCCGGCGGTGAAGCGCGCGAAGGACGCCGGGATTGTGGTCGTGGCGGTCGACGTGGCGGCGGAAGGGGCTGATGCCACCATCACCTCCGATAACACCCAGGCGGGTGAGATGGCCTGTAAGTACATTACCGACCGCCTGAAAGGGAAAGGCAACGTGGTGATCATCAACGGACCGCCAGTCTCTGCGGTACAAAACCGCGTAGAAGGGTGCCAGACGGAGTTCAAAAAACATCCGGATATCAAGGTGCTCTCGGATAACCAGAACGCCAAGGGCAGTCGTGAAGGCGGTCTGGAAGTCATGACCTCCCTGCTGGCGGCCAATCCGAAGATCGACGGCGTGTTTGCGATTAACGATCCGACCGCGATCGGCGCCGATCTGGCCGCGAAACAGGCTCAGCGCAATGAGTTCTTTATCGTTGGCGTGGATGGATCGCCGGACGGTGAGGAAGCGCTGAAGCGTGAAAACTCGCTGTTTGTGGCAACCCCGGCGCAGGATCCGCAGGTCATGGCGGCAAAGGCGGTGGAGATCGGCTATGACATTCTCCAGGGCAAACCCGCGCCGAAAGCGCCCGTGCTGATCCCGGTGACGATGATCGATAAAAAGAACGTCGGTACCTATAAGGGTTGGACGGTTAAATGATCCTTTTCCCTCTCCCGCAGGGAGAGGGAACTGTTTTCAAGGAGTCCCCATGAAACGCTCCGACATTAATGAAATCCTCGGCCACACGCGGCAGTTTTTCTCCATGCACGACGTTCATCTCCCGCCTTTTGCCAGCTTTCCGCCAACGAAATGGCAGCAGCTTGACCAGGCCGCATGGCAGGAAGTGTTCGACCTCAAGCTCGGCTGGGACGTGACGGCGTTCGGCGGCAACAACTTTGCCGCTGAGGGTCTGACGCTGTTTACCCTGCGCAACGGCTCGCCCAACGGCGTGCCTTATGAAAAAAGCTATGCCGAAAAAATCATGCACGTGCGCGACGGCCAGGTGACGCCGATGCATTTTCACTGGCGCAAGCGCGAAGACATCATCAACCGGGGCGGCGGGAATCTGATCATTGAGTTATGGAATGCCGGAGCGCATGAAGAGACGGAAAACACCGACGTGACCGTCACCGTCGACGGCTGCCGCCAGACCCACGCCCCCGGCAGCCAGCTCCGCCTCACGCCAGGGGAAAGCATCTGCCTGACGCCCACTCTTTACCATAGCTTCTGGGGGGAACGCGGCTTCGGCGACGTGCTGGTGGGGGAAGTCTCCTCGGTTAATGACGATGAACACGACAACCACTTTTTGCAGCCGGTTGCCCGCTATAACAACATCGAAGAAGACGAACCGGCGCTGCTGGTGCTGTGCAACGAGTACAACCTGTTCCGGATATAAGGGGTGAATGATGCCATTGATTTCTCTTGCCGACGGTCTTGCGCACGCCAGACAACACCGCTATGCGCTGGGCGCGTTTAACGTGCTCGACTCCCACTTCCTGCGCGCGCTGTTCGCCGCCGCAAAGCAGGAACGCTCGCCGTTTATCATCAACATCGCGGAAGTACATTTTAAGTACGTGTCGCTGGATTCCCTTGTCGAAGCGGTGAAGTTCGAGGCCGCTCGCCACGCTATTCCCGTGGTGCTCAACCTCGACCACGGCCTGCATTATGACGCCGTCGTGCGCGCCCTGCGCTTAGGGTTCAGCTCCGTGATGTTCGATGGCTCTACGCTGAGCTATGAGGAAAATGTTCGCCAGACGCGGGAAGTGGTGAAGATGTGCCATGCGGTGGGCGTCTCCGTGGAGGCAGAGCTGGGCGCGGTCGGGGGGGATGAAGGGGGCGCGCTTTACGGACATGCGGATGAAGCCTTCTTCACCGATCCGCAGCTGGCGCGCGAATTTGTTGATTCAACCGGCATCGACGCGCTGGCCGTCGCCATCGGCAACGCACACGGCAAGTATAAAGGCGAGCCGAAGCTCGATTTCCCGCGTCTGGACGCCATTCGTCAGCAGACGGGGCTGCCGCTGGTTTTACACGGCGGCTCCGGGATTAGCGATGCCGACTTCCGCCGCGCCATCGAGCTGGGCATTCATAAAATCAATTTCTATACCGGCATGTCGCAGGCCGCGCTCGCCGCCGTGGAGCAGCGCATGGCGAACCGCCTGCCGCTGTACGACGAGTTTGCCGAACTGCTGCTCGGCATTGAAGAAGCGATTACCGATACGGTCGCCGAACAGATGCGCATCTTCGGCAGCGCGGGGCAGGCATGATGGAACGCAAAGGCATCATCGCCGCAGGCAATATGCTGGTGGACCACGTCCACCAGATCGTGCAGTGGCCGGAGCGCGGCTGGCTGGCGGAAATCACCCATAGCGAACGCTCAACCGGCGGCGCGCCGCTCAACGTCCTGCTGACGCTGGCAAAAATGCACGTTGGCCTGCCGCTGCAGGCGGTGGGGCTGATTGGCGAAGACGGCGACGGGGACTACATTCTGGCGATGCTCGACCAGTACCACGTCAACCGCCAGCGCGTACAGCGCACCACCTTTGCGCCAACCTCCATGTCGCAGGTGATGACCGACCCCAGCGGACAGCGCACCTTTTTCCACTCGCCGGGGGCCAACCGCCTGCTGGATCTTCCCGCCTTCGATCGCTTAGACGGATCGATGAAGATCTTCCATCTCGGCTATCTCCTTCTGCTCGACAGCCTGGATATGCCCGATGACGAGTTCGGCACCCGCAGCGCGCGGCTGCTGGCGCAGATGCGCGACCAGGGGTATGAAACCTCGCTCGATCTGGTTTCCCGCAAGGGCGACCCGCGCTATCAGCCGCTGGTGCTCCCTGCCCTTCGCCATCTCGACTATCTGGTGATTAACGAGCTGGAGGCCGGTGAGTTTAGCGGCCTGACAATGCGTGACGAAAACGACGCCCCGCACATTGCCCATATCGCGGACGCCGCGGCGCAGCTGCTGGCGGCCGGCGTACGCCAGCGGGTGGTGATCCACTGTCCGGAAGGCGCATGGGGAGAAGCGCGCGGTGAAGAGGGTCGCTGGATCCCGTCATGGATGCTGGAGCAGGAAGAGATTATTGGCAGCGTCGGCGCGGGCGATGCCTTTTGCACGGGCTTTTTATACGGCTGCCATGAATCGCTCCCGCTGACAGAAAGTATTTATCTGGCGCACGCCTGCGCGCGGGCAAGCCTGCTGGCCGCCAATGCGATTGACGGCGCAAAAACGCTGGCCGAGCTGCAGGCGTTTATTCGCGAGAGCATTTAATTTAACAATAATTGCGATTTTTCGTTACAGTTCTATGAATTTTATATTCCCGAACTACACTCTCTCCATCTGGCATATTCGGCGTGGGCAGCACTCTGTCCGCACGCTTTTCCGAAATGAGATAGAAAGAGGACAAGGGAAAAATGTTCGCAGTCATCATCATCGGTATTTTCATTATCAGCGTTATTTATGCGCATTCCCGCGGCAAAGAAAAACAGACGCTTTCCCGTCAGCTCTTCGACCATTCGACGTTTATGGCGCCCATCAATATGTTTATGACGGCGTTTTCTTCCCTGCCCGCCAGGCAGCCTTTCTTTGAAACAGAGCGCTTCCCGGAATTAAATAAGCTGACGGAAAACTGGCTGGTTATTCGCGAAGAGGCGCTGCGTTTGCAGCATCATATTAAGGCAGCGGAAAATAATAACGACGCCGGCTTTAACACCTTTTTTAAACGCGGCTGGAAACGTTTTTATCTGAAGTGGTATGCCGATGCCCATCCCTCCGCGCAGTCTTTATGCCCGGTGACGACCCGGCTGGTGAGTGAAATCCCTTCGGTGAAGGCGGCCATGTTTGCCGAGCTGCCGGCGGGTGCAAAGCTTGGCAAGCACCGGGATCCGTATGCGGGCTCGGTTCGTTACCATCTGGGCTTATTCACCCCGAATGACGATCGCTGCTTTATTGAAGTCGACGGGCAGCGCCACAGCTGGCGGGATGGTGAAGCCGTTATTTTTGATGAGACCTACGTCCACTGGGCAGAAAATAAATCGGATCAAACGCGCATTATTCTCTTCTGCGATATCGAGCGTCCGATGAAATGGCGCTGGGCGCAGGCGGTTAACCATTGGGTGGGAACCACGCTGATGTCTGCGGCCAGCTCACCGAATGACGAGAATGACAGCACCGGCAGCATTAACCGCATTTTTAAATACGTTCATGCGAGCCGCGAACGGGGGCAGCGCCTGAAAAAAAGGAACCGTAAGGCCTATTACGCCCTCAAGTATTTGTGCATCATTGCGATTTTTGCCGCCATCATTGTTCCGGCGATAACGTAAGCCTTATGCCGCCTGTTCGGGCCGGCTCACGTCAGTGGCAAACACGTAACCCAACCCGCGGATGGTTTTGATGAGCGCAGGCTGATGCGGGTTAGCCTCTATTTTCCGGCGCAGGCGCATGATCAGCACGTCAATCGTGCGGTCGAACACGTCGGCGCTTTCGCTGTGGGTCAGCTCAAGCAGCCGATCGCGGCTCAGCACCCGGCGGGCATTTTGCGTGAGCGCCAGCAGCAGGCCGTACTCGCCCTGGGTTAAGGGCACGGTATTACGCTGCGGATCAATCAGCTCACAGCGGGTGGTATCAAGCGTCCATCCATTAAACGCAATGCCCGCGACGGGCGCTGCGGGGGCTTCTGCCGCCAGCGCGCCCGTTCGGCGCAACACCGCTTTCACCCGGGCGACCACCACGCGCGGGTTGAACGGTTTGCCAATATAATCGTCGGCCCCCATCTCCAGCCCCACCACCACGTCTGACTCACTGCCCAGGCCGGTTAACATCACAACCGGTAGCGCCGGACGCTGCTTTTGCAGCTGCAGCAGAACCTGCAGGCCGTTGATATCCGGCAGCATCATATCCAGCAGCACAAGCGCGATATTCGGCTCCTGCTGAACCTGGCGCAGCGCATCCTGGCCGTTATGGCAGACAAGCACGCTAAAGACGTGCTCGCTCAGCACGTCCTGAAGCAGTTCGCAGACTGCCGTATCGTCATCAACCACCAGAATCGCCGGTTTCATCGTATGCTTCCGTCAGGGGATTATGTTAAGTCTGAACTATTCTGCCGTCGGCTCCAGTCAAAAGGTTTTTTCAGTGACGGAAATTCAACCCATGTCACATCCGCTGCCCTGTCGACACGTCAATTTTGACGATTGACTGCTTTTTGTCAGGGTTTTCACCCCGGATGGGCCGTAAAGTCAGGGAATACCCATACAAAAAACATGGCATAGAAGCTGCATAGTGGGTGCGAACGATTCGATTAACTGGAGCAGACTGATGAAAAAAGTCGTCACGGTTTGCCCTTATTGTGCCTCAGGTTGCAAGATCCACCTGGTGGTCGATAACGGCAAAATCGTCCGGGCGGAGGCCGCGCAGGGGAAAACCAACCAGGGCACGCTGTGCCTGAAAGGGTACTACGGCTGGGATTTTATTAACGATACCCAAATTCTTACCCCGCGCCTGAAAACCCCTATGATCCGCCGCGAGCGCGGCGGCAAGCTGGAAGCCGTCTCCTGGAACGAGGCGCTGGATTATGTCGCCACGCGCCTGAGTGCCATTAAGGCCAAGTATGGCCCGGATGCCATCCAGACCACCGGCTCTTCCCGCGGGACGGGAAATGAAACCAACTATGTGATGCAAAAATTCGCGCGCGCCGTTATTGGTACCAATAACGTCGACTGCTGCGCTCGCGTCTGACACGGCCCATCGGTTGCAGGTCTGCACCAGTCGGTCGGTAACGGCGCAATGAGTAATGCCATCAACGAGATAGATAATACCGATCTCGTTTTCATCTTTGGTTATAACCCGGCGGATTCTCACCCTATCGTCGCGAACCACGTTATTCGCGCTAAACAGAATGGGGCGAAAATCATCGTCTGCGATCCGCGCAAAATTGAAACCGCGCGCATTGCGGATATGCACATTGCATTGAAAAACGGCTCAAACATCGCGCTGTTGAACGCAATGGGGCACGTCATTATTGAGGAGAACCTGTACGACCAGGGGTTTGTCGCGACCCGTACAGAAGGCTTTGAAGAGTATAAGAAAATAGTCGAGGGCTATACGCCTGAATCCGTCGAAGCGATAACCGGCGTCAGCGCGCAGGAGATTCGTCAGGCGGCCAGAATGTATGCCGGGGCAAAAACCGCCGCCATTCTCTGGGGTATGGGCGTGACCCAGTTCTACCAGGGCGTGGAAACCGTGCGCTCGCTCACCAGCCTCGCGATGCTGACCGGTAATCTGGGTAAAGCCCACGTTGGCGTGAACCCGGTGCGCGGTCAGAATAACGTGCAGGGCGCCTGCGATATGGGCGCGCTGCCGGATACTTATCCGGGCTACCAGTACGTGAAGTTCCCGGAAAACCGCGCCAAGTTCGCGAAGGCGTGGGGCGTGGAAAGCCTGCCGGAACATACCGGGTATCGCATCAGCGAGCTGCCGCACCGCGCGGCGCATGGCGAAGTGCGTGCGGCCTATATCATGGGTGAAGATCCGCTTCAGACCGACGCCGAGCTTTCTGCAGTGCGTAAAGGGTTTGAGGATCTGGAGCTGGTGATTGTCCAGGATATCTTCATGACCAAAACCGCGGCGGCGGCGGATGTCATTTTACCGTCGACCTCCTGGGGCGAGCATGAAGGCGTCTACACGGCAGCCGACCGCGGCTTCCAGCGCTTCTTCAAGGCGGTCGAGCCGAAGTGGGATCTGAAAACGGACTGGCAGATCATCAGTGAAATCGCCACCCGCATGGGCTACCCGATGCACTACAACAACACCCAGGAGATCTGGGATGAGTTGCGCAGCCTGTGTCCGGACTTCTACGGCGCCACCTATGAAAAAATGGGCGAGCTGGGCTACATCCAGTGGCCGTGCCGGGACGAGTCGGAGGCCGATCAGGGGACGTCCTATCTCTTTAAGGAGAAATTCGACACCCCGAACGGGCTGGCGCAGTTCTTCACCTGCGACTGGGTCGCGCCGATCGATAAACTCACCGATGAGTATCCGATGGTGCTCTCCACCGTACGCGAAGTGGGCCACTACTCCTGTCGTTCGATGACCGGCAACTGCGCCGCGCTGGCCGCGCTGGCGGACGAGCCCGGCTACGCGCAAATCAACACCGCCGATGCGCAGCGCCTTGGTATTGAGGACGAGGCGCTGGTGTGGGTGAACTCGCGCAAAGGACGGATTATCACCCGTGCGCAGGTCAGCGATCGTCCAAACAAAGGGGCGGTCTATATGACCTACCAGTGGTGGATTGGTGCCTGTAACGAGCTGGTGACCGAGAACTTAAGCCCGATAACCAAAACGCCGGAGTATAAATACTGCGCCGTAAACGTTGAGCCGATTGCGGATCAGCACGCCGCGGAACAGTATGTGATCGACGAATATAACAAGCTAAAAGCCCGACTGCGCGAAAGCGCAATGGGTTGAAGCCGTTAATTCATCGATGAATAAAGGGAGTGAAATATTCACTCCCTTTTTATTTTCTATTAATTCATAAGAAATAGAAATTATCATTCTGGAAAGCGGCTCGCAGAAATAATGTAATTTTCGCGAAAAGGAATTACATCTTTGCATTTTAATTCAGAGGGATAAGATGTGCGGCGGGTGCTTAAGACTTTCTGTCTTGAGCATTGTTGAGGGACAGAAAGTGGAAAGCCCCGGGAAATTTGCATTCACC
>NZ_JBRIQR010000044.1:0-39604 GCF_052983755.1 Enterobacter sp. CFEC122 | reverse complement strand
CTAGTTGTCTTATAGCGTTGTAAACGCTGTCTTAATTTTTCCCTAAGGAAAGAGAGCTACTTTGATATGAGTTTATGGTTCGTTGAAATAAGCGGGCTGGCATTTGGTTAATATCAAAAACATGCCATTTTGATTGCAAGGAAATTAATAATGAGTGATTTTCTGCCTTTTTCGCGGCCGTCGATGGGCGCTGAGGAAATTGCGGCGCTTCAGGACGTTTTGATGTCGGGATGGATCACCACAGGGCCTAAGAATCAGCAACTTGAAGAGGCATTCTGTCAACTTACCGGGAATCAGCATGCGATTGCCGTCTGTTCCGCCACCGCGGGCATGCACGTTACGCTGATGGCGCTGGATATTGGCCCGGGCGATGAAGTTATTACCCCTTCCCAGACCTGGGTCTCCACGCTGAATATGATCGTATTGCTAGGCGCCACGCCGGTCATGATTGATGTGGATAAAGATACATTAATGGTGACGCCAGAAGCCGTGGAAGCCGCTATTACTCCGCGCACTAAAGCCATTATTCCCGTTCACTATGCCGGCGCGCCGTGTGATATCGACGCAATTCATGCCATCGGTGAACGTCACGGTATTCCGGTGATTGAAGATGCGGCCCATGCCGCCGGAACGTATTACAAAAACCGTCACGTGGGCTGGAAAGGAACGGCAATTTTCTCCTTCCACGCCATTAAAAACATGACCTGCGCGGAAGGCGGCCTGGTGGTCACCGATAACGCGCAGCTGGCACAGCGGATCCGCAGTCTGAAATTCCATGGCCTCGGCGTAGATGCCTATGATCGCCAGACGCACGGTCGCGCGCCGCAGGCGGAAGTGATCGCGCCGGGCTATAAATACAACCTGGCGGACATCAACGCCGCGCTGGCGCTGGTGCAGCTAGGCAAACTGAAAGAGGCCAACAGGCGCCGTGAGGAAATAGCGCAACGCTACCTGCGGGAGCTTGCCGATACGCCGTTCCAGCCGCTCACCATTCCATCATGGCCGCACGTGCACGCCTGGCATCTGTTTATTATTCGCGTGGATGAAGCGCGCTGCGGGATCTCACGCGACATCCTGATGGCGGCGCTGAAAGAGAAAGGCATCGGTACCGGCCTCCATTTCCGCGCGGCCCACACGCAAAAATACTACCGCGAGCGTTTTCCTGATGTATCGCTCCCGAATTCTGAATGGAATAGCGCGCGTATTTGTTCTCTCCCTCTTTTCCCGGACATGACTCATGACGACACAACCCGCGTCATTACCGCACTCCATCAGCTTGCAGGACATTGATATGTTCAGTGCACCGCCTGTACAAAAAGTATCCGTG
Source organism: Enterobacter sp. CFEC122 (assembly GCF_052983755.1). Classification (NCBI taxonomy): domain Bacteria; kingdom Pseudomonadati; phylum Pseudomonadota; class Gammaproteobacteria; order Enterobacterales; family Enterobacteriaceae; genus Enterobacter; species Enterobacter sp. CFEC122. Next base: position 38,277 of record NZ_JBRIQR010000044.1, on the reverse strand, counting down.
GTCATCCCGGTTTATAACGAGCAGGAGAGCCTGCCCGAACTGATCCGCCGCACAACGGCCGCCTGCGACACGATGGGCAAGGCCTACGAAATTCTGCTGGTGGATGATGGCAGTAGCGATAATTCCGCGCTGATGATGACCGAAGCCGCGCAGGCCGAAGGCAGCCACATCGTTGCCGTGCTGCTCAACCGTAACTACGGCCAGCACTCGGCGATTATGGCGGGGTTTAGCCACGTCACGGGCGATCTGATCATCACCCTGGACGCGGACCTGCAAAACCCGCCGGAAGAGATCCCGCGCCTGGTGGCCAAAGCCGACGAAGGCTATGACGTGGTCGGCACGGTACGTCAGAACCGCCAGGACAGCCTGTTCCGCAAGCTGGCCTCGCGCACCATCAACCGTCTGATCCAGCGCACGACCGGTAAAGCGATGGGCGATTACGGCTGCATGCTGCGCGCCTACCGCCGCCATATCGTCGACGCCATGCTGCATTGCCATGAGCGCAGCACCTTCATTCCGATTCTGGCGAATACCTTTGCCCGTAAGGCAACGGAAATCCCGGTCCTGCACGCCGAGCGCGAGCACGGGGAGTCGAAGTACAGCTTTATGCGCCTCATCAACCTGATGTACGACCTCATTACCTGCCTGACCACCACGCCGCTGCGTCTGCTGAGCGTGTTCGGCAGCATCATCGCCGTGGCCGGTTTCGCGCTGTCCGTTCTGCTGGTGGTACTGCGCCTGGTCTTTGGCCCGCAGTGGGCGGCGGAAGGGGTCTTTATGCTCTTTGCCGTGCTGTTTATGTTCATCGGCGCCCAGTTTGTCGGGATGGGGCTCCTCGGTGAATACATTGGCCGTATTTATAACGATGTTCGCGCGCGTCCGCGCTACTTTATTCAACGTGTTGTCCGTCAGGAACACAAAGCATCTCAAGAGGAAATTCACCCATGAAAGCTGTTGTATTTGCCTATCACGATATGGGGTGCACGGGCACGCAGGCCCTGCTGGAAGCGGGCTATGACATTGCGGCAATCTTTACCCATCCGGACACGGCCGGAGAGAACAACTTTTTCGGCTCCGTGGCGCGTATCGCCGCCGAGCGTGGAATTCCGGTTTATGCGCCGGACGACGTCAACCACCCGCTGTGGGTGGAGCGCATTCGCGCCCTCGCGCCTGACGTCATCTTCTCGTTTTACTATCGCAACCTGCTCTCCGACGAGATCTTAGGCCTGGCTGCAAAAGGCGCCTTTAATCTTCATGGTTCTCTGCTGCCTGCCTACCGTGGCCGCGCCCCGCTGAACTGGGTGCTGGTGAACGGTGAAACGGAAACGGGCGTGACGCTGCACCGCATGGTACGCCGTGCGGATGCGGGCGCTATCGTGGCGCAGCAGAAGGTTGCTATTGATGCGGACGATACCGCGCTGCAGCTGCATCAAAAGCTGAACGCGACGGCACAGACGCTGCTGCGCGATGCGCTGCCGGGCATCCTTAACGGCACCTTCAGCGAAACCGCACAGGACGAGAGCAAGGCAAGCTGCTTTGGCCGCCGCGCGCCGGAAGATGGTCGTCTGGACTGGAACAAACCGGCCCGCCAGCTGCACAACCTGGTGCGCGCCGTGACCGACCCGTGGCCGGGCGCCTACAGCTTTGCGGGCGTCAGCAAGTTCATCGTCTGGAAATCCCGCGTGCGTGACGACATTCCGGCGGCAAAACCGGGCACCGTCGTCTCCGTCTCCCCGCTGATTGTGAGCTGCGGCGAGCAGGCGCTGGAGATCGTTACCGGCCAAACCGACAACGGTCTGTACGTTCAGGGCACCCAGCTGGCGCAGTCGCTGGGGCTGGTGGCCGGGGCGCTGATCACCAGCGCGCCGGTGGTGGCCATCAAACGCCGTACCCGCGTGCTGATCCTCGGCGTGAACGGCTTTATCGGTAACCACCTGACCGAACGTCTGCTCAAAGACGATAACTACGAAATCTACGGCCTGGATATTGGCGCGGATGCGATCAGCCGTTTCCTCGACAACCCGCGCTTCCACTTCGTGGAAGGGGATATCAGCATCCACTCCGAGTGGATTGAATACCACATTAAAAAATGCGACGTGGTGCTGCCGCTGGTCGCTATTGCCACGCCAATCGAGTACACCCGTAACCCGCTGCGCGTGTTCGAGCTGGACTTCGAAGAGAACCTGAAGATCATCCGCGACTGCGTGAAATACGACAAGCGCATCATCTTCCCGTCCACCTCTGAAGTGTACGGCATGTGTACCGATAAGAACTTCGATGAAGACACCTCCAACCTGGTGGTCGGGCCGATCAACAAGCAGCGCTGGATTTACTCCGTCTCCAAACAGCTGCTGGACCGCGTGATTTGGGCCTACGGTGAGAAAGAGGGCCTGCGCTTTACCCTGTTCCGTCCGTTCAACTGGATGGGTCCGCGTCTGGATAACCTGAACGCAGCGCGTATCGGCAGCTCCCGTGCGATCACCCAGCTGATCCTGAACCTGGTGGAAGGCTCGCCAATCAAGCTTATCGAAGGCGGGAAACAGAAACGCTGCTTTACGGATATCAGCGACGGTATCGAAGCGCTGTTCCGCATCATCGAAAACAAAGATAATCGCTGCATCGGTGAAATCATTAACATCGGCAACCCGGACAACGAAGCGAGCATTCGCGAGCTGGCCGAGATGCTGCTGGCCAGCTTTGAGCGCCACCCGCTGCGCGATAAATTCCCGCCGTTTGCCGGCTTCCGCGAAGTGGAAAGCAGCAGCTACTACGGTAAAGGGTATCAGGACGTTGAGCACCGTAAGCCAAGCATTCGCAATGCGAAGCGCTGCCTGAACTGGACGCCGACGGTGAAGATGGAACAGACCATTGATGAAACGCTTGATTTCTTCCTGCGCACCGTGGAGCTGTCGGAACAGGTCTCATGAAAAAAGTCGGTTTACGCATTGATGTCGACACCTTCAGGGGAACGCGTGACGGCGTACCCAAACTGCTGGAACTGCTGAGCAAGCACGGCGTGCGCTCCAGCATTTTCTTCAGCGTGGGGCCTGACAACATGGGACGCCATTTATGGCGTCTGGTTAAACCGGCATTTCTGTTCAAAATGCTGCGCTCGCGCGCAGCATCCCTCTACGGCTGGGATATTTTGCTGGCCGGCACCGCCTGGCCCGGCAGACGCATCGGCGCGGGTAATGAAGCGGTTATCCGTGAGGCGGCACAGCATCATGAGGTGGGTCTGCACGCCTGGGATCACCATGCCTGGCAAGCCTGGGCGGGCGTCTGGGATATCCCGCGCCTGTCCCGTGAGGTCGAGCGTGGGATGCTGGAGCTGGAGGCCATTATCGGTCAGCCCGTGTGCTGCTCCGCCGTGGCGGGATGGCGTGCGGATCAGCGCGTCGTGAAGGCCAAAGAAGCCTTTGCGTTTCGCTACAACAGCGATTGCCGCGGAACCGAGCCCTTTTTGCCGCTGTTGGGCGAAAATCGCTACGGTACGGTGCAAATTCCGGTCACGCTTCCCACCTGGGATGAAGTGGTCGGGCGCGAGGTCAAAGCTGATGAGTTCAATCGCTACATCCTGGACCGCATTCATCGTGACGCCGGTACGCCGGTGTATACCATCCATGCCGAAGTGGAAGGGATTGCGTATCAGCATGATTTCGACGAACTGCTGACGATGGCCGCTCAGGAAGGCATTGCGTTTTGCCCGTTAAGCGAGCTGCTGCCAGACGACCTCAGCACCCTGCCCGTGGGCAAAGTGGTCCGCAATGAACTGGCTGGCCGGGAAGGCTGGCTTGGCTATCAACAAACCGTGAGTCCGGTCCAATGAAAACAGCCCGTTATGGCTTAGCGCTTCTCGCACTGTTTATCGTTTACTACCTCATCCCGGTTGATATCCGCCTGCTTTGGCAGCCTGATGAAACGCGCTATGCGGAAATCAGCCGCGAAATGCTGGCCTCCGGAGACTGGGTTGTCCCGCATTTTTTGGGGCTGCGTTACTTTGAAAAGCCGATTGCCGGCTACTGGATCAACAGCATCGGGCAGATGCTGTTCGGGCACACGAACCTCGCCGTGCGCGCCGGGTCTATCTTCTCCACCGGTGTAGCGGCGCTGCTGGTCATCTGGATGGCCTGGCGTCTCTGGCGGGATAAGCGGACAGCCATTTTCTCCGGCCTGATCTTCCTGACCCTGTTCTTGGTGTATGGCATCGGCACGTATGCGGTGCTGGATCCCATCATCACCCTGTGGCTGGTGGCGGCGATGTGCAGCTTCTGGCTGGCGTCACAGGCCCAGACCGTTGCCGGAAAAGCGGGCGGCTATGTGCTGCTTGGGCTGGCCTGCGGGATGGGGGTGATGACCAAAGGCTTCCTGGCGCTGGCGGTACCGGTGATTGGCGTGCTGCCGTGGGTGATCGCCCAGAAGCGCTGGAAAGAGGTGCTGATTTTTGGCTGGCTCGCGATCCTGAGCTGCGTGCTGATTGTTCTGCCATGGGGGCTGGCGATTGCGCAGCGTGAGCCTGACTTCTGGCGTTACTTCTTCTGGGTTGAGCATATTCAGCGTTTTGCCCAGAGCGACGCGCAGCACAAAGCCCCGTTCTGGTACTACGTGCCGTTCCTGATCGCGGGTAGCCTGCCGTGGCTGGCGCTGCTGCCCGGCGCGTTCCGTCTCGGCTGGAATGACAGACAAAACGCGGGCGGCGGGTTCTATCTGCTGGGATGGGTGATAATGCCGCTGCTGTTCTTCAGCATCGCCAAAGGCAAGCTGCCGACCTATATCCTGCCGTGCTTTGCCCCGCTGGCGATCCTGATGGCGCGCTATGCCTGCCTCGCGGCGGAGAAGGGCGCCAGAGCGTTACGCATTAACGGCGGGATCAACCTGGCGTTTGGCGTTATCGGCATGGTGGCGGCGCTGGTGGTCTCACCGTGGGGGCTGGCTAAGCATCCGGTCTGGTCCTCGGTTGAACTGTATAAAGTGTTCTGCGCGGTGGTCGCGTTCCTCATCTGGGCCGCGGTCGGCTGGTTTACGCTCAGGCAGAGTCAGCAGCGCTGGTGGCTTGCGGCGCTCTGCCCTGCGGGCCTGGCGCTGCTGATCGGTTTTGCCATTCCTAACCTGGTGGTGGATTCCAAACAGCCGCAGTCGCTGGTCGACACCGTGCGCGAGCCGCTTCAGGACAGCCGATTTGTCTTGGCCAATAACGTGGGCCTGGCCGCTGGCCTGGCGTGGGAGCTGAAGCGCAATGACATCACGCTGTTTGGTCAGAGTGGCGAACTGCGCTACGGGCTGGATTATCCTGATGTGAAAGATCGTTTTGTCGGTAAAGATGACTTCGCGCAGTGGCTGGCTGAGCACCGTCAGCAGGGACGCGTATCGCTGGTGATTCTGCTGTCAAAACGCGATGACCTTTCGCGGGCGAATCTGCCAGAACCGGACAGCCTGTATATCCAGGGCCGTCTGGCCTACCTGCAGTATCTGCCGAAGTGATGACCTGGATCTGGCTGATACTGGCAAGCCTGCTCAGCTGTGCAGGACAGCTGTGCCAGAAACAGGCTACCCGTCCGGCGAAAGCCGGGCGGCGTGGCGTGCATATCGCGCTATGGCTTGGCCTGGCTCTGCTGGCGCTGGGCAGCGGGATGCTGGTCTGGCTGGTGGTGCTGCAGCGCCTGCCTGTCGGCATTGCCTACCCTATGCTGAGCCTCAATTTTGTCTGGGTGACGCTGGCGGCGAAGGTATTCTGGCGTGAAAACGTCGCCTTGCATCACTGGCTGGGGGTGGGGTTGATCATCATTGGGATTGTTATCCTGGGAGGGAGCCTGTGAAAGGGGCGTTCTGGGCCTTATGCAGCGTGCTGTTAGTCAGCGCCGCGCAGCTGCTGCTGCGCGAGGCCATGCAGGCTCTGCCTCCGGTCAGCGAGCTTCTGACGTTTATTTCCGCGCTGTGGCACGTCTCGTCCGGCACGGGCGCGCTGCTGCTGGGGTTGATGGGGTATGTGGCTTCTATGGGCTGCTGGTACCTGGCGCTGCATCGCATGGCGCTCAGCAAAGCGTATGCCTTGCTGAGTCTTAGCTATATCCTGGTGTGGGGCGCCGCGATCCTGCTGCCGGGCTGGGGAGAAAGCTTCTCCTGGCACGGGCTGGTCGGCGTCGTGTTTATTATGTTGGGTGTACTGGTGATTTTCCTGCCCCGACGTGGATAATCGACTCGGTGGTCAGGGTGTAAGGGGTCGACGTACAAACGGCCAGGCTGAGTGAGCCGATCTGCACCTGGCTGACCGAGTGCGACGGCGCCGTGCTGTCGATGCTGACAATCTGCCAGGCGCTACCGCCACGCTGTTTGATGATTGCCTCTTTTCGCGTCCAGATACGCCAGAAGGCGGCAAGCCGTTCCTCTGGCGCTTCGCGCTCAAGCTCATCATGCTCCGTCATGCTGAAGACGGCATTCGCCAACCCCTGCCAGTTCTTCCTGGGGCGAATCACTTCGATATCACAGCCGACTTCGCCTTCATCGCTCATCAGCAAGGCGATATCGTCACCGCTGTGGCTCAGGTTGAACCACAGCGGATGGCCCTCCGCAAAGGCCGGTTTCCCCTGCTCGCCGTAAATAATGTCGGGGAGCGGATGAGGGGATAACGCTCTGGCGAGCAGCATCCTGCCAGCCAGCCATGAGGCATTGCGAGCACCCTGAGGTGCACTGTCTGCGAGCGTTGACGCCAGCGGGTCCGCGCAAAGGGTGGATATTTTTCCCAGTACAAACTGGTACATAGTTACGCCCAGCGTTTAATGATAATCGAGGTGTTGATGCCGCCAAACGCGAAGTTATTGCTCTGCAGGTACTCGCAATCGATCTGGCGGGCTTCTCCCATAATATAATCTAAAGAACCACATTGCTCATCCGGTTGCCTTAAATTGAGTGTCGGGGCAAACCAGCCTTCACGCATCATCTGTAAACTCATCCATGCTTCCAGCGCGCCGCAGGCTCCGAGCGTGTGGCCAAAATAGCTCTTCAGCGATGAAATCGGCACGTTGTCACCATAGATAGCTGCAGTGGCCTGGCTTTCAGCAATATCACCGCGATCGGTGGCAGTACCGTGTGCGGAGATATACCCCATATCCAGGGCGCTTAGTCCCGCCATGGCCAGCGACTGCTCCATACAAATCTGCATGGTTTCACGCTGAGGCTGGGTGATATGGGCCGCATCACAGTTAGTGGCAAAACCCACGATTTCGCCGTAGATAGTGGCTCCGCGCGCTTTGGCATGCTCCAGCTCTTCGAGTATCAGGGTGCCCGCGCCTTCCCCAATCACCAGACCATCGCGCTGCGTATCAAATGGCGAAGGGGTGGTTTTGGGTTCATCGTTACGCTGGCTGGTGGCAAACAGCGTGTCAAACACCGCCGCTTCAGACGGACACAGCTCCTCAGCGCCCCCCGCAACCATAACGGTCTGATAGCCGTGGCGAATCGCCTCCCAGGCGTAGCCAATTGCCTGGCTGCCGGACGTACAGGCGCTTGAGGTCGGGATGACGCGGCCACGTAATCCGAAGAACAGTCCGGTATTCACCGCGGTGGTGTGCGGCATCATCTGCACGTAGGTTGTGCCGGTGATGTTATTGGTGTGCTTTTCGGTGAGCATAGTGGCGAATTCGCTGACGGGCCCGGTACTGCCTGTGGATGAGCCATACGCGATACCCGTTTGCCCATTGGTGAGCACCGCCTCGCCAATCAGCCCCGCCTGCTCCAGCGCCAGCTCGGTGGCGCGGGTCGACATCAACGACACGCGGCCCATGGCGCGGATCCGTTTGCGGGTATAATGTTCCGGCAGCGTGAAGTCATCAATCGGCGCGCCCAGCAGGGTGTGCAGGCCATCATAGACCTGCCACTCCGGCATTTTACGCACCGCGTTTTCATACGCCAGCAGCCTGCTGGACACGGATTGCCAGTTTTCGCCAAAGGCGGTCACGCCGCCCATGCCCGTAATCACCACGCGACGCGTCATAGCATTCCTCCGTTAATGGAAATGACCTGGCGGGTGACGTAACCCGCAATATCTGACATCAGATAGCTTGCCAGCCCGGCGACCTCCTCAGCCTGGCCCATGCGTTTCATTGGAATGATGGACATCGCTTCTTTCAGCGCGGCCTCTTCCATTTCAATCATTCCGGTATCAATCAGCCCCGGCGCAATGCAGTTCACGGTGATTTTGCGTTTTGCCAGCTCAATCGCCAGCGCTTTGGTGGCACCGATAATGCCCGCTTTTGCCGCGCTGTAGTTCACCTGCCCGCGGTTACCCATCACGCCGGACACGGACGATAGGGTGATAATGCGTCCCCCTTTACGGGTGCCAATCATCGGCATAATGCAGGGGTGAATGACGTTATAAAAACTGTCGAGATTGGTGTGGATCACGCTGTCCCAGTCGTCTTCACTCAATGCCGGAAAGGCGCCATCGCGGGTGATACCCGCGTTGCTGACCACGCCATACCATGCGCCATGGGCTTCAATGTCCTGTTCCAGCACCTCGCGGCACTGTTCGCGGTTGCCCACATCAAACGAGAGTAAACGGCCGTTGCCGCCCGCCTGCGTGATGGCGTCCAGCGTCTCCTGCGCGCCTGCGGCATCACGATGGTAATGTACGCCTACGGTAAACCCGTCGGCGGCAAGCTGGCGGGCGATGGCGCGCCCTATGCCTTTGCTGGCCCCGGTGACCAGTACGGAACGACTCATGCGTTAGATCCCTGATTAAAAAGTGAGGTTAATTCTTCTGCGCTTGGCTGGAAGGTGTTGACCCGGCCCGTGGCCAGCGTCTCTTCATTAGCGGAAATTGCGCATTCAAAACTGCCGAAGCGTTCGTCCTGCATCAGCAGCTTAACGGTGATGTCCAGCGTCAAGCCTGCGGCGAAACGCCCGCTGGCGCAGATCAGTTCACGCGCGCCGAGCACCATGCCCAGCGCAATATGCTCCTGCCCCTGCTGCTGGCGATGCCAGCCGGACCAGACGCCGACGGTCTGCGCCATCAGCTCGAGCGCGTACCAGCCCGGCAGGTCGCCGTCGGCATTCAGAAAGGGTGCCAGCACGCTTTGTCTGTCTATCGCGACGCGGCATACCGCCATGTCGTCCGTCACATTCTCAACGGACTCCAGCAGCATCATGGGCGCATCGTGCGGCAAATAGGCTTCGGGTGATAAGTAGCTCATGACGCTCTCCCCAGCAGAATGCTGGCGTTGTTGCCGCCAAAAGCGAACGAGTTAGACAGAATGACCGGCTTTGTCAGCGCGGTGCGCTGGTGCAGCAGACCGCACGGTGCCAGCGTGTCGTCCGGTGCGTAGCGGGCGAAGTCCTGCGGCGGTAAGGGCAGATCGCGCGTCAGAATCAGCCAGCTCAGGGCCGCTTCGGTGATACCGGCAGCGCCCAGCGTATGGCCGGTAAGGTGTTTAGTAGAGCTACAGGGTACGCTTTCCCCAAAGAGATCGTGTACCACCTGCGATTCAATCTGATCGTTAAGCGGCGTGGCCGTGCCGTGCAGGTTGATGTAGCCGATATCCTCCGGCTGCATACCCGCTTCGTTGAGCGCCTGCGTGATGGCCCTGATCGCCCCTTCGCCCTGCGGATGCGGAGCGGAGATATGGTACGCATCGCTGGATTCCCCCGTCCCGAGCAGCGCCACGTCCGCGGGCTCACGGCTAAGCACCATCAGCGCGGCGGCTTCACCGATGGTGATCCCCCGACGGTCGCGACCAAAAGGCTCGCAGAGCGTAGGGGAGAAGGATTCAAGGCTGTTAAACCCGTTGACGGGCATCCGGCTCAGGGTATCTGCTCCGCCAACAATCGCGATGTCCACCAGCCCGGCTTCAATCAGACGTTTGCCGCCGATCATCGCCCGCGCGCTGGAAGAGCAGGCTGTCGAGATCGTATAGGCCGGGCCTTCGAGCTGAAGCCAGTTGGCGAGGAAGCGGGACGGATCGCCGAGCTCCTGCTGCGGGTACTGCCAGTGCGTGCTCGCTTCGCCATGGGTCATGCGCTGCACGTGCTCATCGCCTTCATCCAGCCCAGAGGTGCTGGTCCCCAGCACCACGGCCACCCGATCGCGGCCGACGCGGGCGATAGCCTCGTCGACGGTCGACTGAATCTGCGCCAGCGCGGCCAGCAGAAGCTGGTTGTTGCGGGTGCGGTGTGCGGACAGCGTTTCCGGGATGGGCGGCAGTTCGCCTTCCACACCGCCCAGCACGGCGTCGGGTGAACCCTGTAACCAGCCGGTTCGGGCATGCATACCCGGCGCTGCGCCCGTCACCAGGTTAGCAGCGATTTCATCATGCGAGTTGCCCAGCGCGTTGACCATGCCAACAGCGGAAATATAAATCATCTCAGTCACCCAGATATTGAATGGTGATGTGGTATTTAAAAACGTGTTGCTCGATGCTGATCGGCTCGCGCTTGCCTTTACGCTGCAGGTAGACAATCTCCGTCACCAGCTTGCCGCTGGCGTTACGCAGTTCGCGCCGATCGCCCGTGTCAGTCAGCGTCCAGCCCTTCGGCAACTGCGGCTGCCAGGCGCTAATCGGCCAGTGGCTGAGCATCACGTCGGCCAGCACCTGGCTGGCGGGCGGCAACTGCGGCACAACGATCGACTGCTCGGTATGAATACCGGTCTCATCGTACGTCGCCAGGAACAGACGAATGCCCACGGAAGAGAGCCCGGCCAGCGTCACTTTATGCGCATCCGCGTTGAGCATCACCAGCAGGGACTGCGTTTGCCCGTTAAAGCTGCCGGTCAGCAGCTGCTGGGAGCTTACCGCCGGGCTAATGCCGGGCGGTGGGAGCGTAACGCGGGTTCCCGGCTGGAGCCAGGCCTGGGGACGCGTCTCTTGGGTATCGGTCGAATGGCTGCAGCCTGCCAGCAGCAGCGCCGCGGTTAGCGCGACGGCGCGGTAAAAAGCGTTCATTTACGTTTTCTCTCTTTCTTATCCGGCATCGCCAGCGGCGCCAGCAGGAAGGCGGTAAAAATACCGCTCACCAGCACGATACCAAAGCTGCTAATGGCCTGCGTGGCGCTGAAGACGAGCATGCCCAGCGTCAGCAGCGTGGTCATCATCGCCAGCGTAATCGCCAGCATCGAGGTCAGCGGCGTGCCGCGCGGGTTGCTGAAAAACAGCGTGTAGTTAATGCCAATGCCGAGCACCAGCACCAGCGCCAGCAGTGAAAACAGGTTTACCGGGTGGCCCGTTGCGGCCAGTACCGCCAGCCCGCAGCTCAGCGACAGCACGGACGGCACCAGGCTTATCAGCCCCTTACGCCAGCCGAGGCGCACCATCGCCCCGCAGGCAATCACCGCCAGCGCGGCAAACAGGAGCCCCGTCAGCAGCGTGCGGTAGAGGGCAAACAGGGTGTCAAAACTGGCTTTGCGATCGACCCAGACGACACCGTCATGGCGCGCGGCCAGCTCGCCGAGGGCCGCGCTGTTTTTTGCGCCGTCCACCGGCACGAGCACGCCGCTTTGACCGTCGGGCAGGGTCAGCCAGAGCAGACGCCAGCCTTCGCTGGCCGGGCTTTTAAGCCACGCGTCCACGCTGACCGGCATGGCGTCCAGATTCGGGGAGACGGCGTTGAGCCCTGCGCTTTTCAGCACGTTCGTTACCGCAGGCGCGGCGTTTTGCAGCAGCGTAAGATCGCTTTTCTGACGGGCCAGTGAGTTCAGCGGCAGGGTGCGCCAGCGGGTCATTTCTCCCGCTTTCTGCGCCTCTGCCAGCGCCGGGGTAAAGGCTTCCAGCCGCTCCAGCGTTTGCTGAGGCGAAGCGCCATGAACCACAAACCATTTCTGATCCACGCTCTGTCCGGTCAGGGCGGTAATGGCCTTCTCCTGCGCCAGAATATCTTTCGGCAACGCCTGCAGCTGGGCGATGTCGTCGTCCACCTTCAGCGTGCTTATTCCCACGGCGGAGACCAGCGCCAGCGCGACGGGAAGACCAATTGACAGTTTTTTACTGCGTCGCCAGGCGGCCAGCCAGCGCAGCATCAGGACCATAAAGGGAACCGGGCGCACCGGCAAACCCCGGCACAACCACGGATGCCAGAAAATCACCGTCAGGCAGGAGGCGCTCAGCCCCACGGCAGCGAACACCGCCATCTGGCGGATCCCGGGGAAGGGGGCCAGCATCATAATCAGGTAGGCGGCGACGGTCGTCAGCAGCGCCAGCAGCAGCGCATTGCGAACTTTGGCCAGGCTTTGCCAGGGAGAATGCTCCGCGCCGTGTACCATCCGTTCGGTCAGGTAGTAAAGCGTGTAGTCTGCCGAAATTCCGATGATGCTCATGCTCATCACCAGCGTCATCAGGTGCAGCTCGCCAAAGAGCAGCAGCGTCACCACCGTCCCCGCCAGCGCGCCGATGGCAATGGAGAGCACGCTCAGCAGCAGCGGGCGCAGAGAGCGGAACACCGCCACGATGAGCAGGAACACGCCAAGCAGGGTGGCGATACCCAGCGTCGAAACATCACGTTTGGCCTGCTGGCTGGCGTAATCGCTGTAGAACACGGTCCCGCGGGAAAGCAGCTGTGCCTGAGGGTAGCGGGCTTTCAGCGTCTCCTGCAGCGCGTTAAGCGTCGCCACAAGCCGGTGGGTCTGCTGCATATCAAATGATGAGCCCGCCAGCTCGCCGTGGAGCAGATACCAGTAGTTTCCCGCCTCATCTTTTGCGACCAGCCAGCCGTCCATCAGCCGCAGCTTCTGGCCGTTTTGCGCCAGAGCGAGCTGCGAGCCGCGCATCAGCATCAGGGGATCGTTTTGCAGCTCTTTGCCGCTGACGCCGGAAAAGGCCGAAAAGAGCTGAGATAAAATCCACTGCGCCTGCGCTTCTCCGCCGTTTTGCAGGCGGGCGCGGGTGGCGGGGTCAATCAGGCCATTTCGGTGCTGCCAGAAGAACTCTCCCCAGGCCTTTTGCCCGGCGGCGTCCATCGGGCCTTTGACCTCGCTGAGCGAATCAGTGCTTTGCAGCAGCGCCAGCCACTGCTGTGCCACGCGCGGATCCGGCTCTTTGCCGGGGCTGACCAGCCAGACCAGCTGGCGGTCGAGACGCTGCATAAACCCGTCGTTGAGCGCCGGCGGGATCGCCCCCAGCGTCTGCTTCGGCAGCATGGCCAGCACGCTGCTGTTCAGTCGCGCGCCGGGCAGAAGCGACAGCAACACGCCCAGCAGAATCAGGCATAGCGTGGCCCACAGCAGCGCCGGGCGCAGGGATTTACGGTGCGGCAAAGCGTTGGCGTTCGTCATCGGTCAGGCTGGCGGGCGTCAGTTGGTGGCGAGAAAGGGCGATATCGGTACGGTCGCCCTGTTTGTCGTTGAGGCGAATCGTTTCCAGATAGGTCGCGCCGCCCAGATCGAGGGTGGCGAAAATCTTGTCCAGCGGCGTCGTTTTTGGCGTAAGCACCAGCGACCAGCGGCCCGCTCCCAGGTCTTTAAAATCGATGCGGAAGTTCTCTTCCAGCACCTTGCGGTCCGCCTGGAACAGGGCGCGCAGAAGATGGTTGAACTGGAACATCTGCGGATTATTGTCGGCAGTGATGGTTTGCGGCGGCTGGCCGTTAATCGCCTGAACCATCCGCTTGTCGTCCAGCAGGAGCGTCATCGGAAACGGCGCTTTTTGATCCCACAGCAGGCCGCTGTCGCGGGCGATCAGCATCTCGCCCTGCGAGCGCAGCGGCTGCGGCATATCTTTTATCGTGCGAACCTGTTCGAAGTGCGCGCGCACCACGGGCTGCTCGGTGAAGTGCTGCTGCAGCTCATCCAGCGTCACGGCGCTGACCAGCGGGCTGACGATCAGCGCCAGTAAAGGCAACCATTTCATGGTGATACTCCCATACGTTCAAACAGTATTGCCGGGCTTACAAAGCACATTTCGCGGGTCGCTTCTTCCACCGCCACCTGAATGGTGTAACCGGTGGTCGTGCGTTTGCCGGTCTGCGCATCGAAAATTTGATAGGCAATGCGCAGGCGGTTTTCATACTCTTCAATGTGCGCGCGGACGCGAATACGCTGCTCAAAGGTCACCGCATCGCGGTATTTCACCCGGGTGTCGACGACGGGCCAGACGTAGCCGGAGGCCTTCATCTGGCGATAGCCATAATCGAACTGATTGAGCAGCGCCTCGCGGGCGATCTCAAAGTAGCGGAAATAGTTACCGTGCCAGACCACGCCCATCATATCGACGTCGTGGAACGGAACGGTGATCTCGACTTCAGTCGTAAAGCGGGGATCGGTCAGCACCCTTTACTCCTTCTCACTGGACTCTGGCAGATGCCAGAAATCGAAAAAATTAAACCAGTCGAGCGGCGACATGAGGGCGTAATGTTCCAGCCGCTGCGCATAGCGATCGACGGTATCTTGCAGTGCCTGCTGGCGTTCACCGCGCGGCAGGCGCAGCGGGTCGGCAAACGGCTCGCAGTGCAGGACGAGCTTACCCTGCTGGCGCAGGGCGAAAATCAGCACCACCGGGCAGCGGAGGATGGAGGCCAGGATAAACGGCCCCTGTGGGAACGGTGCAGGCTGGCCCATGAATCGGCTCCAGATCACGCGCCATTCGCCGCCGCGCTGCGGATTCACCGCGATGCGATCCCCCACAATCGCGACCCATTCACCGCGCTCAAGCTTCTCTTTGATGGCAATGGCGGTGTCCGGGCCGATGTCGGTGACCGACATCAAATTCACGCCAGCTTCGGGCGCCATTTCGCTCATGATTTGCTTAAAGCGCTGGGCGTTCTCGCTGAAAACCAGGGCGTTGATGATTTTACTGCCTTCCAGCTGAGCCAGGGCCCGGCAGGCCTCTACGTCGCCAAGGTGCGAGGCCAGCAGCAGTTTGCCCTGTGGAGCCGCGATGTTTAACGCTTCGCTCGCGCCGGGGGCAAAGACAATATCGCGATGAAGCTTCAGTTCGCCGCGCCAGCTGGCGACTTTATCCAGCATCGCGTTGCCGAAGCGCATGAAATGGAAAAAGCTGTTAAGCCGTGAGGGAACAGACATGCTCCGCTGACGCAGTTCTTGCTTCACTCTCGCCATCCACTGCCGCGAGGCCTGCCGCGCCGGACGCGCGATAAGCCAGTACACGCCGATAACCGGCCACAACAGCACGGTAAAGGCCCGCCGCCCCAGTAGTTCCCAGACGCGCAGCATCAGGCGCATCCCACACAGACCCTTGACCTCGTCCTGCTGCGCCCAGTGCTGGCGGCGTCGACGGAAAAGCAGGCCGGGCATGCGGGGCAGCATGCCGAAGAAGAGCCGGGTATGCATCAGGGAGATCCGCACGTTATCTTTTAGCGCGTCGAAGTGGGACAAACCGTCCTGCGGATAGGTCACGCGCGTGGGCAGAAAGACGCTGGTGTTGCCCTGCCAGTAGAGACGAACCATCACTTCGGTGTCAAAGTCCATCCGCTTGCCGAGCGGTTCGCGCGCTGCCAGCCGCAGCGTGGGTGAAACCGGATAGACCCGAAAGCCGCACATGCTGTCTTTAAGCTGCAGCGATAAGGTTTCAATCCATACCCAGACGTGGGTGATCCAGCGCCCGTAAAGTCGGGAGCGCGGAATAGAGTCATCGTAAATGGGCTGGCCGGAAATCAGCGCGTCCGGGTGGCGCTCCGCCAGCGCCAGCAGTTTGGGGATATCTTCGATGGCGTGTTGACCGTCCGCATCCACCTGCACGGCGTGGGTGTAGCCCGTCCGCGCGCACTCCTCCAGCCCTCTGATGACCGCGGCACCTTTTCCGGCGTTTTGCGCCAGACGAACCAGCGACATCTGCGGCTGCTCCGCCGCCAGGCGCTCAAGCTCCTGACGGGTGACTGCGTCGCTGCCGTCATCCACCACCAGGCACGGCAGGCCGAACGGCGCGAGACGTGACAGCACGCTGGCAATCATCGCGCCGTGGTTGTAGCACGGGATCAGCACGCAGGGACGAAAGATTACTGACATAGACGAATTTTCCCGCTGCTGGCGGTGTGGCGCTCAGCCCCGGCATGGCGTTGATAGCTGAAGGTCAGCATCTGACGTTCGGCATGCCACTCAAGCATCAGCGTCACCGTGGTTTCCGGCAGCAGGGGTGCCTGAAACTTCACGTTTTGAATGCTGTGAAAGCGATAGCCCGGTGCCAGTAACGTCGTGGCGTAGTGCATCACCCAGTCAAGCTGCGCAACGCCGGGCAGCAGCGGTTGTACGGCGAAATGGCCCTGAAACCAGAACAGCGTTGCGTCGAGATGCAAAACGATCTCCAGCTTCTCCGGCTGTGTCTGGTGGCGCTCAATTTCATGAATTTTCATGAAATAACTCCTCTAACTGCGCATAGACACGCTTGTTCATACTGTTTACCGGCATTTCATCAACGATGCGCCAGTAGCGCGGCACCGCGACAGGTTCAAGCCACGGCAGCAGGGCGCGACGCCAGGCGAACTCCTGCGCTTTTTTATCCTGCACATACCCGCGCTGACGGGCCGTTTCATCCAGAACCAGCAGGGCGCCAATCCCCTGACGACCCCCGCGCGTGACCGGCAGGGCGGCCGCTTCGCAAATACCGTCGAGCTCCAGCAGGCGGCGTTCGATCTCGTTAAGCGAGATGCGTTTTTCTTCAATTTTGACCACTCGCCCGCGGCGACCGGCGATGCTGAAAAGCCCCTCGCTGTCGAAGTGCAGGATATCGTCGAGCTGGAGCCCTTCTGGCTCATGGATCAGTGGCGACGTAACGCGACAGGCGTCATCTTCCTGATGGAAGATCACGCCGGGGAACGGTAGCCAGGGCACGTTATCCTCCTGACGATGGCGCCAGGCGAGGATCCCGGTTTCGGTACTGCCATAAATTTCATCCGGCCAAAGGTTAAGCCAGCCGGAGGTGGTCGAGACATCACGCCAGGGCAGCATTCCACCTGCTGAAATCAGCATCCTGACGGGCGGCGCGGCAAGCTCGGTATCCAGGCGCTTCAGGAACGCCGGGCTGCTGATAAACAGGTATTGCCTGTCAGGAGGCAGAGCGGCCAGTTGTTCTGCGTAATAGAGCATCGCGGCATGCAGCGGCAGGCCCAGCGCCATCGGCAAGACGATACGGAATGTCAGGCCATACAGATGTTGCGGTACGACCGAGGCCACAATGCTGCATCCGGCCAGACGCTCACCAAAGCGGTTAGCCAGCAGGCGGGCTTCGCGATCCAGACTGACGATGTGCTTAACCACCCGGCGCGGCGTGCCCGTGGAGCCTGAGGTGAACAGTTCAACGAAGCGGTTTTCGTCAATGATCGGCAGAGGCACCCAGTGGCTGGCTGTCTGGTGGCTGGAGGCCACCACAATCTGTTTCCCATGAAAACCAAGCGTTCGATCGCTCAGAACGCCGCTAAACAAAGATTGCTGTTCTTCAAGCTGCGAGACGCGGCTATGGCCGGGAATGACCGGTGTTTTACCGGCGTGCAGCGAGGCCAGCAGCGCAACAATAAACAGGTAGCTGTTTTCAAAGCACAGCGCCCAGCGCTCGCCTTCCTGCTGACGCAGGGTCTCGACCAGTAAGGTTACGTCGTGGCGCAACTGGCCCAGCGTCCAGGTACGATCGTCAAGCCAGGCAACAGGCGTGTCGTCAGGGCGCGGCGCATTTAACCACTGGCCCAGCGGAAGGGGGTTAGTCATTGTGCATCTCTTTTTTTATCACCCGCTGGCGCACCAGCCACTCTGCTGCCATCAGCATCCCCATCAGGATGTAAGCCACCATACCGTTCCATAGCGTCCACAGATGCATGTCGCCGTGGAGGACGGTAAACAGCGCTATCGTGCCGTTGCCGACGAAAAAACCGCACCAGACGAGGGTCACCTTACGGGTATAGCGCACGCCCTCCGGGGGCAAGTTTGGCTCGCGCAAGCGCGCCAGTCGTTCGACAAGCGGCATCGCTGTCCACAGCGAACCGCCAAACACGGCCAGCATGACAAGGTTGACGACCACCGGGTAGAGCAGCAGCCACTGGTGGGCTTTCAGCAGGTAGCTTGCCGTGCAGAGGGCGATCCCCGCCAGCGCCACGCACTGCACCACATACCGCATCGGGCTTGTGTTCCGCTGCGCCTGACGCAGCCGCAGCAGTAACACCAGAGCCATCACGGGTAATAGCCACTGCAGGCTGTTATGCGCCAGCCCAAATCCAATCAGGAAGGGCCACGCCAGCAGCATCAACCCCGTCAGAAGTGGGATGATCGGGAATGTCCGTCCGCCGCGCACGACGTCTTACTCTTCGCGCAGAAGCTGTTCGACGGCGTCTACCACATCCTGAACGGTACGAACCGATTTGAAGGTTTCCGGCTTGATTTTCTTGCCCGTTTTCTTCTGCAGATGAACAATCATGTCCACCGCATCAATGCTGTCCAGCTCCAGGTCTTCGTAAAGACGGGCTTCAGGGGTAATATCCTGCGGGTCGATTTCAAACAGTCGGGTCAGAAGGCCACAGACTTCCTGATAAATGGTTTCTTGTTCGGTCATCGTGATCACATCTCAGGCGCGTTGAGCGTTGATAAAGGACGCCAGCGTGGCGACGGAAAAGAAGTGCTGGCGCATCTCTTCGCTTTCAGCGGAAAGCACCACCCCATACTGGTTTTTCACGGCCAGACCCAGTTCCAGCGCGTCGATAGAGTCGAGACCCAGCCCATCGCCAAACAGCGCGGCATCGGTATCAATATCCTCTGCGGTAAGCTCGTCCAGATTCAGCGTGGTGATAATGAGATTCTTAATTTCAAGATAAAGCGCTTGCATCATTAATTCCTGACAAAGATTGAAGGCCTGATGTTAATCGATGCTGTAGATGCCGGTTTAACTGCCTTGCCGCCAGCGCCGGTTCTTGTTCATTTGCATCGTAAAATTCGTCGATGTTCACGCGGTCGCGGACATCCACGGTGAAGACAGGTTTTTCTGGCGGCACATCATACCAGCGACTTTTTTTATCCAGCAGATGTTCGCTACAGTGGATCAGCACCACCCGCAGATCGCTGTTACAGCGCACGGCGATATTTGCTGCGCCGCGCTGGAGGGAAATAGCTTCACCAGACCGGGTACGTGTGCCTTCCGGGAAGATTAACAGCGTGTCGCCCTGAGCCAGACGCTGCTGGCTTGCAGCCAGCAGAGGCTCGGCTTCGCTGTTAATGAGGTAATCCGCCGCGCGGATGACGCCGCTGACAAACGGATTGCGCAGCAGCGCGCTTTTCACCAGACAGTCGGTTTCTGGCATCACCGATGCCAGAATCACGTAGTCAATTAACGTGGGGTGGTTAGCCACCACCAGACAACCCCGATCGTTGCGCAGGGCGTCAAGATTGTGAATGCGATAGTCCAGTACCCCGAGGCCACGGGCAACGGTCAGGAAGAAGCGGAAGCTGGCCGCAATGCTGCGCCGCGCAAGGCGACGGCGGTTGGTGCGGTCGCGCTGGACGATCAGCAGCAGGTTGAACCATACCAGTGACAGCAGCAGCCCGCCCACGCCAAACAGCACGAAGCAGAATCCGGTCATCACCAGACGCCATAACCAGTTAATTCGGGCAGTCAGGCGGTTCATGCGCGCGTCCATTGCCACAGCAAACGTTCGCCGGGTACCACAAACTGGCGTGCCTCGCTGAGATAGCGTTGCAGGAAGACCAGGCTTTGCGGAAGGGCGGGTTCATCCCCCGTGCTGCCGCTGCGGGTTTCACACTGCAATTCCTTGCCGGATTCAATCACCAGCGCCAGCGCGTAGGGCCAGGTGGGCATCTGGTGCGGTAACGCCGGGTGGTAAAATTCCGGCAGTGCGCCGTCAAAATCGACCAGCAAGACGCGGGAGTAGCCCGCCTGCAGCAGGCTCAGGACTTCACATAATGCCTGCTGGAAGGTGTCCAGCCCGGCAGAAATGGATGACGAGACGATAGCCTGGCGTGCGGTAATCGTGAGATTGCCCACCGCTGAGTTGTGCACGGACATGGCGAAGTCGGTAGGCGATACGGATTGCCCCGTCGCCAGAGCATGCAGAATACGGTAGTTGCGCTCCAGCTCGCCGTGGCGGCTGGAATAGACGACGGCATCAATGGCGTGGTGTTGCAGCATAGCGAGACCAATGTCCACCGCCAGCTTACTGCCTGAATTGAGGCGGCGCGCGGTCATCATGGGTAAAGCGGTCAGCCGGGGAAGCGGGGCCGCTGGATCGACGGGCAGCTGCAGGCGTGACCACGCCTGCCACTCTGTGGCATCGCTGAGTCCTGGGGCTCTCGCCTGCCAGTCGATAATGTTCAGTGAAAATTTCATCTACGCGCGTCCGCGAAAAAAAACCGTATTCAAAGGGCAGACCTGGCCACCCGGGCAGCTAAGCTGCTCTATTGTTCACGTTTGGTGCATATCAGCAGGGTATGACCGACCCCAAGGTTATCCAGACGCTGTTCAACGCTGAAACCTGCGCTCTCCAGGTAACGATAAAACGCCTCTACGCTGTAAAACCGGCTATTGCCATTCGCCATACAGGTGAAATAGAGCGAGGTGGCATTCAGGCTGAAAGAGGCCGCTTCAAACTTCTGGGCATCCCAGAAAAGCTCCATGATGCACAAACGTGCGCCTGGCTTCATGACCTGTGCGACGCGCGTCAGCATGGCGACAATCTGATCCGGAGAGAAACAATCCAGAAACTGGCTCATCCACCAGACGTCGGCTTCACCCGGCAAGGCTGCTGGGCTAAGCATATCGACAGCATGGAATCCAATACGATGAGAAAAACCTGCTTTTGCGATGTTTTCCTGCGCCAGCGCTATCTGCTGCGGCAGGTCGAGGATCGTCACGGCAACATTTTCGTCATAGCGGCAGCAGCGTAACGCCCATTTACCCGTATTTCCGCCCACATCGTACAATTTTGTCGGCGAGCTTGCGAATATATATGGCAAAGCGGCGTCAAACGCGGCGTCGGAATAGTAATGATCAAAGGCGAACCAGCTCTCTTTCGCCTGAGCCGGTAATTGGGATAATGCCGGATAGATGGTTGGCCAGTTGCCAAACACCGCTAAGCCCGCAGGTTTTTCCTCCTTCAGGGCGTCCGCCAGGTGAAATAGCCCTTTGTAACAAACGTCCTGAGTGAAATCCATATTTACGCGGGTCATTTCATCGTGCAGTAAAAAGTGGCCCACTTTCGCCAGAAAATAACGTCCATGCTGTTGGGTAACGATCCGCCCGCTTAATCCCATATCCAGCAGTACGCTGACGCCATAGCTGCCGAGCGTGCTGTGTTCGGTTATTTCCTCGAGGCTGGCACCCTCTTTACCTTGTTTATCGAGCCAGGCGAGAATGCCTGAGTTACGCAGACAAAGCGCGGTCTGAAATAACATCGGAGCAAAAGCGATGCGTTGCGCTTCGGTAATGGCATCCAGTGCGCTGAGCGTATCCTTTTCGTACATTGCTGCGTAACCTTTCAGGGCAAGAAATAAGGGTTATCGGGCCAAATGCGGCCCGACTTTAGAAAAATATTACAGTGCGGCGCCCGCGGAGAGGTTCAGCTGAATATCGTGGTCGAGGTTATTCACCCAACGGTTATAATTTTTGTGAATTTTACCGTCAGCCGCTTTCAGGTTCATACTGCTTTCGTAGTTAATGGAATAGCTTGTGGCGGAATAAGGAATACGAACGTCGACCGAGTGGTCGCGCGCCTGCAGACGACCTTTGATAACGCCCGGACCGGCTTCCGTCATGATCCAGTCACGTTTTTGTCCTGCTTTCAAAATCGCTGTTTTTACCTGGTCGGCGGTATGACCCGCGCTCACAGTAGAGTGAACCTGAGCGATTGGGGCAGTACGCGCACAGCCTGCCAGTGCGCCAACGAATACGGCGGCAGCACACCATTTAACGATCTTTTTCATCAACAACTCCATATCAATAATAACAATTAAAGGTAGTGGTTTTTACAAATAATATTCATCCGGCGTTTCTTTTGTGCCAGATGTTTTTTTAATCAATATTAAGGTTTGCATTACGTTGACGCGAAGGCGGGCATAATAACATGGAAAATAATTAACAATTTCATTTTTTTTAATTTGCGTTAAATCATGATTTGCGTTTCAACGTAATGCGACCGACGTAAACAAAAACAGAATTAATATTTCCTTAACGCAAATAAAAATACCGCGACAGGTTATGAACGCGGTAATTTAAGGCGGATTATTGCCGGTTTAAACCTACCTATACAGGTAGGTCAGCTACCCAGGCAACCTGCTTTTCGGCCTTCCCGGCCCGAGCAAAATGGCCAGCTTGCTGCCGCCTTTGGTGGTCTCCATCCAGATCTTACACACGCTGGTCAGGGGGACCGAGAGCAGCATACCGACCGGGCCCAGCAGCCATCCCCAAACCAGTAAGGATAAAAAGACGACCAGCGTCGACATGCCGAGCCGGTGCCCCATCATGCGTGGTTCGAGAATATTGCCCAGCACCATGTGCACGACGAGGAATAACGCGCCGACCAGCATACATTCGTAGAAACCGTTAAACAGAAACGCCTGAATCATTGGCGGCACGGCGGAAAGCACCGCGCCAATGTTGGGCACGTAGTTCAGCAGAAACGCCAGCACGCCCCACATCAGCGCGAACTGCACGTTCATCAGCATCAGCCCCAGCCAGACGATGATCCCGGTCCAGACGCTCAGCAGCGTTTTCAGCGCCAGATATTTAGAGACGCCCTTCAGCGCCCGGTGTAAGCCAGCAATGTGAATTTGTGGGTTATTCAGTGCAAAGCGCAGCTTATAGGGGACGTGACGGACTTCAAAGAGCATAAACACCACCGTCATGACCAGCAGCAGAATGCTGGCCATCGCGCCGGAAAGCCCCGTCATTAAGGTGGTGGCGTAGGTCATGACCTTCTCGGAGTCCATCCTGCGCAGCATCCGTTCGGGTGAGATATGCAGATTAAGGAAGGGCACCATCTCCTGGAGTGCGACGATCTTACGCGTCAGCTCTTTGTTGTACTGCGGCAGCATGGTGGAGAATTCACTCAGCGAGGCCGCCAGCACGCCGAAGAGCGCCGTCAGGGCAATCAGCATCACGATGACGACGATAGTGATGGCTACCGGGCGGCTAACGCCCCGGCGCAGAAACCAGGTGACCAAAGGATTAAGCACAATGGCAAAAAAGAGCGCCAGCAGGAGCTGAACTATGATGTCGGCGGCCGCATGGATACCCGCAAGGATAACCACCAGACAGGCGAGTTTTAATAAGATGTGGAGTCCTGCTTTGTCGGACGGGTTAGCGATCATGCGCGTTCCTTAATGTGATGACCCGGTAAGTGTAGTGCCCGGGCCTCGCTTCGTCTGGCACCGTTAATCTGAAAGTCGCTGCTGATTTTCTTATTGGGGCGTGGTAATAGTGAAACACTGTTGTAAAAAATCCAGGTAGAACCCCATGCCCGAACCTGCCGCTGAACCGGCACTGAGCGGACTGCGCCTCAATCTGCGCATCGTTTCCGTTGTGATTTTTAACTTTGCCAGCTATCTCACCATCGGCCTGCCGCTGGCGGTTCTGCCGGGCTATGTCCATGACGTCATGGGCTTCAGTGCCTTCTGGGCGGGGCTGGTGATTAGCCTGCAGTATTTCGCCACGCTCCTGAGCCGCCCACATGCCGGGCGCTACGCGGACACGTTCGGTCCAAAAAGCATCGTGGTGGTGGGATTGTGCGGCTGCTTCCTCAGTGGCCTGAGCTACCTGCTGGCCGCCTCAGCCAGCCACTGGCCGCTGGTCAGCCTGGCGCTGCTCTGCCTGGGCCGCGTCATCCTCGGTATCGGGCAAAGCCTGGCGGGAACCGGCTCGACGCTCTGGGGCGTGGGGGTTGTCGGGACGCCACACATTGGTCGGGTGATCTCCTGGAACGGGATTGTCACCTACGGCGCGATGGCGCTCGGCGCGCCGCTTGGCGTGGCCTGCTATGCGTTTGGCGGGCTGTATGGACTGTCGCTCACCATTATGGCGGTCGCGCTTTTGGCGATACTGTTTGCGCTGCCGCGCCCGACAGTGAAGGCCAGCAAGGGCAAGCCGCTGCCGTTCCGGGCGGTGCTCGGGCGGGTCTGGCCATACGGGATGGCACTGGCGCTGGCGACCACCGGCTTCGGGGTCATCGCCACCTTCATTACCCTGTTCTATGACGCCAAAGGCTGGGACGGCGCGGCCTTTGCGTTAACCCTGTTCAGCTGTGCGTTTGTTGGTGCGCGCCTGCTTTTCCCTAACGGCATCAACCGTCTTGGCGGGCTGAACGTGGCGACGATCTGCTTTGCGGTAGAGATTGTCGGGCTGCTGTTGACCGGCGTAGCCAGCGCGCCCTGGATGGCGAAAATGGGCGTATTTCTCGCGGGAGCCGGTTTTTCACTGGTCTTCCCGGCGCTGGGCGTGGTCGCGGTAAAAGCGGTACCGCAGCAGAATCAGGGCGCAGCGCTGGCGACCTATACGGTATTTATGGATATGTCGTTAGGCATTACCGGCCCGCTGGCGGGACTGGTGATGGCCCGGGCGGGGGTGCCGGTGATCTATCTTGCCGCGGCGGGTCTGGTCATGATGGCATTGCTGCTGACGTGGCGGCTAAAAAAAAGGCCCCCGGCGCAGGCACCGGAGGCCACGTCATCATCGTGAAACGTTACTGGATTACGATGGTGTTAATGATGTTTTCAGCAGCCGTCTGCGCTTTCTGCTGATCTTCCGCTGGCAGGGTGATCTGCAGGGTCAGCAGTTTGTTATCGACCTTGCCCAGCACGACAGAGGAGTATGCGGTCTGGCCTTTCGCAGAGATGATGCTGTCCAGCTGCTGCAGCTTATGGCCTTTCAGCTCGATGGATTTGTTGGTCACGACCTGCAGCTGCGGGTCGCGGCCGCGCTGCTGATCTTCCAGACGTTTGGACAGGACCGCCAGATCTTCGCTGGTGTCGTCGCCCACAATCACAATGACCGCTTTCTGCCCGGTTGCGTCGGAGTAAACGTGCATGTTGTTCGCCTGAGTGCCCAGCTTGCCGCTCTGGTCAGTCATATCGGCTGGCAGAGAGAAGCTGAGTTTGCCATCCATCAGATTCACCGGCTGGCCGGTCGCATTGCTTTCTGCGGATGCGCCCTGAGCAGGCGTTTTCGTGTCGCTGTTATCACAGGCTGCAAGACCCACAACCAGCAGGCCAATCCCGACATATTTAACCAGATTGCGCATTGACTTCTTCCTTTCGATAAACGGCCATAACGGCTCATTCGCTCATCTTATCACAACTGATAAAGCGAACCCTTAACCAGCCTGCAATGCCGTGATTTCAGATTTATCTGCCAGCCTTTTCAGCAGCATATTCAGCAGCACGCCGTACATGGGCAGGAAGAACACAATGCTGATGAGCACCTTGAAGCAGTAGTCCACCAGCGCGATTTCCATCCAGTGTTCGGCCATGAACGCATCCGGGCTACGCCAGAAGGCGATGAAGAAGAAGGCCAGCGTATCGCTCACGTTACCGAACAGCGTGGAGGCGGTGGGTGCCATCCACCAGCGATGATTCTGACGCAGGCGGTTAAACACGTGTACGTCCAGTATCTGCCCCAGCGCGTAGGCCATAAAGCTTGCTGCGGCGATACGGGCGACAAACAGGTTGAAGTGGGTTAACGCCTCAAAACCCTGCCAGCTTCCCATATAAAACAGGGACGACACCCCGTACGAGATGAACAGCGCCGGGAGCATGACCGCAAAAATAATGCGGCGAGCCAGCGGTGCGCCAAAAATACGCACGGTCAGATCGGTGGCGAGGAAAATAAACGGAAAGCTGAACGCGCCCCAGGTGGTATGAAAACCAAAGATGGAGATAGGGAGCTGCACCAGATAGTTGCTGGAGGTGATCACCAGCAAATGGAAAAGCGAAAGCCAGAACAACGCTTTTACGCGCTGTGATTCAGAAAACTGCGTCATATTGTGACCTTTTTATACGTTGGGGTGAGGGAACCCAATAAAAACCGCAGCATGATACTGCTTTGGCAGGACATTGCAATGGTTAGTTTTTACGCAATCGTTAACCTGGTTTGCATTGACCGCAACGGGGCGTAAACTACAGCCGTTTTTACCTGACCGAGAAGATCATGACCGACCTGTTTTCCAGCCCAGACCACACTCTTGATGCCCAGGGCCTTCGCTGCCCGGAACCGGTAATGATGGTACGTAAAACCGTGCGCAACATGCAGACCGGTGAAACGCTGCTGATCGTTGCCGACGACCCTGCCACCACGCGCGACATTCCCGGTTTTTGTACCTTTATGGAGCATGAGCTGGTGGCGCAGCAGACGGAAATGCTGCCGTACCGGTATTTGATTCGTAAGGGGTAGCCCTCACTTATTTGGGGGGAGGTTGAGGGTATCAGGCCGCACCCATGCTTGAACCTGTTCCTGAATATTTAAAAGCGAGTTTAACGGTAGATGACCTGCCTCTGGACGTCCCTGCCTTCGAACCGGAAGTTGATCAGTTGGGAAGCTATTGCCCGCTATTAACGCAGTTGCTGTTGGCTCGTTCACTTTCAGAGAGTGATGAAAGAGTGGCTGGAGATTTGTTGCAAGGCTTAGTTGGGCTGTATAGCGGTATGTTGAAAGCACCGCGCTGGTTGCGTACAAATGAAGGCATCTTGCCACTGTGAAAAAAGTCGGGTGGCGCTAACGCTTACCCGACCTACGGGACTAGAGCCGTTGTAGGCCGGGTAAGGCGAAGCCGCCACCCGGCAAGAATACGGCCTCTCCCACAGGGAGAGGGAGAACGTCATCCCTTCATCCACGCCCTGATCCCATCCAGGAACATCTGCGTTGCCATCATCACCAGAATGAGCCCCATCAGGCGCTCCAGCGCGTTTACCCCTTTTTCGCCCAGCAGGCGCAGGAACAGGGACGACTGCAGCAGGATGATAAACGTCCCGCCCCAGGCAATCAGCAGGGCAATGACCAGATGGCTCATCTGGTTCGGATACTGATGCGACAGCAGCATCAGCGTCGCCAGAATGGTTGGCCCCGCGACGAGCGGGATCGCCAGCGGCACAATAAACGGCTCTTCACCCGCAGGCAGGCCGCTGCTGCTGCCTTCCGCGCTCGGGAAAATCATCTTAATCGCAATCAGGAACAGAATAATCCCGCCGGAAATCGACACGGTTTCGGCGCGCAGGTTCAGGAACGCGAGGATTTTTTCACCCGCAAACAGGAAGATAAACATCACCAGCAGGGCGATAAGCAGCTCGCGGATCATGATCGCCCGGCGGCGCTTCGGCTCGGTGTGCTTCAGCACCGACATGAAGATCGGCAGGTTGCCCAGCGGATCCATTATCAGGATCAATAAAACCGCGGCGGAAATGATTTCACTCATGTAAATTATCCCTGAAACTCTCTATGGTTATTATGATGATTAGCTGTATTTCTGATTGCCGGGCAATCATCGATTAATTTCGCTTGCGACTTTGGCAGCATTTTGTAATGTGAAGCATATCCCAGTTCAATACTGGCTTGCACAATCAGCACACACCCTCAGCAGGAAAAAAATGCTATGAAAAACGTTGGTTTTATCGGCTGGCGCGGTATGGTCGGCTCTGTACTCATGCAACGCATGGTTGAAGAGCGCGATTTCGACGCTATCCGCCCGGTCTTCTTCTCCACTTCCCAGCTCGGCCAGGCTGCTCCGTCCTTTGGTGGTACCACAGGCACGTTGCAGGATGCTTACGATCTGGAAGCGCTGAAGGCACTCGACATTATTGTGACCTGCCAGGGCGGCGATTATACCAACGAAATCTATCCAAAGCTGCGTGAAAGCGGCTGGCAGGGCTACTGGATTGACGCGGCCTCTTCGCTGCGCATGAAAGACGATGCCATCATCATTCTCGACCCGGTTAACCAGAGCGTGATCGCCGATGGCCTGAACAACGGCGTAAAAACCTTTGTTGGCGGTAACTGCACCGTCAGCCTGATGCTGATGTCCCTCGGCGGCCTGTTCGCGCAGGATCTGGTGGAGTGGGTCTCCGTGGCGACCTACCAGGCGGCGTCCGGCGGCGGCGCGCGTCATATGCGCGAACTGCTGACCCAGATGGGCCAGCTGCACCAGAGCGTCGCGACCGAGCTGGCAAACCCGGCGTCGGCTATTCTCGATATCGAGCGTAAAGTGACCGAGCTGACCCGCAGCGGCGAGCTGCCGGTGGATAACTTTGGCGTACCGCTGGCCGGCGGCCTGATCCCGTGGATCGACAAGCAGCTGGATAACGGCCAGACCCGCGAAGAGTGGAAAGGCCAGGCCGAGACCAACAAAATCCTCAATACCGCGAACACCATTCCGGTTGACGGTCTGTGCGTGCGTATCGGCGCGCTGCGCTGCCACAGCCAGGCTTTCACCATTAAACTGAAAAAAGATGTGTCTATTCCGACCGTGGAAGAGCTGCTGGCCGCGCACAACCCGTGGGCGAAAGTGGTGCCAAACGATCGCGATATCACCATGCGCGAGCTGACCCCGGCTGCGGTGACCGGCACGCTGACCACGCCGGTTGGCCGTCTGCGTAAGCTGAACATGGGGCCGGAGTATCTCTCCGCGTTCACCGTCGGTGACCAGCTCCTGTGGGGCGCCGCTGAGCCGCTGCGCCGCATGCTGCGCCAGCTGGCGTAATAATTTGTTAAATACCGGGGGTGATTTTCACCCCTTTTTTTTGCGTACTACATGGAGTAACACGCGTATGTCTTATTTTTTATCAGGAGTCATTTAGAGCGTTGGCTATGCTTTAAGGAAGAGTCATTTCTTACCTGAGGTTCGAACGGAGCAGAATGGATGCACATTTTTGTGCTGTCCCGTTCAGGTCACATTAAAAGTCGTCCCGGAGCGCTTAAAAAGGACGACATAAAAACAGGATGAATACCATGTCCGATCGTGTGGATAGAGACGTGATTAATGCGCTTATTGCGGGTCATTTCGCTGACCCCTTTTCTGTGCTTGGGATGCACCGTACTGAGGCAGGTCTGGAAGTTCGTGCCCTGTTGCCGGATGCCACAGAAGTCTGGGTGATTGAACCCAAAACCGGCCGCAAAGTCGGTAATCTTGAATGCCTCGATTCCCGTGGCTTCTTCTCGGGCGTGATGCCCCGTCGTAAAAACCCTTTTCGCTATCAGCTCGCCGTTCTCTGGCACGGCCAGCAGAACCTGATTGACGATCCCTACAGCTTTGGCCCTCTGCTTAAAGAGATGGATGCCTGGCTGCTCTCCGAGGGGACCCATCTGCGTCCTTATGAAACGCTGGGCGCTCATGCCGATACCATGGACGGCATCACCGGCACGCGGTTCTCCGTGTGGGCGCCCAATGCCCAGCGCGTCTCCGTTGTCGGCCAGTTCAACTACTGGGACGGCCGCCGTCACCCGATGCGCCTGCGTCGGGAAACCGGCATCTGGGAGCTGTTTATCCCCGGGGCGCACCACGGGCAGCTTTATAAGTTCGAGATGATCGACGCCCACGGCAAGCTGCGCATTAAAGCCGACCCGTATGCCTTCGAAGCGCAGATGCGCCCGGATACCGCGTCGCTGATCTGCGGCCTGCCGGAGAAGGTCGT
Organism: Enterobacter sp. CFEC122; assembly: GCF_052983755.1. NCBI lineage: Bacteria > Pseudomonadati > Pseudomonadota > Gammaproteobacteria > Enterobacterales > Enterobacteriaceae > Enterobacter > Enterobacter sp. CFEC122. The sequence continues at coordinate 8,741 of NZ_JBRIQR010000044.1, read as the reverse complement.
CCAGACGGAGGAGCGTAAACAGGCCAACCGTTTTGATGCGCCAATATCCGTTTATGAAGTCCATCTCGGCTCCTGGCGCCGCCATACCGATAACAACTTCTGGCTGAGTTACCGGGAGCTTGCCGACCAGCTGGTGCCATACGCCAAATGGATGGGCTTTACCCACCTTGAGCTGCTGCCGGTCAACGAGCATCCGTTCGACGGCAGCTGGGGCTATCAGCCTACCGGGCTGTATGCGCCGACCCGCCGCTTCGGCACCCGCGACGACTTCCGCTATTTCATTGATGCCGCGCACGCCGCCGGGCTGAACGTGATCCTCGACTGGGTGCCGGGCCATTTCCCGGCGGATGATTTTGCGCTGGCAGAGTTTGACGGCACGAAGCTGTACGAGCATAGCGATCCGCGCGAGGGCTATCACCAGGACTGGAACACGCTGATTTACAACTACGGTCGCCGTGAAGTGTCGAACTACCTGGTCGGGAATGCCCTGTACTGGATCGAGCGGTTTGGCATTGACGCCCTGCGCGTGGATGCGGTGGCGTCAATGATCTACCGCGACTACAGCCGCAAAGAGGGGGAGTGGATCCCGAACGAGTTTGGCGGCCGCGAAAACCTGGAAGCCATTGAATTCCTGCGTAATACCAACCGCATTATCGGCGAGCAGGTGGACGGTGCCGTGACCATGGCGGAAGAGTCCACCGACTTTGCGGGCGTCTCCCGTCCGCCGTCATCAGGCGGCCTGGGGTTCTGGTATAAGTGGAACCTGGGCTGGATGCACGACACGCTCGACTACATGAAGCTGGATCCGGTTTACCGTAAGTATCATCACGATAAGCTGACGTTCGGTATGCTCTACAACTACACCGAAAACTTCATGCTGCCGCTGTCGCACGATGAGGTGGTACACGGTAAAAAATCGATTCTCGACCGCATGCCGGGCGACGCGTGGCAGAAGTTTGCCAACCTGCGCGCCTATTACGGCTGGATGTTTGCCTTCCCGGGCAAGAAACTGCTGTTCATGGGCAATGAGTTCGCCCAGGGGCGCGAGTGGAACCACGACGCCAGCCTCGACTGGCATCTGCTGGAAGGCGGCGACAACTGGCACCACGGCGTGCAGCGTCTGGTACGCGATCTGAACCTGACCTATCGCCACCACAAAGCGCTGCACGAGCTCGACTTCGATCCGTACGGCTTTGAATGGCTGGTGGTGGACGACCACGAGCGCTCGGTGTTTGTCTTTGTGCGTCGTGACAAGGCGGGTAACGAGATCATCGTCGCCAGCAACTTCACCCCGGTGCCGCGCGAACACTACCGCTTCGGCATTAACCAGCCGGGCAAATGGCGCGAAATTCTGAATACCGACTCGATGCACTACCACGGCAGCAACGCCGGTAACGGTGGGCTGGTACAGAGCGACGCCATTGAAAGCCACGGGCGACCCAACTCCCTGAGCCTGACGCTGCCGCCGCTTGGCACCATCTGGCTGATGCGGGAGGGCGAATGACGCAGCTTACGGCAGGTAAACCCGAACCGCTCGGGGCGCATTTTGACGGAAAAGGGGTGAACTTCACCCTCTTTTCCGCTCACGCCGAGCGGGTTGAACTGTGCGTGTTTGACGGGGAAGGTAACGAGCACCGTTACGATTTACCCGCGCGCACGGGGGATACCTGGCACGGCTACCTGGCCGGAGGACGGCCCGGTATGCACTATGGCTTTCGCGTTCACGGTCCGTGGGATCCCGCGCAGGGGCACTGGTTCAACCCGGCGAAGCTGCTGATTGATCCGTGCGCGCATCGCGTGGACGGCGAATTTAAAGATGACCCGCTCTTCCACGTGGGCTACGGCGAGCCCGACCACCGCGACAGCGCGCCCGTCGCGCCAAAAAGCGTGGTGGTGAACGATCTTTATGACTGGGAAGACGATGCCCCGCCGCAGACGCCGTGGGGCAAGACCGTTATTTATGAAGCCCACGTCAAAGGGCTGACGTACCTGCATCCGTCGATCCCCAAAGAGATGCGCGGCACCTACAAGGCGCTCGGGCATCCCACCATGATCGCCTACCTGAAACACCTCGGCATCACCGCCCTGGAACTGCTCCCCGTCGCCCATTTTGCCAGCGAGCCGCGTCTGCAGCGGCTGGGGCTGAGCAACTACTGGGGCTATAACCCGCTGGCGATGTTCGCGCTCGAGCCGCGCTATGCCGTCCATCCGGAAAAGGCGCGGGACGAGTTCCGCGATGCGGTGAAGGCGCTCCACGCGGCGGGCATTGAGGTCATTCTGGACGTGGTGCTGAACCACAGCGCAGAAAGCGATCTCGACGGCCCGACGCTCTCCATGCGCGGAATTGATAACCGTAGCTATTATTGGATCAGGCACGATGGCGATTATGAGAACTGGACCGGCTGCGGTAACACGCTCAATCTCAGCCATCCGGCGGTCACGCACTTTGCGTATGAATGCCTGAAATACTGGGTGGAGACGTTCCACGTCGACGGTTTTCGTTTCGACCTGGCGCCCGTCATGGGACGCACGCCGGCGTTCAGCCAGCAGGCGCCATTGTTTGAGGCGATAAAAAACTGTCCGGTGCTCTCGCAGGTGAAGCTGATTGCCGAGCCGTGGGACATCGGTGAAGGCGGTTATCAGGTCGGGAATTTCCCGCCGCTGTTTGCCGAGTGGAACGACCACTACCGCGACGCCGTACGCCGCTTCTGGCTGGAGCGGAACCTGTCGCTGGGGGAATTTGCCGGGCGCTTTGCCGCGTCGAGCGATCTCTTTAAGCGCGACGGCAAACGCCCGTCGGCCACCGTTAATCTGTTGACGGCGCACGACGGTTTTACGCTCAGGGACTGCGTTTGTTTCAATCAGAAACACAATGAGGCGAACGGCGAAGAGAATCGCGATGGCACTAACAATAACCATAGCTTTAATCATGGTATAGAAGGGTTAGGCGGAAGTCTGGATGTGATAGAGCGGCGACGCGCCAGCGTTCATGCGCTGCTGACAACGCTTTTACTGTCGCAGGGCACGCCGATGCTGCTGGCAGGCGACGAGCATGGTCACAGCCAGCACGGTAACAACAACGCCTATTGCCAGGACAACACCTTAACCTGGCTCGACTGGGGTGAAGCCAACAGCGGGCTGATTCATTTTACCGCTGCGCTGATCCATCTTCGCCAGCAGATCCCCGCGCTGACCGCCAACAGCTGGTGGGAAGAGGGTGACGGCAACGTTCGCTGGCTGAATAAAGACGCGCAACCGTTAAGCGCGCAAGAGTGGCAACACGGCGTACCACGCCTGCAAATCCTGCTGTCGGATAAATGGCTGGTCACGCTGAACGCGACGGATGACGTCGCAGAGATTGTTTTACCTGACGGGGAGTGGCGAGCCGTTCCCCCCTTTGCCGGAGCGGATAATCCGGTAGTAATGGCTGTCTGGCACGGGCCTGCGCACGGAGTGTGCGTATTCCAAAGATGATAAAAAAGGAGTTAGTCATGGTTAGATTAGAGAAGAACGATCCCTTAATGTTGGCACGCCAGCTACCATTAAAAACGGTTGCCCTGATACTTGCGGGCGGGCGTGGTACCCGTCTGAAAGATTTGACCATCAAGCGCGCCAAGCCGGCCGTTCACTTTGGTGGTAAGTTCCGTATTATCGACTTTGCGCTCTCCAACTGCCTGAACTCGGGCATTCGCCGCATTGGCGTCATCACGCAGTATCAGTCGCACACCCTGGTGCAGCATATTCAGCGCGGCTGGTCATTCTTCAGCGAAGAGATGAACGAATTTGTCGATCTCCTTCCTGCGCAGCAGCGCGTTCACGGCGAGAACTGGTATCGCGGGACAGCGGATGCGGTCACCCAGAACCTCGACATCATTCGTCGCTATAACGCGGAATACATTGTGATCCTCGCCGGGGACCACATTTACAAGCAAGATTACTCCCACATGCTCATCGACCACGTCGAAAAAGGGGCGCGCTGCACCGTGGCGTGTCTGCCTGTGCCCGTTGCTGAAGCGACGGCGTTTGGCGTCATGCACGTGGATGCCGACGACAAAATTATCGACTTCGTTGAAAAACCGGCGAACCCGCCAACCATGCCGGGCGATGACACCAAATCGCTCGCCAGCATGGGGATCTATGTCTTTGACGCAGATTATCTTTATGAGCTGCTGGAAGAAGACGACAAAGACGAAAACTCAAGCCACGACTTCGGTAAAGACATCATTCCGAAAATCACCAAAGCTGGCATGGCGTATGCACATCCTTTCCCGCTGTCCTGCGTGCAGTCCGACCCGAATGCGGAACCTTACTGGCGCGATGTGGGCACGCTGGAAGCGTACTGGAAAGCGAACCTCGATCTGGCATCGGTCACACCTGAACTGGATATGTACGACCAGAACTGGCCGATTCGTACCCATATGGAGTCGCTGCCGCCAGCCAAATTCGTGCAGGACCGCTCCGGCAGCCACGGTATGACGCTGAACTCGCTGGTGTCCGGCGGGTGCATCATCTCCGGTTCGGTCGTGGTGCAGTCGGTGCTGTTCCCGCGCGTGCGGATAAATTCATTCTGTAATATCGATTCGGCAGTCTTATTGCCGGACGTCTGGGTAGGGCGCTCGTGTCGTCTGCGTCGTTGCGTGATCGACCGTGCCTGCGTCATCCCTGAAGGGATGGTCATTGGGGAGAATGCGGAAGAAGACGCGCGTCGTTTCTACCGTTCGGAAGAGGGGATCGTGTTAGTCACACGGGAAATGTTGCGGAAGCTGCAAATCAAACAGGAGCGATGATGCAGGTTTTACACGTATGTTCTGAGATGTTCCCGTTATTAAAAACGGGCGGTCTGGCAGATGTGCTTGGCGCATTACCGGCGGCGCAAATCGCCGGAGGCGTGGATACCCGAGTCCTGCTGCCCGCCTTTCCGGATATCCGGCGCGGTATACCTGATGCAAAAGTGGTGACCCGCCGTGAAACGTTTGCCGGACGCATTACCCTGCTGTTTGGACATTACAATGGCGTAGGGATTTACCTGATCGACGCGCCGCATTTATACGATCGCCCGGGTAGCCCGTATCACGATACGAACCTGTTCGCCTATACCGACAACGTGCTGCGCTTTGCGCTCCTCGGCTGGGTTGGAGCAGAAATGGCGACGGGGCTGGATCCGTTCTGGCGTCCGGATGTGGTGCATGCGCACGACTGGCACGCCGGGCTTGCTCCGGCGTATCTCGCCGCGCGCGGCCACCCGGCGAAATCGGTCTTTACCGTGCATAACCTGGCCTATCAGGGGATGTACTACGCCCATCACATGAATGACATCGATCTGCCATGGTCGTTCTTTAACATGCACGGTCTGGAGTTTAACGGGCAGATCTCGTTCCTGAAGGCGGGGCTGTACTACGCCGATCACATCACGGCGGTGAGCCCAACCTACGCGCGTGAGATCACCCAGCCGGCATTTGGCTACGGCATGGAAGGGTTGCTGCAGCAGCGCCACCGCGAAGGCCGCCTGTCGGGCATTCTGAACGGCGTGGATGAACAGATCTGGAGCCCGGAAACCGATCTCCTGCTGGCGGCGCGCTACGGTCGTGATTCCGTGGAAGACAAAGCGGAAAACAAACGCCAGCTGCAGATTGCGATGGGCCTGAAGGTTAACGACAAAGTGCCGCTGTTCGCCGTCGTAAGCCGCCTGACCAGCCAGAAAGGGCTGGATCTGGTGCTGGAGGCGCTGCCCGGTTTACTGGAGCAGGGCGGGCAGCTGGCGCTGCTCGGCGCGGGCGACCCGGTGCTGCAGGAAGGTTTCCTTGCCGCCGCCGCGGAACATCCGGGGCAGGTCGGCGTACAGATTGGTTACCACGAGGCGTTTTCGCATCGCATTATGGGCGGCGCGGACGTCATCCTGGTGCCGAGCCGTTTCGAACCCTGCGGCCTGACGCAGCTTTACGGCCTGAAATACGGCACCCTGCCGCTGGTGCGCCGCACGGGCGGGCTGGCGGATACGGTATCGGATAGCTCACTGGAAAACCTGGCGGACGGTATCGCCAGCGGGTTTGTCTTTGAGGACAGTAATGCCTGGTCGCTGCTTCGGGCGATTCGGCGTGCTTTCGTCTTGTGGTCCCGTCCATCGCTGTGGCGCTACGTCCAACGCCAGGCGATGTCCATGGACTTTAGCTGGCACGTTGCGGCGCAGTCATACCGCGATCTCTATCAACGCTTGATGTAACGAGGCGAAGTTACTGATATGAACGCTCCATTTAGCTACTCTTCACCCACGCTCAGCGTTGAGGCGTTAAAGCACTCCATCGCCTACAAGCTGATGTTCACCATCGGGAAAGATCCGGTTATTGCCAACAAGCACGAGTGGCTGAACGCCACCCTGTTTGCGGTGCGCGACCGCTTAGTTGAACGCTGGCTACGCTCAAACCGCGCCCAGCTCTCGCAGGAGACGCGTCAGGTTTACTATCTGTCGATGGAATTTTTGATTGGCCGCACGCTGTCCAATGCGCTGTTGTCGCTCGGTATTTATGACGACGTCAAAACCGCACTGGAAGAGATGGGGTTAGATTTAGAAGAACTGATCGACGAAGAGAACGACCCGGGCCTCGGTAACGGCGGTCTGGGACGTCTTGCCGCCTGCTTCCTCGACTCGCTGGCGACGCTCGCGCTGCCGGGCCGCGGCTACGGTATTCGCTACGATTACGGCATGTTCAAGCAAAACATCGTCGACGGGCGTCAGAAAGAGTCCCCGGACTACTGGCTGGAGTACGGCAACCCGTGGGAGTTCAAGCGCCACAACACGCGCTACAAGGTGCGCTTTGGCGGGCGTATTCAGCAGGAAGGAAAAAAATCCCGCTGGGTGGAAACGGAAGAGATCCTGGCCGTGGCCTACGACCAGATTATCCCCGGCTACGACACCGATGCCACCAACACGCTGCGCCTGTGGAGTGCCCAGGCCAGTAGCGAAATTAACCTCGGTAAATTTAACCAGGGTGACTACTTCGCGGCGGTGGAGGATAAAAACCACTCCGAGAACGTGTCCCGCGTGTTATACCCGGATGACTCGACCTACTCAGGCCGCGAGCTGCGCCTGCGTCAGGAGTATTTCCTCGTTTCGGCGACCATTCAGGATATCCTCAGCCGCCACCATCAGCTGCACAAAACCTACGCCAACCTGGCGGAGAAAACCGCAATCCACCTTAATGACACCCACCCGGTGCTCTCTATTCCGGAGCTGATGCGCCTGCTGATCGACGAGCATAAGTTCAGCTGGGACGACGCCTTTGAGGTGACCTGCCAGGTGTTCTCGTACACCAACCACACGCTGATGAGCGAAGCGCTGGAGACGTGGCCGGTGGACATGCTTGGCAAAATCCTGCCGCGCCATCTGCAGATTATCTTTGAGATTAACGACTACTTCCTCAAGACGCTGCAGGAGCAGTATCCAAACGATACCGGCCTGCTGAGCCGCGCGTCCATCATTGATGAGTCGAACGGCCGCCGCGTGCGCATGGCCTGGCTGGCGGTTGTCATCAGCCACAAGGTCAACGGCGTGTCCGAGCTCCACTCGAACCTGATGGTGCAGTCGCTGTTTGCGGACTTCGCGAAGATCTTCCCGACGCGGTTCTGCAACGTGACCAACGGCGTCACCCCGCGCCGCTGGCTGGCGCTGGCCAACCAGCCGCTCTCTGAGGTGCTGGACGAGAATATCGGCCGCACCTGGCGTACCGATTTGAGCCAGCTGAGCGAGCTGGAACAGCATATTGATTTCCCGACGGTGAACAAAGCCGTGCGCGAAGCCAAGCTGCTGAACAAAAAGCGTCTGGCGGTCTGGCTGGCGATGCACCTGAACGTGGTGGCAAACCCGAAAGCGCTGTTCGACGTTCAGATCAAACGCATCCACGAATACAAGCGTCAGCTGATGAACGTGCTGCACGTGATCACCCATTACAACCGCATTAAGGCCGACCCGACGGCCGAATGGGTGCCGCGCGTGAAGATCTTCGCCGGTAAGGCGGCGTCGGCCTACTACATGGCGAAGCATATTATTCATCTTATCAACGACGTGGCGAAGGTGGTTAACCAGGATCCGGACATTGGCGACAAGCTGAAGGTGGTGTTCATTCCGAACTACAGCGTCAGCCTGGCGCAGCTGATCATCCCGGCGGCGGATCTCTCTGAGCAGATTTCTACGGCGGGCACGGAGGCATCCGGCACCAGTAACATGAAGTTTGCCCTTAACGGCGCGCTGACCATCGGCACGCTGGACGGGGCGAACGTCGAGATGCTGGAGCACGTGGGCGAAGAGAATATCTTTATCTTCGGTAATACGACGGAAGAGGTAGAGGCGCTGCGCAGGAAAGGCTACTCGCCGCGTCAGTATTACGAAGAGGATGAAGAGTTGCGTCAGGTGCTGACGCAGATTGCAACCGGCGTGTTTAGCCCTGATGAACCGAGCCGCTACCGCGATCTGGTGGATTCGCTGATTAACTTTGGCGATCACTACCAGGTGCTGGCGGATTACCGCAGCTACGTCGACTGTCAGGATAAGGTGGACGAACTGTATCGCCAGCCTGAGAAGTGGACCAGCGCCGCGATGTACAACATCGCCAATATGGGCTATTTCTCGTCAGACAGGACCATCAAGGAGTATGCCGAGACGATCTGGCATATTGATCCGGTGAGGTTGTAAAAACAAAGCCCGGTGGCGCTGCGGTATGAACCGGAAACATGGGTAACACTTTAGA
>NZ_JBRIQR010000043.1:0-40715 GCF_052983755.1 Enterobacter sp. CFEC122 | reverse complement strand
GGTTAATTGAAAAATTACTCGGGGCTTTCTGCTTTTACCACAGTCAAACAGTGTTACCGCTGGCTGGGGCAAAAGCCTCCAGCACCAGCGTTATTATACCACCCTGCCCTGATCAGCCAAACACCCCGCCTACATAAATTACTGATTTTTCATTTATTTGACATGATTCACTTCCGGTTGTCGGCGAAAGTCATTTTATACTAAAGAAAAGGGTAACGGGCAGCTGCTGGGTCGGAACATACAGTGCAGTTCCTGCCCGTTTAATTTCCGGATGCAATGGTAGGATCAGGAGGCACTGCTTCCGTTGATTAGGGAAATCTTATGTGCCTGAATACGGCTGTATTCGAGATGGGATGCAATATTACAGATGCGCTCCAGTCGATCATGCAGCCTCGTGTAGGTCAGTCGATGAATACCGGACATTTCATCAAGTAGCCAGCGCTTGATGTAAGGGTTACAGGAAAGCCGGGCAAGATCGTCGTCATCCACTTCGTCAAAGAACCAGTACTGCTCCATCGGGACTACCTGAAATATCCACGGCCGGGGATAGTCCCCTGTGACAACCAAAAACCATGCAAGAAAGCATAGACACAGCTCAACGACCATAAGCATCGAAAATTGCGAATAACTTAGACCGGGCACATAGGGTGAACTATCCGCAACATACCCCCTGAGCAATTCCGCCACAAGGTAGCCCAATAGCGTCAAGGCCAGCATCAGGGTCAGGATTAATCCCCCATTAAACGCTACCGAAGCCTTTTGAACCCGATCAGGTGCTGTCCGGCTGCGATAGTTGGTCACTACTCTTTCTACAAGTGCCCTTATGGCAGCCTGTTCTTTACTGACATCAGCTCCGGAAAAACCGGACGGGCTTTTATTTAATTCAGTCATACCCCACTCCTGTTATGTGCTCTACTTAACAAACACGTAGATCATACAGAGCTCACGGACGCACTCCTGCCAGATAAAGGAGGGAATTTGGCTGTAAGACGGTTAGCCAACAGTTCAGGTTATGCGTGGGATCCGCCCAGTCAGAAAGGATTCCGTTAATAACAGGCAAGGTTAAAGGCAGATGGACGGTGAAATTGTGGGTGCTAAAAGGGGGTATTACTCTTTTTCCTGCATAGCGGTTTTTTCAGCCCGGGTGGCCAGACGAACATTTCCGAAAGGCTCACGGACAAGCAGTGGCTTCTCCTTCTTCCAGCCCCTGATAGCCGTTTCTCCAAACCGACGTGGTGCATTGCCGTTCCAGCGAGCAATCACATGGTTATCATGAATTTCAATAATGACAACGGGGTGGACAATGACCGTTGAAATGGTGGTATTTCCCATTTTGGTACGGGTTACAGACCAAACCTGCATCCCGGATTCCAGCTGGCTGATTTTCATATTATATCCTTAAGCCATCACGAACTGCGCCACAAACAATTAATGTGGCGCAATTTACCATAAACAATAAACATCAGATACCCGTGAAAAGATTTCCCTTTATTTTAAAATTCTTCTGGAGAAAAAATGATATTTCCAGAAGAGGTCAGCGAAATTCAGAAACGGCCATCACAATGGTGCTGCGCTGACGCTGGCGTTCTGCCTTGCGCTGCCTGCGGCGATAGATCTGTTTTGCGCTGACGTAAGGGCAGTCCTCACGGGTATACCAGCAGCAGCCGCAAGGTTCGGGCCGGGGTTTTCCGGCAAGTCCAAATGGTTTCATCAAGTCACCTTTTTAATGTTTTTAATGGAAAGATACTTACCTAACCCATTGTTTTATAGGAAATAACGTTGTTGCATAAACAGATACAGATAACCCTCAGGAGAAAACATGCAAAGGTTATCAGTGATAACCGCGTCCAGATACCGAGTGTCAGTCTGTAAACGTTTTATCACCAGAAAATGTGCTGCCGCAGCCTTAATGCCAGAACTACCGTTTACAACATTATGTATACCCGCTTTGAATAACGAACGAGCATGAATTACCTTTTCCCGGGCCGCTTCGATCTCAGCATTAATAACGCATTGCCGCGCCTGGATGACTGCCTCTCCGGTTAAATCGCGGAAATTCATTAGAGATGTGATCATGATTGACTCTCCAGATTATGTGGAATCATTATAACAACTGGCACCACGCCACAAATAACCTGAGATAAATTCTTTGAAATATTCCTATATATAAGGAATTACAGTCGGAAAAGAAACAATGAAATAGCGCCGACCGCTTAAAATCGATAAATTAAAATGGACGGCACTGGAATGAAAAACTGAAAGTAGTAAGACCGTAATTATCCTTCACGGATGTAAGCTTTAAAAGAGGAGTACTGGCAAAGCTTTGCCAAGTACTTCGGCGGTTGTGTCTACGATTTTACGGATGTCATCGATCTGCGAAGGCTTATTCAACACCACCGTAAAAAGCTCTCCTTCGTTATCAGCCTGCTCGCAGTTTCCGTATCGGCTCCCGTCGTACAGCTGCACAATACGTGACATAGAAGACTTTGTTTGTTTCATGGCTTTGCACCTGCTTTTAGGCAGTTTGGTTACTGGTTATCAGAAGCTGGTTTCATGCGCTTCCGGCTGGGACACGAACTGGTATTTGACGCCGCCAGGCACACCTACTGCTTCGGCAATAGAGTCGCAAAGCCGCGATAAATCATTTAGTGTCATCGGATATTCAATATCTACTGAATATAAAGCACCTGCATTTTCAGCATCTTCGATGTTTTTATACTGGGCACTAAATATAGCAATGGTCTGAATTTCGTGGTTATGCATGAACCGGTCCTTATTAAATTATAAAAGCCACCCGAGAGTGGCCTGAGTGGAAACTTAAATCTGTGAAGTATATTTGAGAGATTTTTTGCGATCCAGATGCCGGGCAACAATGGTTCCGATAACAAGTAGCGTGATGACCGCACTGAAGAAGGTGCTGTCAGGGACGCCCTGGAAAAAATCACTGAAACTGTAAACAATAAAAATCAATGCGCAAAAATAGAAAACGATACGAACATAAGGGGTAAAAAACATTTTCATCGGTTGCCTTCCATTCAGGGAGAATTCTCAGTAATTACATCACACCTGAAGAGAAACTATTTTCGTATAAATGAGCATTTTCGACATATCAGAGGGGGGTTTTACTCATAAATGAGGTAGTAAGGGTCACACTTGAGATGAAAGTTACTTTCCTGGCTGCGAACGAACTATCTCAAATGTTAGAGGTGTGCGTTCGCCTTAAGAGCTTCATGCCCTGAGGAGCTCAACTTGAGCCGATAGTATAAACCTGGCTCCAGATGCCTTACTGGCTGGCATAACTCCACGAGGCCCAGCCGGAACAGGACCGGAGAGCTCCTGCACGTCACATCATCAGGATTCCCCATAAACGTACGCCGTTCTCTGGCCCGTCTGAAATTGCCAGAGATATCATAGATCGTGCCGGATGCCATCCGTCTTAACACGTAAATCTGCGCCCTTGTAAGCTTCTGGGCGGAACTGCTTAAACCTGACATACCTTCCCGGCCTTATATAAAACAATCCGCCAGCAGCTCGACTGGCGGACAATGTTTGACTGGATACAGCAAGGACATACTATTTGCTGACAAGTTTGATATTGGTTTCACTCATTCGAAGTCGAAACTCCTGAAAACCCTGCTCTACCGCTAACTCCAGCCACTCAACGGGAATGGTATAGCTACAATCAGACCCACCCAAAGCGGCATCACAAGCGTAATCCCAGTCCTCATCCAGTTTTGGATTCATCCCCTGGGCGTAAGCCACAGTATCGCGGGATGCGGGAGAGCCCTCAAGCTCAGCATTAGTGATCAGGTATACACCATGACTGTGCGCGAGAAGCACTTTTGGCACCAGATGTGTGCTGGCAATTTTTGAGGATGAGGGAAAGAAAACCCTACCAGCTTTACGCGCCTCTTCTTCAGTCTGTCCCTCAGCGTTAAGGAGGGCTCCCCCCGGATAGCATGCCGGGTCATAGATCTGATCTGGGGTGACCGAAAACGTTTTTGCGGTGCGAATTTCTTCGATCAGTTTATTGATATCTGCCATTTCAAATACGAGAGTGGTCACAGGCTTACTCTCCCTCTTCAGTGGACAACATCAGATACTTTGTTGCCAGCAGAAGCTCTCCCACATCCTTGAGGGACAATTCAGCTTTGCCTTCTACGGCAAGCTGCAAGCGCTGTCGAATTGCATGAACAGAATCTGAAGATAAAGATGCCATTTTGCGCAAAACGGCATTAGCCTTTTCTACAGCAGGATACAGAATTTCTGAGTTGGTATTATCTTCGTCATTATCAAAGATAATTTCAGAATCCATATTGATGTTATCTTCAAGCCAGCTTGAAAGCACTTCAAGTAATGACATCACCTTTTCAATTTGCATATCGCCTCCTCTGTTAACATGAAACAAATATAACAAAGTGGCTTACCCGGCTAATAACCTGAGCAGAAAGTTTTCGAACTTAGTTTGAAAACAAGTTTTCTGCTCAGGTTAATGTTAAAGTCGCTGGGTAAAAGATAAAAGGCACTGAAGATGATTTAAGCATCAAACAGACTAAATAGGATTCCGTCTTTTATAACGCTTTTAAAATAGAATGAATGAAATATAAATTTTGCGTTTAAGAATGAACGCTGTAGAGGATGATTTATCCAGTGATATGCAGTTTGTGGCCTTTAAAAAGGCTTTATTATGGACTTGAATTGCAAAGAGAGCACCGACATTTTTCTGGGGGCTCCCGCAGAGAAAAAGCTGTGAGGTTATGAAGACGTATAGGAGGTATTCGGCGAAATACTGTATGGCCACAGGAGAGCTTCAGCACCCATATCCTGCCGCCTCGCTCGCCTGTGGTGATTTCAATATGTTCTACGTCATACCACGTAGTTGTATTTCTCACTTTGTTTATGCTTCCTGACACCGCGTGAACGCAATCTTCGTCTGGATGCGTTCATAGATGGAAAACTGCCTTTCAATGGAATCGGCATTAGACAGTAATTCATGAAGCTCAGCAGAATCTGTATCAGGAACGATAGCGACAGAAACTCCATATTTACGCCCAGTTCTGATCAGGTGCGCAAGTTTTTCCTTCTCTGATTCTGTGAGCATTGCCAGATCCCTTCCGGATACCTGCTCGATAAATGGACCAAGGTTTTTCGGAAAAAAGGGTTCGGCATCAGAATTATGTACCGGGAGCGTTTGCGGCTTATCGAAGCTATTGGACATGAAAAGAACCTTTATAGTTAGAGAGGTGGAGACTGAATGCGTAGCCCATTAAAATTAGTAGTGCCACACTCGAATGCTAATCATACTTTATGATGGCTATGGTAGGAATGGCCGTCAACTTAAACCGCCAGAAGCGAGCCATTCACCGTTAAAGTAACTTTCCCGTATGATGTTCTTTTTATGGAATGAGTTGTTCACACTCCTCTTTAAGAGCCGCCCTGGAACGAGATCGACAGACTTTGCTTAATGAAGAGCGTAATTGATGTTCATCAACCCCATCAGCGACAAACTGACCAATTTTCTTTTCAAGACGCTGCATTGCCTCATAAAGCTTGGCATCAGTATTATTTTTAAGAAACCTCAGTATATAATCAGCAATAATTTGAACAGGAGTAAAGTTACACATCATGTATCCTTAATAAGTTGTGTAAAAATAAAACCATAAAAAACATAATCAGAAGTAGATTATTATACTTGAGTAAGCTTTTCAGCTAACAAGCTGGAGAAGCAGATTCCGGTAAATTACTACATATTTGATAAAAGTTACTGAATAAAAAAGCCCAGCGTACCGGGCTTTCATTCAATTTGATTCTAAGAATCTGACTCGCCGCCTGATTTTTATACCAAGAAGAGCGAACAAAACGCCAACGAATGCGACGGGACTACCTACTTTAAGACAATTAACCGACGCTTTTGAAAAGGTATGTGATTTAGACATACGTTTTTGCTCATAACGAATCGCAAGTGGTGAGACGGATTTATCTAAAGCTGTCTTTTCCAATGCATAACGAACTTTCACGGGAATATTTGACTGTAATACACCAGACATATACGCCCTAACAACATTCTGTGTTAACTTCACATCTGGCTTGCCGAGTTTTATATGTAGTTGCGCCTTTAAATAGTTTACAGATACCTCTTCGCCTGAGGGCCAATTACTATCATTTAAATATGCGACAAGTTTATCGTATTTTTCATGTTTTACATATTTCTTGATAACCTTTACAGTCGAAGCTGAAGTGGCATCAGTCTCTTCCGAACCTAAAGCAGATGTAAAAACTGACAAGCCGATAAGAAAAGCGCCAGCAATTAGAAGCATCGGGAATATCTCACCTATTTCCTCCCCCTTTAAAATTTTAAAGGCAGTTGAAGAAACTACTAATAGCCCCATAATCCCTAATAGCAACTTAGAATATGTAGTTAGGAAGCCTCCAAATGCATCGCCAAAATCCGAAACCACTAACTTATCTTCACCTTCAGATGAATTGAAGAATGACAAGGGCACATCAATATCAAAGTCCAGAACTGAAGGTGAGAGGTGTAATGACAGCAACCACAAGCAAAGACCAAAAATCATTATCAGCAGGCCCGCACCAAATATCGCGAAACCTGAATTTCTAATCTTTATAGACCGGTGAAAAAGAAATGACAGTTCACGGGAAAAATCGTCACTACTCTTAAGGTTACGCACCATGATCTACCCCTTTTTGTGTCAGTCGGGTGCGCAAATTCTCACGCATGGCAAGAACCTGTTTTTCTGTTTCCCTGAGCTTAATAGCCCCTTCTCTCTGGATTTTAACAACATCGCCAACCGTCTGGATAAGCGTATCCTGCACCTCTTTAAGGGTGCTTATATCAATAACCAGCCGTTGGTTTGCTTTCATAGTTTCTACTGCATTGCGATGCAGTAATTTTGCATTACTACGGAGTAACTCATTGTTGGCATTATCGATATCATTGGCAAGATTTACAGCGTTACGCTGTCCATTTAGAGAAATGGCTAACAGAAACTGACGCTTGAAATTAGGGACAGTAACCTCTTTGACGCTATGAAACTTGTCGATAAGACTTTGGTTATTTGCCTGTATAATCCGTACCATTGGCAATACTTGCATAGCAGACTGCTGAGAAACAACTAAGGAAGGTGCGAATAAGCGGGGAAATTCTTCTCGGCTGACTCAGCCATTTCATTTCTTCATGTTTGAGCCGATTTTTTCTCCCGTAAATGCCTTGAATCAGCCTATTTAGACCGTTTCTTCGCCATTTAAGGCGTTATTCCCAGTTTTTAGTGAGATCTCTCCCACTGACGTATCATTTGGTCCGCCCGAAACAGGTTGGCCAGCGTGAATAACATCGCCAGTTGGTTATCGTTTTTCAGCAACCCCTTGTATCTGGCTTTCACGAAGCCGAACTGTCGCTTGATGATGCGAAATGGGTGCTCCACCTTGGCCCGGATGCTGGCTTTCATGTATTCGATGTTGATGGCCGTTTTGTTCTTGCGTGGATGCTGTTTCAAGGTTCTTACCTTGCCGGGGCGCTCGGCGATCAGCCAGTCCACATCCACCTCGGCCAGCTCCTCGCGCTGTGGCGCCCCTTGGTAGCCGGCATCGGCTGAGACAAATTGCTCCTCTCCATGAAGCAGATTACCCAGCTGATTGAGGTCATGCTCGTTGGCCGCGGTGGTGACCAGGCTGTGGGTCAGGCCACTCTTGGCATCGACACCAATGTGGGCCTTCATGCCAAAGTGCCACTGATTGCCTTTCTTGGTCTGATGCATCTCCGGATCGCGTTGCTGCTCTTTGTTCTTGGTCGAGCTGGGTGCCTCAATGATGGTGGCATCGACCAAGGTGCCTTGAGTCATCATGACGCCTGCTTCGGCCAGCCAGCGATTGATGGTCTTGAACAATTGGCGGGCCAGTTGATGCTGCTCCAGCAGGTGGCGGAAATTCATGATGGTGGTGCGGTCAGGCAAGGCGCTATCCAGGGATAACCGGGCAAACAGACGCATGGAGGCGATTTCGTACAGAGCATCTTCCATCGCGCCATCGCTCAGGTTGTACCAATGCTGCATGCAGTGAATGCGTAGCATGGTTTCCAGCGGATAAGGTCGCCGGCCATTACCAGCCTTGGGGTAAAACGGCTCGATGACTTCCACCATGTTTTGCCATGGCAGAATCTGCTCCATGCGGGACAAGAAAATCTCTTTTCTGGTCTGACGGCGCTTACTGCTGAATTCACTGTCGGCGAAGGTGAGTTGATGACTCATGATGAACCCTGTTCCATGGCTCCAGATGACAAACATGATCTCATATCAGGGACTTGTTCGCACCTTCCCTAAATCGCCAATACGTTTTTCTAAATTAGCAATTAGCGTATCCAGATCAGATACTTCCTGGAACTTAGCAGGATTGTTACCAACATTAGCTCTGAGATTTTCTGCTTTTAATTGTAATTCTCCCAGCCTTAATTTACCGGCAGCAATATGTACACCTGTTAAGTGGTGTTCTTTAACGACTTCATCAAACATTTGCTGGAGCGAAATATTATTAGAACCGAGGCTATTCTGTGTAACTGAAACCTCTGAAACCAGAGCATCGATTTGTTCACGAGTTGATTCAAACTGTGCGGCGAAATTCTTCCCACGGGTGCGGATTTTATCCAACAAAGGGCCAATAACTGGCAGATTTGAACGACTTTCAGTTAAGTTCGAGATGTTTACATTTCTTGCAAGGTTGATAATTTCAGTTAATTTGCTCCCGGCTTCGTCTAAATCTTTATTGCGAATTTGCTCAAGCAGGCTATCCGCATAATTAGCAGTGTTTTCCCCCATTGCCCGGCCAAAACGATAAACTGTTCCTGGATCATCGGCATTAATGCATTCCGCGACGGCTTTAATCTCTTGTTCATCTTGCTCATTCAGCCCGAACTTTTCCAGTTCAGCGGAAGTCAAAGTAAAAGCAACAACCTCAGTTTTGGTGGTCAAATTATTAATCATTTTTGGAATCCCTCTAAATTTTGTCGCAGGCTTTTTAGAAGAGCCTCGTGGGCCTGATTAGCTTTTCTAACAATCGTAGGGTCAGTGTTATTTACTGATAACAGCGAAAGTGTGTGTTGCCGCCATACTGGAACCAGGACTTTTATAGTTTCGTTAAAGCGGTCAGCAATATCTATACAAGTCCCGCGAGTGATTTCCATCTGCATGGCGGCCATTTCATGAGACGCAAGCAGTGTTGCCAGGTTAGCTAAACGTCTGGCAAATCTTTCCCTCGGTTTATCGAAGACAAGGCTTAGATCGTCACTATTTTTTTCTTCGGTAGAATCCCTAAGGAACTCATGGCCTGCCTGGATAAAAATTTTAAGGCGTTTGATTTCTGACACATATGTTTCAAGCAGCTCTTCTAAAGCCAGTAGCGTCTCATTCACATGTGTCAGATATCCGTTCCCCTCATTAATAAGATTTTCCACCTTCTCACGTGCGTGTTGGTAACGAACGCGCTTTTCAAGGTGTTTGCCCGTAAAGCGGGAAAACCAGGATGGATTGCTACTGATAGAACGTGGATCTGCCTCCGCTAAGGCACTTACGATACGGTTCAAGGCTCCTGATAAAGCGGTAACTGCGTCTTTCTCCAGAAGATTTGAATACTTATCCATAGCCTTCGAAGATAAAGCCGAGTCGCCGTAATGGCTTATTGCCCCAGCATTAAGCAGAAGACCGGGTATAAATTCTTCTTTGAGTTCTGCTATCGATATGTTGCTGCTGTCAGTTGAAACGTTCATTTTTGCCTCAAAATGGTTATCCATGACAGCCTATCATTTACCGTTCTGCTGATTTTTCGGTTAAAGCGCCAAAACCTGGGTTTATCCGTTTTCGAGGCAAAAAAATAGAATCTGATCCTCACGTAACCCTTTGCCATTCTGATTAAAGGAGAAGTCCCCTACTGTCTGTGCACTGAATTCAGCACTGGATGAAGTTAGGACATGAAGTGCACATAGATCCCCTGCTTGACCTACCAATCACCGCCTTCAATGTTTAGATCTGGTGACCTTACAGCGACCATTTCTCTAACCGGATGGTCATTGTTGTCGTGGCTGCTCCCCAACAGCAGGCTTACCGTTCCGCTGGCAGAGTAATACATCGCGTCAGGAAAGTGCTCCCTGACCTCCTAAAGCAATTTGTTCATGCTGTTAGTTAAACGATAAAAGCGTCGGGCTGCGTTCGGCATAGCTTCTTCCAGGAGGTCAGAAGCATCAATCTCACGGCCGTTTATAACGCGGAGAATATCTTGCTCATCCATAGGTTACTCCCAGGCAATAAATCAAAGTGGCCAGGCAAAAGGAGACTCGCCTGGCATCAAAAAGAATAAAAGGTCGTTACGAACTGATAATGATGGCCTGGTCAGTTTGAGGAAGTCGGTTTCCTCTGATGAATGCTGGATGGCTTAAACGAGCAGATGACATGGTCATCGCCAGAAATGTCTCTTCACGCGAACGCAGCAATTCCCCCCATGAATAGGTTTCCCATACGTCGTGGGAAAGATCGGATTCCTTTATGTACCTTGACTGCATTGTTGGTTCAAAATCGACGGGAGCTAGACTGTCATAGGATGGATGTACACGGTACCCCAATTCTTCCTCCCTCTGATGGTATGCATGTGCCAAAAGGACATCATGGGAGACCAAGTCATAGTCTTTGTCCTGAACGAGCGTTTTTACGGTATGACTAATTTTTCCAAAGCCTTCAATTTCCCAGATTGTTATCATTGTGAACTCAGTTAAAGTCCGTGGGCTTTTTACCAGAAAGCCATTTAATGCACGTCGCCCCTTCAACATGACAACGTGGTAGGACTTGTTGGGATAAGGTTTCATTGCCACCAGCGAATCAGCTTTAAGCTCAAGTGACAATTCAGGTACAGAAACTGACACGAGAGTACACTTGTTTTTCATATGGTGAAGAATACGGGGCACAAGATGCAGATACATCATTTTCTCCTTTGAAGGATATACCAGGCAGCTCCTCAGCAGCATCAAAATATTTAAATCACTCTTTAATTAGTAAACCACTGCTGATTAACTTCTTTTATGTTTCACAGAAATTATTCGTTTTGTTTCTGTTCGTTATACTGCTCAAACCAGAAGACGACCGGTTTTTCTACAATATGAAGCAACCCAAAACGTTCTGCGGTACGGAAATTCACGCTATATGCGCGAGCCCGTTCAACCTGTTTGGTAATTTCTTTTCTCATTCCTTCAACACTAAAAGCTCCTTTAAAAAGGTTGCAGGGGGCGCATGATGGAAATAAGTTTTCTATAGCATGCAGTTCAGGGTGCATAACCTTACCCGTACTTCGGGCAACATGAGTTACGCCGCTGCCGACAGGGGCTCTCACCAGTTCAAAGTCGCGTCGAACAGGCTCAACATGATCGGCATGCCACCCTTTTTCAGGAAGCTTGCAACCACAATAGGCACAACGCCCCCCAAATTTCATTCGCAGCTCAGCTCGCTGTATTTTAGAGATCTTATTTTTAGGTTTTGAGAACCTACCATCAGGTGATTCAGCTTTGGATAACTTTGCTGAGGGCTCAGGTAATTCAACTAAATTCCCGTTGATATTTATCACCTTGACCATATCATTTTCCGCCTTTACTAAGCTCACGGGCACAGGAACTGGCTTAAGTAACCGCTAAAGATAACAGCCACTGACTGCATCTACCCAGACCTTCTGTTTATACTCAATAGGCCACCCCTCTTTATCTGCCCGGATGACGCAATCATTTACCGTGGTGCGTGACCGGATACGAACATCAAGCGGAAGCGAATCGTTATCCACACGAGCCTGTGCCTCATTTAAAATGCGTAAAAACATCTCTTTGGTCATTCAGATACCCCCTCAACTTTGCGAATTTTGATCAGATGAGGGCGACTCAGTTTACAAAGTTGTTCTGTCGCTTCATCAATCGAATTGAACCGATGAGCCTCTTCGATATTTAAAGTCCAGTATTTCGCTTTCCCTTCTCCCAGATCGGACTCAAAATAATTTCGCTTTACATCCATTTTTTTAGGCCTGCCATTTATCTTGACGACATTATGTCTGTCATCAAAAAGAAATTCGTCCCCCTCAAAAGTGATTAATACAAATGGCCCCTCAGGCTTGGAAGTCCGGGAACTTTCCATTTTCAAAGTCATACTTCAGCCTCTCGATAGAACTCATGAAACGTCAAATTAAAATGGACTCACACCACACTGATTCAGTATTCCTCCTGAACCCCATTAGGCTCTGTTGTGATTTCATATTTAATTCCGCCAGGTGCTCCCACAGCGTCCGCGACCGACTCACACAGCAGCGAGAGATCGTTGAGGGTCATTGGGTGTTCAATGTCCAGCGTGAAGAGTTTCCCGGCTTGCTTGGCGGCTGTCTTGTCAGCATGTTCGGCATTAAAAAGGTATACGGTGTGTTTTTCCTGAGCGGGTGTATTTTGATTTTGCATTGATGATCCTTTTGTTTAGTTCCCCGATTCCGGGGGTGAGTGAATTAATTTAAATTTATATTCGTCTGGTTTAATTAGAACGTTTCCACGCTATGCGTAAACAGGTAATGCAAGGGCTGTATCAACAGGATTAAAGTTACTTTTCTGGATGCAGCAACGCTTGGACATGATGTCCACATTACATCACGATCAAAGCTAAGTTTTTTTTGTATAACCCCTCCATTTTCGTGTGTTTCGCGTTTCAGACGCTTATACGACCTGCTTGACCATCCTCATCAGAAGGCGGTTTAACAGTCCTTTCGCTGTCGGGCGATTGCTATCGACATAGTAAAAACCTGTTTTGGTCGTACCGTGAGCACTGCTCAGCACCCTCAGTTCCCAGATAACGTCACGGATAACGCCGCCATTTTCTGGCTTAAGGCATTCAGATAAATGGCGCATGAAACGAGCTCTTACGGCACGGTAATAGCGGAACTCCTCTGGCTGGTTAGTATTTTCTTTCACCCGGAGTCGCTGGTTACACAGAGTTAGAACTGCATCCATCATTCCCGCCTTCAGCTTCGCCTGGATCGCACCTTGTTGCTGTTCCCTCTCACCTTCGAGTAACGTTAAAATTCTTTCTCCGAGTGCCGTCTTGTTGTGTACGTGCAACTGAACACAGGCAGCTACGCATGCCCAGAATCTGAACTTTTTTATCTGTCCACGCAATTTCCGGGCTACAACCTGACGGTATGCAGAATCACTGAGTATTTTAAAACGCCGACTGGCAACCAGCTCTGGAAGCGACACTCTGTCGCCTATCCCCAGGCGGGAAAAGGTTTGTCCCCGTTGTGCGAGACGATGATAGACAGCGCCCTTGCCTTTTGAAATTCGGACCGCGCCATAACGAAGAAGATACTGAGCAGCAGTCGTTGGAGTAAACTCACCGTCAGCGATGCGCTGGCGTAACCCGTCGTATTCATGCCAGATAATCCAGGACGCCGTATCTTCTTCAACAGTCAGCTCATCCTCTTCCTCGAATGCCACGACGACAGAACTGCTCTCTCCGGTCTTTAGGCTACGTGAAGCCCTGGGGTCAGCCTGCCCGTCAAAATAGGTCATCAGCGGCAACGTATCAGTCAGTCCATCATAAGCTGTACCGAACCGGCCTCCGGGCAGTTTCATCCAGAGTGGAGCTGGCATTGGTGTACGGGGCACAGGCTGCATGTCAGGCTCATCCTCAAGAAGGTCCAGATCGGCCTCTTCCCAGACCCTGCGATAGATCTCAATTGCCCGAAACGGGCGAGGGTTGAAACAGTGCAACGACCAGAGGAAATCAACGTGGATCACGTTTGCTTCCTGTACAAGCCGAAATTGTGGCTCAGCCATACGACGGTTATAAGCCGTATCGTCAACCTCGCCGGAAAGTAGCTTTCTGCGATGCTCTGCCGCACGTCTTGCTTCAACATAATCAAGGCTGCAACAGGCATGAAAAAGACGTTCAGTCAGGGACGAAGAAAAGATATTGGGTTGAAGACGCACATATCCGCCTTCGAACACTTTACGACCGATATAATCCCGCAGGCTCCAGTCGTACTGGATCTTAGAAAGAAATCGCTGAAGACGACTCAGGCCAGCCTGATAACCGTATTTCTCCGGGTCAGTTCGAAGGAGCGTTTCCATTGAATGGTCAACCCCTACTGCTGTGCAAAGCGAGCACCCATATCGAGCCCCACAAGCTGATGTTCGAGTGGGTTTCTCCGGCGACCAGATACACTCCCCGGTGGCGTCTTTATAAAGCGTTGCCAGGCTGAAGTTATCCGGCATAAAGCTTGGTAAAGGGAAGCGTGATTCGGAACCACAGGCCATCAGAAAAGACCAGATGTCCTGAGTGCGCCACTCCTTTACCGGATAGAGTTCACCACCGTGCTCAGTCAGGGTTACTTTCCTCGCCTGCCCTCCCATTTTGAGGATATTTCCGGCCCTTCGGGCACTTTCATCATCCCTGGAGCCCAGCATCAGGCATACCCTGCTTCGAACGGATGCCGGGGCGTTTTTCAGGTAACGAGCTTTGGCCTGGCGCAGGGGCGCGATTTTGTAGTCGGTTGAGCACTGTCGGGTAGAAGAATTAGTCCAGGTCGGAAGTCCGCGCCCAGTCAGAATGCGGCCGACCCAGCTCTGCGTAAGAGACGGTCGGGCGACAAGGACTGTGACCGGTAGCTGGTGTTCAGCAATGAACATTCTGAGCTGGTTGAGAACCTGTGAAGCCTGATAGTGCATCTCAGGGTTTTCGATCAGCGTATCGGACATCTGAATGAAATGATGTTCGCTGATATTTGTGCCGTTACGTACTGCCCTGATCAATGCCATCAGAAACAGGTGCAGAAGAGAATGGGAGTCTTTGCCGCCACTGTATCCCACGCACATTGTCCAGCCGTCCGTAATAGCCTGATAAATAGCAGATGTGGCTGACATGACCAGAGAAGAAAGACTCACAGTCTCCTTTTCATCGGTATAGTTCAGATCGGCATCGGTTGTCAGGGTCTCCCAAACATCCGCCCATTTATCATGTTTCAAAATGGCAGCATTAGCCGCCTCAGGAAAAATAACTTCTGAGGATAATTCAAGGAATGAGTCGCTTTTTTCAATAAACATATATTTTCCTGAACCACGGTATATGCTGCATCACTGATATTATTAGAACTTTAAAATAACTACAGCGCAACCATTTAGCGAAATTATATTAAATCAAAATCACGCGGATTTAATGTCAATATATATAAAAATAATCCATTGTAATTTAATCACCCGGCACAGCTATTAGTTATAGGTTGGCGGCGTAATAAATGCCGTATTATTTGTTTTCAACTCAGACAGCGGAATAAAAGGAGTGTTAAGAGTCATGTCATCACCACAATGGCGTGGTAGAGCTGAAAGCTGAAATGAATCTTTCATCACCCTAATAACCGGGCATTCCGTACGTGCTGATGGCATTACTTCCCGCAGCATCGCTTCCTGCTTTATGCTGTCGCTATGCTTATATTCATCCATGTCTTTTATTTCTTGAATTTCATCTTCACCACAAAATGACCAGTTAGCGTCATAGAAGTAAAACTCAGTTAAATGAAGATCGTTTTCTTTCACGTATGCCGCCAATTTGCGGATACGCTGTTCAAGCATTGTATCTATCCGTAAGGAAACACTCTGCGGAACGTCACTTGCAAATTCATTGATACAATCAACGGTAGAAACTATGAATTTATTGGTCATGGCAGGCTCCAGGCCACCGGGGAAACCGGTGGCTACGGTAATTGGCAGGCTTAAGCGCCGCAAAGGGTGTCAAGGGAAGGGAGAAGCTTGCTCAGCTTGTCGTAATCGAGCGGAGACAGTTCTGTAACGAGTTCGACCGAAAGACTAGTGTTGTCTTCTTCACACAGAATATAGATTCCGTCTTCTGGCTCTTTTCCGGCACATGCCTTCAGTCGTTTGTTAACGACCTCCTGGGCTGAATCCGCTACGTCGCAGCTCAGGACATAGCTTGCCACATAGCTGCTCTCACCGTGGTAATGCGTCACTTTACACAGAGCATACTGGATACCGGCTTTGTGAGCCTCATTCATGAGACGAGAAAACTGACAGCCATCCTGGTAATAGTGGGTATCCTTTGTGACCAGAATAGTCATACCCCCAAATTCATCTGTCCGGCTTTTACTGCATGTAAATGCAGCAGTAATTGTTACCATTTCCGAGAGGTCGAATACCGACAGCACGGCAGTTGTGAGGCAAATTGCATGGTCAAGATCAATGGTCTCTCCATGAAAAACTGCCAGCCCACTGCTGGTAACTTCTGTTGCGAACAACAGTTCATAATTGCAGTCTGGGCAGGATGGTTGCCCAAAGCTCGGCTCAGAAGGGTCATACTCAGGGTGGTTCTCGATAATACTGAGGATCAGCTTCTCAGTCAGAGAACAATCTGTCAGTGGCTTATCAAGCAAACGCTCACCTTCTGCAATTTCTGCTTCGGTAACGAATGTGATTGCTTCTTGTGCCATTTTTGCCTGCTCCTGAGTGCAGGGAATAATAAACGACGCCTGAGTATAATTATCTGCCACAGTTGACTCCTTGATTATTTAATTAATGTATTTGATGAGAAGATCATAACAAATACACTAATACCAACTAATAACCTGAAGGCGTTTTTTTAGAAAAAATATTAAGAAGAAGAATATGAACACTACCTCATCTTAAATTAATATCATTCAGGATTAATATTCATTTTTGCAAATAAAAACCGCCAGACGGCGGCTTTTATAAAGAGGGAAATATCATTGGAAGTTGAAATTACTTCACGGCAGGCCGACAAATTACGCGACTGCTGTGAGCTGAAGCGAAACTTGTAGAGGAAACTATAATCACCTTTTCTAAGTCGTCGGCACTGTCAGCAATATGATGCCGGAAAGCCTCCTCTGCATCACCAGGGGAGTCGGCTTCGACCAGGTAGGCCTGATCATCATCATCAAACATAATGCGCCCGGAAATGAGATAAAGTCGGCTCAAATCTGGCGTTGCTGCGCTCGTGCTTCGTTCGTTCAGATTCATTTTTTCTCCGTCTGTTGCTCGTAAAAAGAATGACGCCGGTTTAAAAGGCGTCGCCAGGGTTCGGGCTAAAACGCAGGGTTGCCATCGAGGAAGCTCATTGGCTGGCCAATAGCGGATGCCACCCTGAGAATTTCACCTGGTGTGGCATAACGCAGCATTTCAGAGCGTCCAAATTTCTGATACTCATCTACTGACATCTTTCTCCACTCTGGGTGAGGATCTTTTCCGCACAGTGACCAGTTGCTTTCAGAGGAATCACGACGGAGAACGTACACATCAAGCGAGGCTGTAAGCCCACTTCCATATCCCCGCTGCGCTACAATACGAACCTGAGAACCATCGTCGCGTTGCAACGTCTGGGTTAATTTCGTGATAGGATCCTGAGAATGCATGCCATTTACCTCGTTTTCAAAAGATTTACCGTAAGTAAATGATACCGAATCGAGAATTCTGGCTAATAGGTCAGAAGAAAAAATAATGAATATTTTTGAAGTGTAGGATAATGATTAGAATAAAATGGCCTGAATAAATCGCTAGCGGTTAAATCCGCTTATTTCAGAGAAGCTCTGATTTAGTAGTTAGGGAAAACGATGCGGTGAAAAGTAACTTTTACACCGCAATTCAGAAAAAAGTTTCAATTAGTCACATTACGAATAACCCGGCTTACTTTCGCATGTGCGTTCCCCTGGATGTTAAAGTAAAGCCCCTCAGGCAGACTCGTCGCCCACTTAACTCCTCGCTCAGCCATACGCTTCGGTGTTTCCAGCCAACCACGAGGAATATTGCCCGTAACGTCACCGATAACCCGTGAAATGCATGCTGCTACCCGGATGCCGCCGGGAATATCGCATTCGGATTCAACAATATGCATAACCTCAAATAAAGCACCATGCCGCTGGACATGATCGCCAATGTGCAACTCGATAGGAGAAACCATTTCTGTATCTGACTTCATATCTGTCCACCTTTAATTTAGAAACCGTCTAAATTACCAATATAGTTAATGTACCGGATGTTAATTCAACAAGTTCTGTATCACAACCATCAGTTTTTTTTGTTGGGTCTATATCGGAGAAACAAGTGAATATTGAATACACTCGTTAATACAGACAACCGGAAATGAATGGCACCCTAATTATCTCTGCGGCGTATGCTAAGCCGTTAATATTGTCATTTTATGGTAGAAACAATGCAAAATGAATAAACCGCTTGTCGCTTCAAACCACTTTATCAAAACCGTTAACTTGCATTAAGCCCGATACAGTTCGGCGAGCTCGTCCAGCATGGGGTTACTCTTATATCCCGGTGCGGCCGTAAAAAGGTTTCGGGAAATCGCCAGCCATTCCATGATTTTGTCCGTCGCCAGCCAACGTCTGCCAAGTCGCTCGGCTGCGATGGGAACTTTATGCAGGCCAGCGAAGGGATCTACAACAAGATCTCCCGGCTCTGTCAAAAACTCAATCAGAAACGCTGCAAGCCTGGTAGGAGACGTTGCACCATGCAGCGGAAAACCTAGCTCGCGGGCAATGGAATGGCAAAATCTCGTATCAGCGCAGCTATTGCCGTAAAACAAAGTATTTTTGGGGATCGTTCCTTCTGTTTTATTTCCAAAGGATCCGCTTTTAAGCTGGTACGCCCCATCACCATAAAAGGTCGTGCGATTTTCACCGCCTGCTGCCTGCAATTTAAGATGCTGCTCTGAATGCGGTTGCAGTACACGTAAGTTGTTTGAACGAACCTTACTCGCATCATTGGTAAACCACAGCACAGGCTCATACGATGAGCAGAGCTGCACTCGTTGCTTACATGCCCAGTGCGTTGGCGATGGGGGCTTACTGCGATTCACCCACTGAAGCCTGTCCATGAGCTCAAGCCCCAGCTTGTCACATAATGCCAGTGTCAGACGCTCCAGATACAGAGAACGTGAAGGCCTGCCCCTATTAAAGCTATCTTGAGTGATATTCAATGCCACACTTGCGCCGGGTACAAGCTGTTTCACGATCGGTTCGAGGATACGCAGAAGCCAGTCAATATAAACCTGCTCGCCACGCCCCCCGCCATGCCCGTAGTCTCTTGAATTTCGAAGGAGGTAAGGCGGCGAGGTCAGGCAAAGATGAATTTGCTCTGTGATATTGCTGAAGAAGGCATAGGCGTTTCCAAAAACCGATGCCCCAAGAGAAGTTGAGAAACCGACAACACAGAGCTTTTCCCATGACTCGTGTAGGTTTGTTTTCGTCTTAGAGGAGTATCTCCAGACGCCCCGTTTTTCTGGAACGCGTTCGATGACTCCGGCCTGCCGAAGAGTCTGCTGAAACCAGCGTACTTTGTGTTTGACGCCGCTGGTTCTGGTTTTATCTGACCCAAATTCTTTCAGTTCGTGCAATTCGGCATCCGACATGCCAGTTTCACGCTGCACTTCGCGATAAAGCTCGTCGTTGCTCAACGGCAATTCGGAGGCTGCGTAGATCCGTGCAATTAAATCCGTAGAAATCGTGCTCATCAGCCATCCTTAATGGAGATGCAGTTTAAATATCGGCCTGATGGTTGGAAGGGGGATTACTAAATCAAACCGATCTGTTTATTTATAGGCTTTGTCAGGTCATGCAGCACAGCTGGGCATGCGCAAAGAGACCCAGTCTTCTTTAGCGGAGACACCTTCAAAAGTTGTACTCAATCAGCCCCAAGATTTTGAAACTCAATGTGCTTTTGCTCACACTCCTCCCTGCCCCACGAGCCCTGCCATTCACAGATGTCCCGGTACTTAATTTCCAGCTTATCCATCTGTGAGAGGTTAGCTGTTGCGAAGTCTGGCCATATGTCGTGCCAGCATGCGTTGTACGTGACGCCTGCTGGTGGGCAATACATCATTGCATCAGCATGGATAATTTCAACGCGAGGATCGTTTGCAAACGAGGCCGCAACGAGGTTAATAACGTCCTGTTCTTTTTCAATTACTGTTACATGGGTTACATCTTCTTTTTGAAGAATGGCGTGAAGCACCATCCCCAGACCAAGACCATTAATGAGCACGCGCCCGGTGGCTCGCTCTAAAAAATCCTGGCAGGTTCTGATCTCCATCGGGGTATTGGACATCACCACATCCCAGCCGTTGGACAAACGCCGATATCTACCGGGCGGGATAAACTCGTCTGTATTACCTGTATACTCGGCACGAAGGGCGAGGCTCATCGCCTTATCTGCGGTAATTTCGAATGTGTCCAGTTTCCAGGTTCCGGACGTGCCGTCTTTAACGGGTAAATCAGAAAAGCAGCTCTTCATCAAGGCAACCAAAATTCCAGTAATGTTGTTACGCTGAACCTATCACAAACCTGCTCTTAATACAGTTATCAGGAGTGACAGCGATCTTTGAGGAATCGTTTAAATCACGGGCATCCTGTAGCGGACGCCCGATATTTAATCAAATGTCGCAGGTGTTAAAGGAAGCGTTGCAAAGTTGCAACGTCTTCTGGAGCAACCTCCACGCAGCTCCTGACACTGTAGTGATTTTCGCCGTTGTAGTCGTAAACCCCACCGTCTTCAAAACTCAGCTGTTCAAGCTCGCCATGGCACTCTGAAATGAGTGCCGTCTGGCAAGCATTTTTCTCACAATCGCTGACGAGTAACCGAACATAGCTATTCTCATGGTCGCCGTTTCGGTTCTGGATTTTAACGATAAAGTGTTTTTCAGACATTTGTGCCTCCAGCACAGTTTGAGGTTAATTTAGCGTTGCCCCGGCTCACCGGGGCAAGAATAAATCAACCCTTAATGAAACTGTGCCCCCAGGTGTTAGGCTTAAATGCCTGCTCTTTGATATATGTTTTCATTACCTTGCAGGTTTTTTTCAGGGCTTTGGTATTGGCATCGGTTACTGAGATAAAATGGCGAGAATAACGGTTTTCCCGGTATTGCTTATCAGCGTTTGGGTCAATTGCTTCGCTTTGCAGGAGTCCTTCGTGCCTGCCAATTACTATTACGTAGTTCATTTCACCTGAAACACGATCCGTGAGTAATTGAATGGAAATATCAGTCGCTCGCGTGGCCTGGCTAGCAGAAATTTTTGCATGTAAGAAAGCTCCCTTTCGAAAGTTGGCCGGAGTCAAACCTGTAATATCCTCGGTGCTAAAATTAAGTGAAGATAGAGTTGAAAATAAATCACAGCTAATGACTTCAGTATTATTAGACATAACCCGGCTCCGCTCATATTCATGTTAAGGTAATTATATCAGGTTGATAGCATTACCTAATAACTTGGTGGCAAAAAGTTGTGGTTTTTGATTAACTAAAATTGATGTTCTCAATACTGCTCAAGAATTCTTTCTTTACACCCGGAGTAAAAGGTATACGTTCAATGTATTTATAAAGCGTCGCAAAGGTTTTGGTTTCAATGTTTCGTGAAATAACATCATCAATCGGGTCTTCGAACATATTAATAAAAACATCAATATGCTGCTCTCCGCTTTCTGAAGCTAAAGAGAGAATACAGACCACTTCAATGTAGCGGTTATCCTGCTCTGCAATGAACAACCAGTGCCCTTCGTTAAAGGCTGGTGCAGCACTGAAGCGTTTTACAACAATTTCTGAAAGAGCATATCCTGCCTGATCCAACAGATTAATAAAGTTGAGTTGAGTTGAAACCACGTCTAACGCTTTCATAAAACCTCCTTTTCATCTGTACTTATTATACTGTTACCCATCCCCCCAGCTAATAACCTCCCAGCAAACTTTCAAAAAAAATACCACCTTTAATTAGAATTGAACACATCCTTTTTAAATAACAAAAAGGATTATGAAACCCACAATGTTTGTGATGTGCCACCAAGGAAAAGTAACTTTTATGTGCTCATAAATCTTATTTCGTATTCACTTTCCTTTGTCTTTCGGTCGTAGATTATCAGGGGAAGCATAAGAAGAATATGTGAGGTTTAAGCAAATGCGGTGATCGGGCATTATAATTTGGTGAGGCTATTATAAGTGGATAAAGATAGTCGTAGGTATAGGATCAGGTTAAATTGCATTTTCCCGGTTGCCTTCCCTGGCCTACCGGTTTCAGCTCAGATACTAAGACCAGCGGTAATACTTAAAATATTCCTCATTTGCAGCTATAAACTCCCTCAAACCGTTCATTAATCCCTTCTCAAACGCTGTCACGATAAACCGGTAACCGTCCAGTGTTTCAATGTAGTAAATACCGCCTGGTGTAATTCCAACATGCAACACCTCGGCTGTCATCATAAACTGGCCTTCCGGAAAATCATGCGAAAGGTAAATGAAACCAGTAGTGGCCGATGCGGGTGTGGCATTCACTAAGACCCCGTTAAACTGCTGCCCGTGCCTCGCCGGTACAAGCTCACTTCCCCTGGTTGACTTATCAAGCAGCCTCTTAACATCTTTTTCTTCTTTTAACGAGGTATAGACCCGCACATCACTGTCATCACCTGGGCGAGAGCCGGTGCCAACATGAGCAAGACGACGGTAAGCACTGCGCATATTAACGTGGCAGGATGCCCCTGCTCTACCCTGAAGCCTTACGCCAAAGTCTTCGCAAAGTAACAAAATCTGACGTAGCTGGTTTTCATGCACGGACGCTGAGAGTGAAAGATTGAAACAGGAAAAGGTCAGTTCTAAAACCTTTTCGCGTTTGTCATTGAAATGAGCTTCCAGCCTGATGACTGGCTTTTCCGACATTGCAAAAGCTTTGTCCGTTACTCTGTACCGGCATTCATCTCCGAAACATTCTTTAACAACGCTGGCTATGACCGTGTCGTGTTCTCCATCTTCCGGAGCTGGCACAAAGATTTCAAATTGTGCCGGTGTATCCGGCTCAAGCAGAACGGGATAGAGACGCGGAGAATTAAGCAAAGCGCATTCAGAATTAATGAGCTTAACCCAGGCGCTTTTGTCGTCCGGATCCTTAAGCTGCTGTCCAAGGTTATCGCAAAAGTCAACTATCTGACGGGTATGCTCATCCGTGACTGCACAGATCAGGTTAAGACCATGCGTGGCCATACGCAGTTCCCGGGTTCGGGACTGGGAATTGATCGACCAGGGGTTAAGTGAAAGCGAAATAGGGCTTATGGAAGGGACGACCGTCTCATTCTGCAAATCTGTAAGCTGGCAGTTCGCAGTAGGCTTCGGGGAAAGGGTACTAAATATGTAACTTGCCTGTTGTTTAGTACTGGCCTGGATATAAAACATCGCGTCCATGCTTGTATCCCGGGATGAAATTGAAAATAGCTTCATTTTTAACCTTAATGGATGAGCGATTTATAGTCATGTGCAGACAAATGAACATTATGTGCGCCATCATTCCATTCAAAGAATAATCGATACTTAGAGTTTACTCGAATGGAGGAATAACGGTTTGACGTCATTCTTAAGCGTTCATAACGCAAGCTGTTGGATAATAACTCCCGCTCACTCTGGACATTATCCAGCGTTTCAAGTCGACACAGAATTGCGTTAATAATTTCAGAAGGAATACCTGCCGTTGTTTTTCCATTACGGAAGAACTTTTCAAGCCGTCTGTCTTTAAATGAATGGATCATAGTTCCTCCGTAATAATTGACCTTAAAATTAAATTAAAAGGGCTTTGAATTAATGAATACCTAAAATGCGGGCGGCAACTGCCAGCTGCTTATCACTTAACTGACGCTGGTGGGTTAAAGAAGACTTAAGGCTTTCCAGAAAATTATTACTACTGGATTGTTGGGTGATTGCATCAACCATTTTTTGATGAGACCTGCACCATGCTGTGAACGCAGAACTGTGGGCGCTTTCAGTCCTTAAACGCTCGTCTTGCAGGGATGCTGACACTTTGCGGGCAGCTTGCGCATTAATGCGGTACAGCGCATTCAGCGTGTAAGCAGTACGGGTCGTTTCGAGGCTGTAACCCGTGGCTTTACAAGCCATACAGCGACTTCTATAAAAATGCTTACGCTCTCCCCGCCCATTGCATTTATCGCAAACAATACGAAAAGTATATTCCGCAGTACCTTTTACAGAATCAACACAGCGGATTTTTGCGCTGGAGATTTCAATTCCACTGCGATCATAATATTTGGTCATAATGTGATTCCTCCGGTTAGTTCTGGAGTAATCATGACAGAATGAATCTACTGGCTAATAACCTGAGAGTAAATATTTTAAAAAAACATTGAGAGAGGGTCTGCAAATTTATACACGAAGGATTCAAATATAATTTGTTTAAAAAATTAAGAGCATTCTGAAGTAAAATTGCATCAAAAAGCATTCATGGATAAATCATGTACTGGTGCCAGCGATTTAAACGAGGACATTGTTCCGGTGTAATTACACAGTTTAGCATCATAGATTATAACCAAAAGGAAGGAGTCCTTCCCGTCTCGGGAATATTACTTTCCCGTTTGCAGTTTAAGAGACACTTAATGAGAAAGTAATAATTAAGTCATGCTCAACTCTACATTTTACATTGAGGATGGCGTAACAGGGTACGGCATACTACCGTACCCTTGTGTAGGGTTTATGTTTGAGGGAATTCTATAGCAAATGTGGCCGTGCCAGATTGACCACTTACAGCGGGAGTAACGGGATATGTGCGCTCTTCACCATTACCAAGATCCAGTGACAGCGATTTAGTTTCACCAGGCTGGACCGTAACTCCGGCAACCGTAACGCCGAACTGGGCGTTTTTCTGAACAGTCAGGGTTCCGTTTAACTGTCCGGTAATGATAGAACCGTCCTGACGACGCAACACACTGGTTCGGATGATGGCCAGCGGCGTGTTGTCCGTTGCTTTCAGTGCTACGGCTGTGGCCAGCGTCTTGAGATTATCCAGCATAATCAGGTTAGCTGGCTGGTAGGTAAAATTAAGCGTTTTAGTGGTCCGGTTACCTGATTCGTCAATAGCCAGAGCCTCCAGATGATACATCTGTCCCGATTCGTCAGTATTGGGGAAGATTCTGGGGTATTCAGGAATAAAGACATCCTTGGATAGCGGCGTGAATGCAAGGGTGACCTTTTCAGAGTTAGGTCCACCAGCGAGCTGAAGCGATATCAGGGAAGCATCCCCAGAGGCATCAGTAACGCTTATGCGTAGGTTCTCAAGCCCTTTAACCAGTTTTCCTTCTGCGTCTGCGCCATTAAAGCTGAACGCAATAACCGGAAGCGTTGAGTCAATTTTCAGCGGTGCATTAAGCGTTTTGGTTCCTGTGTTTCCAACAAGATCCGTGGCAGACACGCTAACAACCGTATAATCCCCGTCCGGTAGACCAGCGTATGAGAAAGTGGCGTTTTTGGTTTTATAATCGCTTTCACTGACAGTCACAGGCTTCAGGGTGAAAGTTTCCCCCCGGGCATTTTTAAGGGTGGCTTCGAAAACTTTGGTATCCCAGTAGCTGATGTTCCAGGCGTTGACGCGATCATTATCGGTGGCCGTCATAGTGATTGTCTTGGAGGCCTTGTTTACCTGAGCGACATTAACCACCGGTGGGTTGTTATCCCAGATAACCGTAAAATTACCAGCAAGCGCATCGAATATGCTGTCACCATCTTTTCCCGAGTAAAGATGCAGATACTCAAATCCTTTGTCACTGGTGTAGTTGAAGTTAACCGTCATCTCGCATGAACTTTGTCCGACAGGAATAGTGCAGAACCAGGCTGCATTTTTTACCGTTCTGAACTTTTGCACGTATGGTCGGGGTTCTGCGGTTACCTTTATGCGGCTAATGGTGGCGGTTTTAACGCTGATTGAGGCCTGAGTTAACCACTCACTGGTATCACTCCGGTACATCTCTTTAGCCACTATCTTCGGGGCTATTTCCATCGCCGGGGCTGGAGTGAAGTTGAGGGAGTTATGATGAATTCGTCTTACTCCTCCCGCCAGAGTCTGAAATTCATGATAAGTATCCCCCACATTTGGATATATGTATTTGAAAGTATAGATATTATAAGTGCTATCGGACGTCTGGAAATTCGAGTCCGCCCAGCCATATTTGGAACCGTTAACAGCAGTAAAGTCACTTTTCTTCCTTAATACCCGTACGGAAATAGGGTTCTGGAAGACGGTCATGCCAGACTGATAGGAGACCCATGATCCGGTAGTGGCGTCCTGCACCTGGATGATATCGTCAGGCTTAACCCGATCAATTACGCTTCGGCGGCTTAGTTCGCTCCTGTTTCCCGCTTTGTCATAAAGGTAGATCCCCACTTTATATTCAGAGCGGTTTTCCGGTGCCAGGGCATTGCTGCTTGCGTCGGCGACTTGAACGGTTACGCTACCTTCCACTGTATTAATTTCCGCTGGCTTTTTACGCTCCACTCCAGCGGCATCGGTTATGAAATATTCAGCATTAGCAAGCCCGGAACCTTTATCACTCAGTCCATTAAAGACCAGTGCCTGGACGCTGGCGTACTGCATACCGGCTGGTACTGAAGTGAAGATCGCTTCGCTGCCAAAGTTCCACCCATTTCTCGTATAACTTATGGTACCCGTTGCCGGAGGCGTTCGGTCAATTGCAAGCGGGTAATCCTGCCGGGAGACCTCCTTCCCTTGCAAGTCGGTAATCACCTCTCTGAGGGTGAAGCTATCTTCTCCCATCGCTGGTACGGTCAGAGTCTTGCCGTAATAATCAAAGCCTGTCGAAGATGTGGTACGGTCATCAACGGTAACCAGGCTGCTTTTCGTGCTCCAGATGAGGCTCCCGTCACTTTTCAGCAGACTGAGCGTAATATAACGGTCCAGACCGGAAATAACGGCAACGTCAAAGCTCGTTACCGGATTAATCCATACGGATGCAGGCGATACGGTCTTTTTAACGTTCAGGGTATCTTTAAAGCTGAATTCTGCGATTTCAGCGGAAGCTCCTGCGCTGAAACCTGCAAATGCAATAAGCAGGGCTAGTTTGATTTTCATGGGTTGTCTCCTGATCAGGTTCCCCATGATACTTTTTCAGTGTTCGTGATCTTTTCGGGAAAATAGCTATTTTTGATGTTTTTCTTTTCTGCCCGGCGGGACTTTTTTTGTTTACGTGAATGCAACAAAACCAGAAAAGTTACTTTTTGATAGGGTAAAATTAGGTTTCCCTAATTTCCAGAAGCAAGCGAAAGCAGAACTAGCTTAATAGCCATTAAGAACGCCATACCTATTGATAAATAACGCTCCTTACATTTAATGATTTGAGCATTTAAAAATGAATTAGCGAAAGAATTTTGGTTTGCTTTTTATTGCATGAGTAAAACAGTATTAATAATCCGGAGCCATTAGAACGTACTCTAAAGACTCCGGTATACAGATATCTTGCCAGTAAAAATGGCCTTACTCCTCATCATCCCCCAGCGCTTTTTTGATGGCGCGGCGGCGGGCTGCATCACCTACACGATATCCGACTGAATATACGTCATTCAACCGGCGCAGAATAAGATTTATTTCCTCATCCTGAATGTAGGCAGGTAAACACAGAACCACGTCGCCATCTTCATCATAGACTCGAACAACTTCCTTCTGCCCATCTCGCTCGCGAATAATCTGGACATGCTGAACCCTGGTGTATTCTGGGTTTACGCTCATTTTAAGTATCTCTCTGTAATTGTTGTTACCAGTTAGCTATAAGCCGGATAATTCTGGTATTCAGTGTTCTGCACAGCAATCGCCTGCTCGTGGATCATTGACACTGCCAGGCGGGCTTTAACTCGCTTGCTGGTGAGAAAACGCTTCACTTCTTTAAGTTCGCTGCCAGCCGACAGCATATTGAAGACATGCTGTTTGAGACTGTTGTTATTTTTGGCCACTTGTTTCTCCATCATCTTTGTACATGGTTATTTCAGGCTGGCCTGCCAGATCACACACGTTATCCATATGCTTTTGGACCCAGTCTGTTAGACCCAGACCTTCGGCCTTTGCCTGATTGACGTAACGCAGTTTACGTTCAGGGGTAACCCGCATCTGTAGTTGTGCCGTCGCTGGAACCGCCTCTTTCAGGGCGTTAAGGCCCCTCTGATCACGGGCCTGAATTGATGGTTTACCGCTAGGCATCTGATGTATCGCTCTCCCGGCGAGCGGTGGACAGCTCTATTTCTTTTGCGATAGCTTTATCTATGGCATCCAGCTGCATGGCAAACTTGATTTCAAGCGAACAGCGTAATGCCTTCAGGGCGCGTTCTTTGGTGCTGTATTGTGGTATGCCGTTCTGGCTACCATTCATGCCTCGCATGCGGCGGGAGGTTGCATCGACAACCTCTCCCTCTTCCCGTGTGCCGTGAACCGTAGTTCCGCTCCATGTCGGATAAACAGTGCCAGTGGCGGTGTTGAAGCTCCAGCCGTTTTGGTATTCCCCCGAGACCTCTGGTACGGGCATATCGCGTTCAACGCCATAGTCAGACCAGCGTAAAGCGCGGTTTATTCTGGCCTGTGCCACCAGCTCATCATACGCGGCTTGTTCTTTTTTATTCATCGCCATTTAGGGCAATCTCCTTAGAGGGGAATTAGGTGTTATATCGGTACGTAAGTGCTTTTCAGGCCTAATCTCTGACAAGGCCTGATGTGCCAGACTGCCGTTGCATTCACCGTTTTATGGCGGTTGACAGAGCCTCATTAAGAGCCGCAATTAGCTCAGGCGAAGTCGGCTCCAGATTTTTGGAAGCGTTCAGCAGCTCCTGAAGTGAAGAGATTTCCTTTGGCTCCACCTGGTTTGTTTCAGGTGCCGTTTTTTGCACTTCATCCAGTGTACGCTGTGCACCGTTATCCAGCACCAGCACCCCCCCGGCACGAATTTCTGAAATGGTGCGCAACGTATACATCAATTTATCCCAGACACGGCTACCAACCTCGAACCCGGAATCAGCTACTTTTTCTTCATTATGCTTTTGAAAAATTTCTTCTAACCAAGTGGTGAAGCGCTTTCCAAAAGTATTGGCGGCTAAAGAAGTGCAGGAATAAACCTGTTCGACCTGTTTTGTTCCATTTTTATCAGTGAATGTAATGAGACCGATTCGGCCACTGTTAACAGTGTAAAAGCGAGGTTGAAAGCCAGCTTTGAGAAGGTTTTCAATAGCTGAAAAAAAATCTTTTTTGAGCATCGGTTTCAAAATGGTTTTCCTTTTATGCCCGGTGCCGCCGGGGCGGTGGCGTTAAATATACGCCATGTAAGTAAATTAATTTATACCCATTTGATTGTCAATACAAACAAAAAAACAAACCATGTTTATTATTTTATCAACGATGCTATTTTAAAGTCCGTCTAAAATAAAAAACCAAAAAGTTAAATTTGAAGCCGTCCTTCCTAAATTCATTTCTTGCGCATATTAGCACCCTGCTTTAAGTAAATAATTTTTGAAAAAGTTGTCTGGAGGTTATTAGCTCGTGCATCTGGATTGGTAATATAAAGCCAACACAGAAAAGGAAAACAAAATGTATAAATTAGTATCTCCTCGTGAACTGACTGAGATTATTACCGGTTTACTGCTTAAACCTGAACTCCTTGGTGAGCTGGACTCACCAGAAAAGCATCGGATGTTTATGGCAGATTTAGGCCGCGTGGTGGCCGAACATTGTGGAGGTCTGGTAAACAGCGTCGTCTTGCCAGGAACAGAAGTTACAGTGTCGGATGGGTTACCGCTTAATGGCCAGCCGGTACGTTATCTCGGAATCAAAGAGAACATCCCTCACCTCCTTGTAGAGCCTGATGCTTCCTTACCTTCGCTCGCTAAAAACGTCTGGATGTATGCAGATCCTGAAGGCTGGAAAGAACATTTTGGAGCTGAGGAAGACTGCCTTACTCCTGAAATGATGCAGCTGTTCCGTAAAGGTATCCAGGCTCTTCAGAAAGAGCATGACACCCCTGAAATTAGCCTCACACTTCAGGACTGGCGCCTGGAGGAGGAAACACTGCCAGAAGAGGACAGTCAGGCCTATCAGGTCAGCGTTACCGGCCAACATAACATCCACTGTGAAGTTGTTAACAAGGAAGGTAACCCCTGTTTTGGTGTCATGTTCGAAATCGATCAGGGTGTGCCTGCCTTACACATCAACACCGGCGGGGATATGTTGCTCCACATTCATTGCGCCCATAACGGACTCGTTCTGACCCCTGATGCAAGCGGTCAGCGATTTGATAAGGCTCCCGTTGACCGCTTCTCTTATAACAGCCCATCCCTGCTGTTGTCTGCCGACTAACCAAGGCCAAATCTGAATTGTCCCGTTTAAGTAACCAACCCGCTGCCGCCAGGCGGGTAAATCCTCTTAATGGAGTTTTAATGCAAATCTCAACTGAAGTTCTGAACGTCTTATCTCGCTGCCGTGCTGAAGGGAACTTTCTTTTCCTGGCCGACCAGCTCGACCGCAGCATTTATGTTAAGACAAACAAAGTGCTCGAAGCCGCCGGTGGCAAATGGAACCGAAAAGAGCAGGCACATATTTTTACGGCGGATGCAGCTGAGCGTATCGAGCAAATCATTCTGACAGGTTCGGTTGACATCCCACGAGATCTGTTCAATTTCTTCCCTACACCTGAGAATTTAGTCACAGATATGGTTCTACGCGCTGAACCAGCTGCCGGGGAGCGTGTACTGGAGCCAGAGTTTGGTGATGGCCGCATTCTGAAAGCCTTAAAACTGGCGGCTCCGGATGCATTGATTACCGGGATCGAATTGAACGATGAGCGATTCCTTGCAGTGAAGAACGATAGTGTCCTTAGCACAGGAGTCGAGCTGGTGCATACCGACTTTCTTGGGTACCAGCCCGATGAAACTTTTGATGTTATCGTTATGAATCCACCATTCCTTAAACGCTCTGACGTTAAACAAGTCATGCATGCCATCGCAATGCTCGCTAAGCGAGGTCGCTTACAGGCCATTCTGTCAGCTGGGGTATTGTTCCGGGAAGACACACTGACAAAAGCGCTCAGGGAGCGAGTCAAACAACTTGGCGGACAAATTTCGCCTCTTCCGGATGATACATTTAGGGAGTCCGGAACAAAGGTCAAAACAGCCCGCCTTGAAATTGATCTTCGCCGCTAACTGACAAGCAACCGGAAAGAAATCTTAATACGAGTAGCCGGTTAAAGTTACCTGACCGGCTTAACTGACTAAATCAATAAAGAGTGAACAGAAATGACGCATACTGCCGTTTCTCAGGCTAATAGTGCTTTGCAGCTACCCACGGTGGAGCATGTCTACGCTCTTCTGAAAGCAAATTGTAAACCTGACCGCTTTGACGGGCGTGACGGACCCGTGTGGGGCCAGGAATACTCGTGGAATCTGGCAAAAGATCGCTTACAGGATCTGGAGAAATACGGTAAGGCATATGTCTCCCGTCATGAAGACCGTATGGGGGAAGGATTTAGTTTTGGTCCTGACCTGTTAATTATTCGCTAACGCTCCTAATGCCTGATGATATGGTAAGCACAACTGGAAAAATATGTTTTCAAAGCCTATGACCACTTTCACACCAGAACGTATTGAACAAATTTTGGAATTTGCCGAGGGTAGTAACCCAAGCGAAGCAATGAGTCTCAGAGCTGACGAAGTTGCTGTACTGGCACGTATTGGAAAGGCAGTTATGTCGATTGCGCCTGTTTATCAGTGCGAGTTTTGCCACCATGACGCAACCGGGCAACTTCAGTGGCACTGGGAAGATGTGAACAAAGCTTTTTATGATAAATACGATCCAGACAGACGCGGAAGACGTCGAATCCTCTATACCGCCCCGCCGATGCCTTTAGTTTCGGCTGACCTGCTTAACATGGCTTCATCTGCTATTGAAGACTTGCTCACTAACAAAGACAGAAGTGGTGCGGGAATGTGGAATGACATTCCAGAACAGCTACGACGCGCAGCAGAACTGGTAATGGATAATAGCCGGGCCGCTGAAACAGAAGCGATGCTGATGCGTCTTTATGTAGAATGTGACACAGGTGAGCGCAGGGGCAACGGCACTCAATCTGGCGTAGCAATGCCTTCTTGGCAAACCGTTGAAGAGGCACGTGTGTTGCTAGGGGTGAAATGATGCAGTTCTCGCCAGGGCAGTTTGTAATTCACAACAAGAAGCGCCTTGCGGAACGAAGGTAGACGTACTGACTGAGGTTCACTCCCCTCTCGACTGGTGGCGTAATGCCGCCAGGTTTTGATT
Source organism: Enterobacter sp. CFEC122 (assembly GCF_052983755.1). Classification (NCBI taxonomy): domain Bacteria; kingdom Pseudomonadati; phylum Pseudomonadota; class Gammaproteobacteria; order Enterobacterales; family Enterobacteriaceae; genus Enterobacter; species Enterobacter sp. CFEC122. The sequence continues at coordinate 8,552 of NZ_JBRIQR010000043.1, read as the reverse complement.
CATATATGCCGTCCGTTAACGCATTTATATCTGACATACCTAATTTATCCTGATTCTTTTTTACACAAAGTAAAAGCATCACTTAATGCGATATGTGGATGCCGATAGTTTCAGGCTAATGTTATAAGTTTTGCAATCGTTGCCAGTTTGGACACCACAGAAATGTCAGATGTAATTCCAAAAAGAAAGATTTCCGTCCTGAACGCACAATAAGGTTTGTCGAAAGGCAAATTATAGATTTGTAATTTCGAGCACCATATGGAGAAGTTTTTTATACTTTTACGAACATAGTGACCTTTAGGAAAAGCTTAAAATAACACCAAACCTAAAGGGGAATAAGAATGAAACATCTCGCTTTTATTACTGCTGTAGCCGGACTCGGTATGTCTGTTCAGGCCCCAGCTCAGATATATGAATCGGCCTTTAAAGACACGAACGGTATTGAGATCCACGCCCCGTCTTCTCGTCTTATGCTTAATCCGGCATCACCGGTAACTTTGACACTTATTTCAGGTCTTGATCGTTTCGTTAATGTCAAAGTCACGAAAGACACTGGAACTGTCATTCTTAATACTACGACTACACGGACGGGTGTATCAGACCGACTAACAGCTGCTGACGGTAGTGAGTTCTACGGCAAAAAAGTAACTTTGCCTGCTTTGGGTGAAGGCAAATTTGTCGTTCAGATAAACGTGTTAGATCTCAATCAGAAGCCTGTAGCGACCTATAACTATAACTGGCTAATTGATGTCACCCCTCCAGCGGCAAATGCTCTTACCGCTAATACTGGTTCTGGCTCTACCGCTGGTGACGTGTGGAAGCTTGGATTAGAGGCAACGGGGCAGTATGACTTCACCTCTTCGGGCGTAAGTGATGCAAATGGTATTGATAAGGGCCTAATATATATTTACAGGCAGGACGGTAGCCTCTACAGCACTACACAGATGCAGTATGACGTATCCGGCCAAAAGATGTACCACACTTACTCTAAGAATTCAGTTAAGGGAACCGGAATACCAGACAGCAACCTGGATGAAGACTTTACTGCAAAAGTTGTTATCTTCGATAACGCAGGTAATAGCCGAACGCTGCCAACTCAAAAATTTCGCTACGACAACACGCTGGGTGAGATGACACTGTGGGCCGTTCATGATCCAAATACGTCTTCCAGCGTCGTACCCGGGGTTTCTAATTATCCGGCTTACAAAGCCGGTATGGTCGTTAACGAAAACCCTATTCGATTAGTCTACCGGATCCCAAAATCTAACTACCGTGCTTATTCAGAAGGTGGGCTTCAGTTCATCAATCAATATTCCGCCCCCAAAGAGATAGCTGTAGACAGCACTTATGCTTATGTTGAAATGACTCTTCCCTATGGCTCAATTAATGGGGATATGGCTCGTATGGCGAACTTTGGCCAGTGGGGAGGGTATTATCCGTCATACAGCCTCGTTCTAAACCCATCTGCAAACCAAACGCCTGCATTTGCGGGTACCTGGGTAGATTTCCTCGATGATAAGGGGAACTGGGTTAAGTGGAAGGATTTTGAGAGTGTGGCTTCATCACGACTGCCAATTAAAATTTCCCGACTTCGTTTTAACGTTGAAGCCCGGCCCTTTGCACAAGAGATCGGCGGTAAGGCGACCTGCACCATTCCGGCAGGAAAAACCTCGTGTGAAGCGCCTGAGACGTTTGATATGGCCTTGGGTACCCAGGGCTACAATAGGATCCTTTACTTCGTTCGCAGCATCAGCAATCCCATTTTGCGGTCTGAGCAATGGATTATGACACGCTGGAACAATAAACAACTGCCGGTAATAAACTCGATATCATATGACGAGACTAACAAGCAGCTGGATGTACTGGCGTCACTTGAAGGCGATGGTAACTGGTTCGACTCGGTCTCATTGAGGGAATTTTATCTTTCCGATAAGAACACCGGTACCCGGATGTCACCCACAGGCGTAATCAAATCTCGTATCTCAGGTAACTACACGATTGCTTATGATTTATCCCGTCAGTCTGAAGGAAAATACAACGTTGAGGTCAACATCAGGGACTTCTTCCAGAACCAGACCAATAAAACTTTCGGAGAAATTGCTCTGGATAACACTCCTCCGACAGTGGCCATAACATTCGACGGAAAGCCGGTAAAAGACGATACGGTAGTGTACGGCCTGGAGAACCTCAGGATCGCTCTGGCAGATAATCTGACAACCCCGAGGATAACCCGTCTTCAGCTCGTAGGTGGCCCCACAGCTGATAACGTTGAGCTTACGTGGTCACCGGCAGGCAAAGATACATACATGCCTGAGTATCCGAGGCTGTTCCCAAATTTCGAACCATCTGAAAATTATTCAATTAGCGTAACAGTTGCCGATAGTCAGTCGAATACCAAAACCTATACTCAGAAGTTCAGTTATCTACCGAATAACCTTGTGCAGTTACATAATCTACGCACATTATCGGTCAGTTCGCCTCTCAAAACGACAGATGGCGTACCCCTTGCGTACCTGTCCACTAACGTTCTGCGTAAGACAAATGGAGAAATTGCTAAAGGGGTCCAGAACGCAACGCTGACTGTGCGGAAGGATGCAGCCTTCGGTATTAAATTTAACGGGGCACAGGCGGCTCCAGGTGAGTCAGTTGAGGTGCAAATAGATATGGGCCAGGGGGATAATCTTCTGTTACCCGTTTATCCTTCCGAAAATGGGAAAGTTGGCACCTCAGAATTCATGATTCAGATCGACGAGTTGAAGTAACTACCCGGAGCCGACAGTAAAACTGACGGCTTCAATTTTACTGCCCTCCTTGACTCCGATCAGCCAGTACGTCTTCAGAGATTCGCAAGGAAGAACCGAAAGAAAAGTTACTTTAATCGTACGTTTCCAGCGATGCTTTTAAAAGACAATGCACACTCGTTGATTACGACAATGGGAGTGAGTGTCGAAACCCTTGAGTAAGGATACCCGGTAAATATACAGCCCCGGGGATCCTCTTCCTTCAACCGGGGATGACAACGGTAGTGAGTCCGGCAACTCACTCCCGTTGTCACTTCTCTGACATATCGTCATACGAGCTTACTCAAGTGCATCCACAAAGATGGGATCGTTTTGAATCTAAACTGGTACTGGTTAGCCAGTCACTTGCATCTATTCCCCCGTCGATACTTAAGTGACAATTGTAGTGATCTGCAATACTGGTGTCTCAGAAACACTGACGACGGTAGAGACTCAATACCCTAACCCCTGACAACAGGAGTGAGCTTAGAGGTGTTACGCTGCTGTCACTTAATGCTTGGGAATTGCCTGACTCACAACCATTGTCATCCGGAGCTACTGATTAACGTTGAACCGCTGGACTTTAATGACAGTGGTAGTGATGGATAGGCTCATTTCCATTGTCGTCATTTTATCGGACAAGCCTCTTCGTCCTACAGGTTTAAGCTGACAATGGTAGTGATTGGATGATCTCACTACTGTTGTCACTCAGTTCTTTGAGCGGACCCTTCCCTCGGTTGGTCGGCATTAACAACGGTAGTGACTCGATTGGCTCACTGCCATTGTCATCGTGTAAATGACGTACCTTATCAGCTCAGCTGAAAGCAATGACAACGGAAGTGACTCTAATTGCTCACTGCCATTGTCGTCGTGTCTATTGAGAGCCTTATCAGTGCACCTGAAAAGCAATGACAACGGTAGTGATTCTAATGGCTCACTACCGTTGTCACCGTGTGTATTGAGAGGATGGTCCACTTAACTGGACGTCTATGACAATGGTAGTGACTTTAATAGCTCACTACCATTGTCGGCGTGTGAATTGAGAGGATGATCAGCTCAGCTGTACGGCCATGACAATAGTAATGACTTAATGAGCTCACTACCGTTGTCACCCTGTTAATTAAGAGGCTCATCTGCTCTTCTGGAAGGCTATGACAACGGAAGTGACTTGCTGGGCTCAGTGCCATTGTCGCCGTATGAATTGAGAGGATCATCCGCTCTTCTGGATGGCAATGACAACGGTAATGACTTAATAGGCTCACTACCGTTGTCATCCTGTAAGTTAAGAGGTTGATCTGCTCAACGGGACGACTATGACAACGGTAGTGACTTGCTGGGCTCACTACCATTGTCACCCTGTGAATTGAGAGGTAGATCCGCTTAACCAGACGTCCATGACAACGGTAGTGACTTTCTGGGCTCAATACCGTTGTCACCCTGTGATTTAAGAGGTTGACCCGCTCTACTGGACGGCCATGACAACGGTAGTCACTTTCTGGGCTCACTACCGTTGTCGCCACATAGAATGAGAGGAGCATCAGCTCAGCTGAACGGCAATGACTACAGTAATGAGCTGGATGAAGCATAACCATTGACATCTGGCCCAACCGGAAGCCGTATTCGCCAATCCAATCGAGATTCACAATGGCCGTGACTCGCCGCATTAAGTTCCGGTGTCCTCCCAAAGCTGAACGCACACTCGGAGGACAATGACAATGCCAGTAAGGTACACATCATTACCATTGTCACTATAGCTACCAGAGAAGCCGGGATTTGAATGTCGATGGTAGTGAGTGGGTCAACTCACTGCCATTGTCACCCCGTTACGATATTTTCCGTTGGATGTACTGGCCAATGAAGTAAAGCGTAGAAACCGGGTGTTAACAGGTGACTCAGGAGAAAGCGTTGAATTCGCAATCTCGATCTACATAGGGTGGTAGAGAACAATGACAACGGTAATGACTTTTGACTCATTACCGTTGACGTGAAAGAGCGGGCTGGGACTAACGAAAATCGAAGAAGTAATTTAGCACCCGGAGCCTGAACCGCCGGGTTAACTTTAGCTGGCGTTGCTGTTCTTTTTCTGGCTTCGAAGACTACGAATATAGCGCAGTTCTTCAGCGGTTAAATCATGGACGGTAAGAACATCATCGCCGTCTATCGGGTCAGCTGGTGGGCATAACTCACCTTCTAAAACAGAAGACCCTGAGTTCTCTTCTTCATCTTCAACCACTTCTAAAGGAGGCTGAGTATTGTTCAAATTCAGATCGGGATCCCGCTTATGAATCTGGAAGTATACTTTTCCGTCTTTCTTAATTTCGGTGTACTGGAGGTATCCTATCGATGCCAACTCTTCAAGAGCCTTTCTCACGGTAGCATTCTGACTATTTGCTCGTGTTTTGAGGTTCAGACGATTTTTCAGCCGAGTAAGGGATATCGGTATAGGATTTGGCGGTAATGACTCTATGAACGTATAGAGAGCCTGGGCGCTTTCCTTCTTGGCCAACTCCTTAATTGCCTTCAGCTGCATCAAAACCTTATGATCGTATTGATAGAGCTCGAAAATCTTAGGATCAACCTGAAGGACAACCTGATCTGATTCCGGGTCTAACAGGGCAGACTGTACCAGATGCGTTGTATAGACTTTGGACGAGTTATTACTGGTGAACGACAAGGTAACGGATGCTAACCTGCGTAAGGAGGCGTCTATACGTTTTCTGGACGCTGTAGATGAGCGATAATTTTCAGGCGTACATAGCTTGAGGAATTCAGTGAATTTTAAGCTTATCGTGTCATTGTTAATCGGATGATTGGCATAGGTTCGAATGATGCCCATCCACGTCTTAAAATCTACTGACATATCAAGACGCTCACCGACAATTGAAATATTGGTGAACCCCTCGCTCTCCATTAAAGAGAGCGTCTGTAACTCTTTCGTTGCGTCAAAGCCAACCGTTTTATATTCCCGATTTTGACGCCCCACACTCTTTGGTGATGGGACGAACAGCCCGAGCCGCATCAAAGCAATAGACTGCACCGTACGGTTGCTGTTAGGACGCAAAATGATGTCTTTACCTGATTCTTTCTCTCTAACAGAGAAAGCCCTGGTGACCAGGTCCTGCTGCTCAGTATCTTTCTCTTTAGTCATAATAAGTTATCACTGAATGTGTAAACAGATTGGTGAATAGTAAGCCCCAGCGAACTCTATGTCACTGGATGGATCATTGTGATGATCCATATCTGTGCATAAGTTCTACCTAAAAAAACGACTCCACTCATTAAAACTTGGCAAAAACTCTTTGCATACAATGACCTGCAACTCTTATCAACAACGGATCAGATCAAGTTAAAAAGATCTAATGAAAAGTCACTACTATTGTCGCTCTGATCACTACTGATGTCAAAAAACTCATTACCAACGTTATAATAATCACTACCAATGTCAAAATAATCACTACTGTTGTCACTGATCACGTCTCAGGCCTTGTGCCGTCTGGCCTGGAGGCAGCGGGGATCTCTTTTGATCTATCAGGAACACTAAGGTACTAATTATTGGAACTACCTTGTGGAAAATGGGGATAAATAAATGCTTAGTTCTTATACAGGTCTCAACTTGCCTCCCTGATAAAAACTGTCGTCAAAGCTAAATCACAGCCACAGGCATTTTCGGTGGATAAATTTTTGAGAAATAGAAGCATACATGCAGACTCGTGTCGCAAGTAATTGAAAGTAATAATTTATTTAAATAATGCGAGTCACCTTACCTTACAGTGGAAGTTTAAGTCTAACCTCACTACCATTGTCACTTAAAATCATTACCAACGTCGAAATAGTCTCTACCATTGTCTTTTAAGTCACTCCCGTTGTCACTTATGTCGCTACTGTTGTCAGTGACAATGCTCCAGCCCAGTAACCATGCGGCCTACAGCGTACCGGGATCTTCTTTGTACTCTCTGGCACCTTTGGGATCATTTATTGGATCTACATGAGGGATAAAATCTTTTGACGATTTCGTAGTGCAGTTATACCAGCGACTTAGCAAGACAAAAGCTGCAATTTAGTGACGAGTTACTAGTCTGCCCAACAAGAGCAATGCAGAGAAGATATGTGGTGAAATGACCATGGTAGTGAGTCTAATCACTACCATGGTCCGCAGTAAGCGTTACTTACGCAATGAACGTCGGACTGATTTGCAACAACATGGGCTACGGCGCATCAGAAGACGGCCGTTGTGCTTCAGCAAAACAGCCCTGCTTTATTTTAATTCTTCAATGTTAATCATGAACTCAGATCTGCCTGTAAGGCCGGATACAGCAGGGAAAATAGGAAAGCTACGGCTGTCCCCGAGCCCCAAATCCAGTTGAAGCTCTTTGCTTTCACCTGGCATCGCAGAAACACCATTTACAGTCACGCCGAATGCAGCGTCCTTACGGACAGTAAGCACTGCGTCCTGAAGCCCTGTAGCGATTGAACCATCCTTTTTACGCAGCTGGCTGGCATACAGAACAGCCAGAGGAGTATTGTCAGATGTTTTGAGAGAAGCATTGACAGCTAAGGTTTTCAGATTCTCTAGCCTGACGAGATTGTTTGGAAGGTAGTTAAATTCGACTGAGCTTTCTTTAACGTTGTTCATCTCATCTTTGGCCTGAACTGTGAGAGTGTATGTTTCGCCTTCATTAAGAGACGGAAAGATCTTGGGATAATTAGGTGCATACAGGTTGTTTCCCAGATTCACCCAAGACAATTCCACCGCATCAGAAACAGGGCCACCGCGAAGAGTCATACGGCTTAAGGATGGTTTAGTTAGAGCATCGGTGAGCTGTATACGGACGTTCTCCAGCCCATATACTGTTACGTTTTTGCTGATCGGTTTTCCTTCGTAGCTAATACTTACAGATGGTGCTGTATTATCAACGACAACAGTTTGATAAGGGAGGTTACCGGTATTGTTGAATGTATCTTGGGCATTAATTACCACGTTATAACTGCCTTCTGGTACCTCTTTCATGTTGAACTCATACGTGTAGTTCCCAGACGCCATATTTCTACCTGTTTGTTTGCCGGTTACGCTTATTTCTGCGTTGTTACGGTTTTTATCTGACAACCAAACTCGATTTACATAAACATGGTCGAAATATGAACCATCTCCAGGTTGATTCACGTAAACCTGGAGAATGTTGGTGGTTTCAATGTAATCAAATCCAGTGACGGAGGGACCCAGTGTATGCCAGGCTATATTCTCCCATATAGGGGCAAAGAAGGTTGCTTCGGTGGTTGACCTTACTTCATAGCCACTATGAAGATAGCCGGTAGTGCCATTTATAATATCCTGGGGCAAAGAGACGGTACAGGTTGTTGAGCCAGCTGGAATACTGCATGTTGCTCCGCCAGTGATTTTTTGATCATATGGCCTAGCCTGTACATTGAACCGGATATTAGTAAGTTTTATAGGCATATCAGATGCCTTGAACAGGTTCCAGTTTACGCTGTTGAACCATGTTCCATCAGCCTTTTGTCGTTCTATGGGTGAACTTCCCCAAGCCGGACTCTTTACAGAGGCAGGATCCCAGTTGAGCCAGCTGGCATACTGACCAAGATCTCCTCCAGACCATTGATATGTATTCACAGGTCTATAGTAGTTTCCATCTAAGGCACCCTGTGGCAGCTTAACTTCCACGTAGACATAGGTGGCATCTTCGGAAAGGACCTGTACTCCGCCATAGTTATTGGTAATGCTCATGCCACCATTTCGATATGGCTTCCAGTTAGTTC
>NZ_JBRIQR010000042.1:0-42365 GCF_052983755.1 Enterobacter sp. CFEC122 | reverse complement strand
CCAATTTATCGTCAAAATCGGTGTTGCAAAAACGGGAGTGACCATAGATTCCGTTTTCTGAGACGACCCCTACGAACCAAGATTGGTTAAATAATGCGCTTAACGTACAAAAATTTCCGATCTCCAAACTGACCCCTAAAAGGTTAGGTGGGGGGGGTTATGCGCATCAGATGAATGTTGTAACTAAACGATGTTTTTATTAAAGGCCGGAGGTGGTTAGCCCCCAGCCTTAGTTACGTTTCCGTATTCATCAATCGATGAACTGGCGGATCAGTTCCAGAATAGCAATCAGCGCGTTTGCCAGCGCCGCTACCGCTCTAAGAACGATGATTAACAGATTAATCATCCGGTTCTCCAGATAAGCTGGAGGAAATCACCGTTGCTTACTCATACACTGCCTGTCACAACGGTTCTCTCGCATTGTTAGATGTAGAGTGACTTCCTCCTGCCAGAGCACCAAACACAGCACCACCTGTTTGTTCAGCCAGGACTTTTGAAACTATTCATACCCGCCGGAACGGGGAAGGGCAGGGAGGCCACTTACAGAGCTAACCCCGCAATTATACCGATCTGCTGGCGAAACTCATGCTGTAATTCAGTCAGTTGACAACTTGTGTCAACTGCCACTGGACAGCCTGTGTCAAGTGCCATAATATTATGGGTGTTAGATGTAGAGTGACTTCCCCGGCCAGAGCACCAACTCCGAACCGGAAAACAAAAAAGCCCGATCTCACCAGTCGGGCTTTTTTGCGTCTGAAACAGCGTGCGCTACGTGAAATCTGAGTTCGAGTGAAGGGAGGTTAATCCCGATTTTTTAAACTGAAGCGTCGCCATCCCCCGTGAAAGAAAGCCCCCAACTACGCCCTGACAAAACTGATGATATTAACTTTTGCCGTTGTCGGCCAGCTCGAACATAGTATTCAGGCTGGAACGGAATTGATTCACCGATGATACTAGCTCCTGACTCCGCGCTTTTTCTTGCGCTAGTGAGCGCCTGAGCTGCGTTATCTCGTCTCTGTTACGCTGAAGCTCAAGGATGGCCGTCATAAAGGCTTTACTGGCTGACGCCATTCCGGTAACCTCCTGCGCCTTTCTGATAACCTGATCTTCATCGTCATTTGTTCTGATGGTGTAATGCCCCATAGAAAACCTCTTTTGCTGTCATTTTTATCACGCCGGCACGAATCCGGAAGAAAGATTTGCTGGCAAAAAATCGATGGCCAACTGCTGCGGTCGTAGAATTTTGCTGGCACTTAGCTTTCTCTGAAAGCTTGTTCACAATCTCCGCAATGGATATTCAGCCCGGCCTTACCCCACACAGCAGCACCGCACCCCGGACACTGATATTTTGCCTTGTTCCGTTTAGGCTTGTCCTCAAACGCCGCAACAAAGGACGTATTGCTCCCGGCTATAACTTCTGAATCTGCGTTCCCGTTCTGTGGCGTCACTGACGGTAACAGAGCCATTGACAGCACCGCTTCAATATCAATGCCGGAGCCTGCATTCTGATGCGCCTGAGCCAGCGTTTCCCGCCATTGTTCGATAACGGCGGTCATGTCTTTCTGTTGTTCAACCTGAACGGGGAAGCGGTCAAACCAGCTCAACGCAAATTGCCCCTGAAACAGTTCCAGTGTGACAAGCTGGAAGCGACCGCCGGGGATCGGATAGTCGTTAATTTTCTGGCCGACTTTCGCGCCACCAGGTCTCCCGGTGGAAGAGGGCATTAGTCCGATGCTTTCCATTTTGGCCGCCCACTGCGCATTGTGGTACGTCTTGCGGGAAGGGTTACCAAAGTGAAATTGCCACATATGACACTGTTCATGAACCAGAGTCTGCATAACTTCAATAAGCGGATATGCCGGAAAATACTCAGGATTCAGGGCAATCTCATCAATCATTTTGCCGCTGCCATCAGCAGCAACAAAACGTCTGAAGCTGAAATAGCCCATCGTGTTTTTACCGCGCTGGAAGGTGATCAGGCAGTCGGGAAGTTCGCCGTTAAACAGCCTCTGATTGTAGAAATCAAACGCCTGCTGTAGCTCGTTGTAAGCGCGTTCTGTGGCTCTGGTCATTATCAGGACTCCTGAAAGACTACCCAGCATTTAGCGCCGTCATAGTCATTCCCGCCCTCGGCAATAAACATATTACCTTCGGCATCGACGGCAATTGCTCCTGGGCGTTCATGCTGTGGATCGCGGAGAACGTTTTTCCAGCCATACGCCTCGCCATCCCATATAAGCACAACACCGGAATCAGCATGTTCCTGATTCCGCTGACGCCATACCTTTGCTATTCCGACATGATCCATATGCTCACCCTTATCTGTATTGTACGATACAGATAAAATATAGTAGCCCGAAACCGAATGCAATCATTTTTGCTGGCATTTTGGGTCGCCGACTGGCATCGAGAAAGGAATTATGCTGGCATTATTGCGCGGCCGCATCAGCTGCAGAAGGTATCTTTGCTGGCAGGATTAAGGAAGCCTCCGGTACAGAGGCTTGAGGGGGGAAACGACTCAACGCTTTTTCGCCCACGTTTTTTCATCATCGGTGAGCTGTTCTTTATGCAAGTAATCTCCGGGAACTGGAGGCGGCGTTACCAGCTTAGGATGCCCTGTATCGATATCGCGAACAGTCACCAGTCCGACAATATCCCCATTTTCTTTTAGCGCCCATGCAGCAAGCTGGTATACGGTCGATTCGCCATGCTCACCGGGGACATTATCATGCCTGAAATACCAGTCTGTTGCCGGGATGATTTGTTTGTAGGGTGATAAGTCACTCACGTTTTAATCTCCTTAAAACCCTCCGCACAACCTGGAGGGCTTATAAAGTTACTGTTTATCGTCAGCAGAACCAGACGGCTCTTTCTTGATAAGAAAATCGTCCAGAGAACGGCCAGCCTTTAACGCTTCATCAATCGGTTTTGGCGAACGTCCACGGCCAGACCAGAATTTAACTTCGCCATTTTCTTCAAACTGATACTTTGGCGGTGCTTTCGGCAATTTACTCTTACGTGCATTTGGCGCATCGTCGGTCAGACCAAGCAACTCTTCAGGAGAAAAACCTTCCCCAGCGATGAGCTGAAGCAATTCCTGACGTTTTTTCTCACGTTCCTGACGTTCTGCGGCTTCACGTTCAGCATCTTCTCGCCGCTCTTCGATAACAGCGTTCAACTTTTCCTGCATTTCCAGCAGTTGCTCAAAGCTCGTTTCACGCGCAAAGACACGGACAGAACGAATATTCGTCAGAAGTCTTCGGGCTGCATCAAACGTTTCATTATCGCTCATAGTTCCTCTCTTTATGGGTTATCTGACGTGTTGCCAGACTGATGCGGGGATTTTATCAAACAGTTTATTCATGATTATCTCAGCCAATCGGTGATCAGCAGCAGAATAAAATGTTACCAGCTCTCCAGCGGTAAGGCTGCGTTCATTTTTTTCTATAACTTTCTCTAAGGTTTCCCGGTGTTGGCACTTTCTTAACTGGAAAAGCCAGTCTTGTCTGGTTTTCACCATTATTTTTTCCTGAACTCAAAACCAAGTTTGCCTGTAGATTTATCCTGCAAGGTAACTACAGCGTCAAATTTTTTCCCGGCTTTGCTGGTAAACCCTTTAATCTCGCTGGTTTTACCTTTTTTTATCACCGTTTCAACCTGATTTTGTGTCAGTTTCTTGCCGGAAAACTCAGACCAGATTTTAAACTCACACCCCGTACAGAAAAAGCCTTTTGGCCTGATTAAAATCTCTTTGTTACAGGAAGGGCAGGGGACACCAAGACGGGCGCTTGCCCCCTCAGAAGCCTGTTTCTCTGTAACAGGTTCTCCATCTTTATCCGGGAATGATGTTTTACACTCAGGATAACATGAGCACCCCCAGAAAAAGCCATTCTGCCCCTTACGTTTGCGCAGAAAACCTTTGCTACAGACAGGGCAGGGCGTGGCATTAGACGAAATGTTAATCCCGTTTTTATCCAGATCGTCGATTAAACCGCGAATATAATCGTCGTTGTCTCTGATAAAATCCTCAACGGTCAGTTCGCCGGATTTGATTTGCGCCTGTTTTTCAGCCCATATTGCCGATATGTTGGGTTTAATCACTTCAGGCGGAAGAGCAGCGCAGAACTCCTGCCCCTGTTTTGTTGTTTTCCATACCAACTCAGAGTAGCCCTTTTCTTTCTCTATCGAGATAAGCCCGGTATTGGCAGCCAGTTTTTCAAGGATACCCGCACGGGTAGCTTCTGTGCCGATACTGCCCCGGTCACTGCTCCCCTCGTCTTTGGCTTCAAGCGCTTTTCTCAGAGCCGGATCATCGATAAATTTTGCCGCACTGGTCATCGCGGCCAGTAACGTTGACTCCGTAAAATAGCGGGGTGGAGTTGTCTTTTTCTTGTCCACGTCAGCCGACTCACACAGGCCGCTGTCATTAAATTTCAGAGTCGATAAATCAAAACCGCCCGTTCCGGCATCTTCGGCATCGTCCTCTTCATCATTGTCTTTACCCAGCGCTTCCCAGCCCTTTTGTATCAGAACGCTTTGTGTGGCCGTGAAGGTATCACCTTTAATATCGAAGTGAATTTTTGTTTTGTCACGGATGGCATCCGGGTAAAACAGACCAATGAAATAGACGGCCACCAGGTTATAGACGTTCCGCTCTTTCTCACTGAGCTGAATACCGGCTCCGCTTTTCGTCGTCGGAATAATGGCATGGTGTGCCTCGATCTTACTGGCGTTAAAGGCTTTATGCTTTTGTTCCTTCTCCATATCTGCGGTTGCCGACGCCAGTTCCGGCATTGTGGCCGCGATAGCGACTGCAATATCCCCGGCCTGATAAAAATGCTCATCTGAAAGATAGCGGTTGTCAGAGCGGGGATAGGTCAGCAGCTTGTGTGTTTCATACAGCCCCTGCATCACATCCAGCGTTTCCTTAGCCGTATAACCGTATCGTTTTGCACAAAGTTGCTGAAGCGTGGACAAGTTCAAGGGCAGCGGCGGTTTGGTATTTTCCGGTTTAGTTGTCGCGATCGTCACGAAAGCGTCCTTACCCGCTACCCGTTCGGCAATATGCGCGGCCTGTGCTTCTGAAATCAGGCGTTTTTTATCGTCGATCTGATCGCCGTCCGTTGTCTGATATTTCGCCTTAATATGATTCCCGTTCATCTTCAGACTGGCGAAAACATCGTAGTAAAAGCTTTCAGTGTGATTCTGGTTTGCCAGCGTGCGCATGTTCACCAGTCCGAGAACTGCACTCTGTACACGACCAACGTTCAGAACACCGTCATATCCCTTCTCACGGCCTTTGAGCGTACAGCCTCGCGTCATATTATAACCAAAGTCCTGATCGCATAGAGAACGTGCCAAAGCGCTATCTGTCATGCCGCGAAATTTTTCGTTAGGCTGCATGTTTGCCAGCGATTTTTGCACTGGCGCAAGGTTGAGATCGGCAACCAGCAGCCGCTGGACGGGCTTCTTGTTTCCGGCATAACCTAAAATCTCATCAACCAGTAAACACCCTTCATCGTCGGGGTCGCCAGCATGAACAATGCTATCGGCTTTTTCTATCAGCGACAGAATAATGCGGGTCTGTGCTTCAGATTCAGGTTTTAGTTTGTACGTGGGTGGATAAACGGCTTTAATCGGTAAATCGCTGAATCGCCAGTTAGCATATTTTTCGTCATAATCCTGCGGGTCATAAAGCTCAAGCATATGACCATAACACCAGGTAACAGCATCAGCGCCGTGTTCAAAATAACCGTTTTTCTTCTCCGTATTAGGGTTGCCACCTAATCCTTCGAAAATCGCTTTTGCTAATGATGGTTTTTCAGCAATAAAAAGTCTCATATTAATGGCTCCTGTCAATACAATCTTTTTGTACTAAGGACTGAATTTCGCCCGCTGCCGCAACAATAATTTCTTGTGCATTATCTTTGTCAAAGGCGTTAACTATTATTGATAGCTGGTCACTGACATCCCTTGCTAATGAAAAAGTATCTTCATTGTCATCATCCTCCCAGACATATCGGTTTTTCAATAATGACTCCACGCTGCCTGTTTTACTCGTTGTTGTGCAGGTGAAAGAACCATCTTCTAATCGCCGGGTTTCTATTTCATACTCAAACACTGGCTTAAAGTTTTCCAGAGTGTTAGAAGTAAATGCAACAGCAATAACTCGCTTCCCTCTGGCGCTCATGATTTTTAAAAAATCATACAGAAATGAATCATTTATGTTCTGTGGAAATTCTACACTATCGAGAATGACAGTGGATTCCTTCGCATCCAGAATATGATCCAAGTAAATATCTTCATTAGTACGGCAAAGGAAATGCAAGTCTGGATAACATGTTGCACCGCACATTTTTGAAAAGTCAAAGTAACGCGAATCGGGGATAGTTGCTTCTTCGAGTAGTTTACTTTTTCCTGTCCCCGTCCTCCCATGAACCAGAACATGCCCTTGCGATTTTTTCAGGGCGTCTTGTGCTGTTTTCTTATCATGTTCCATTTTTAATCCTCCAGCTGAAGTGCGCCAGTAGCAAAGGCAGCTTCAACAATTGCGGAAAGTTGATGCGTTGGCATATAATCTTTGTAATTAATCCATACTCGTTTAATTTTCCCATCAACTTCTACGGCACGCTGTCTCCTTTCATTGCAATCACTATCCAGCCATACACCATTGAATAAAGGAGAACTGTTATTCTTAAAATAGACTTTTTTATCTTCATCAGACATGCAGTTGAGCATATGCGCGAGATAACGAGATACAAGCGCGAAACTTCTTACCGTATGGTTCTTATCGTCAGGTTCAACGTTTTTATTATCGAACTCTATAATGCCGCCTTTGTGGATTCTGAATTCCCCAAATGTCATAACATGCGCACGTTCTGGTTTTGTCGGGAATGTCCATGTAGCGTAAAAAGAGTATACCCCGCGCTCTTTTTCTATCCACGCCTCCGCAACGAAGCAAGCCTCGCTACCATCCAGACAAGCTGAATAGCGCGGAGGTACACAAAACGAATCACTGTCGTGAGAAACAGGCTGCGTGTATTTTCCAAGAATGAAGGTGTCACCGACTTTCATATCCCTGATTGAACGCTGAAACCAGAGCGGCATACGGCAGTAACGCATAAAATCATAAACCGTCTTTATTGAACTCACTTTCATTATTGGCTCCTTTACCAGCCATACGGATAAGCAGGAAACGTCAGCCAGCTTTCAAGCAGGTATTCGGTTTCTTTGTTCCAGTAAAAATAAAAACCCCTGGGATTGAAGAAAACGGAATAACCGTCAATCTCACCAATTTGTTCTGCTTTATTGAACAAAGGATTGACATAAAAATCATCTTCGAAAGAATCAGTGAGATTAGACGCTACGAAATCCTTACGAGATAGTTTTGTTATTTTGTCACGCTCATCATCAAAGTTAATGCGTTCCATTGTATGGGGATTGATGCCAAAACCTACCGTTCCGCCAGTGAATGCTCTGTGTTCAAAATTACCCCATGTAAGTTCATCTAATGAATCGACATGTTTTTGTGTGATTTCCAGAAAGGATTGTTTAACTGGTTCCTTATCATCATAGTTAGCTTTCTCCGGGAAACTGATAAGAAACTCAGCCGTTTCACCCTTATCATGATTGAATAAAGGGTTTAACTCCTCCTCATTTTCAAATTCTTTCTTAAATGCTTCAATATCACGCACGAAACATGACATATAGTAATATCTGTCTGTCTGGAACAACCCTTGTAAATCTTCACCATGAAGCAAAGCAAACTGGCAAATACGATCATACAAATCCATTGCCTTTTGATAATCATCGTTAGGGACGATTAACTTTACCTCAGCCGCGCTTTCTGTCATGCCTGGTGTAACATAAACATCTGCACTTACAAGCAAGTTACCAACACATAAACGGTTATTGAAACGTTCTTTATCGGATTCAGTCATCATCGTTTCATTCCTCTTTATTTACTATGCCGCCATTCCCACGGCGGCACTGGTTGACTGTCAGCCCACAGGCCGCGCTTTTGTTCCTGTGCTGCCCTTTGCAGAGCCGGTAATGAATTATCGCTGTTGTACTTGTCGTAAACCCATGCTGCACCAGATTGCACCATAAAGCGGTTGGCCTCTGTGCCGTTCGCCGTGAACACACGCCCGATAATGCGCCCGTAGCGATCTGTCTGCGTATACGTCACCGTGACGGGCAGCGCTGCAACCAGGCCTTTAAGCTGATTGGTTGACCAGCGCCCGAAAGCCTGTTTCTTTTCCGGTGCATCGATGTTTGCCAGGCGAATCCTGACGGGCTTTTTATCCTGCAATACTTCGATGGTGTCACCATCGAGCACACGGATAACTTTTCCCTGAATTTCTGCTGCACACAACGTAGCTGGAAGCACGACTACAAAAAGAGAAAAAGCATAAAGAAAACACTTCATCGTTTCTTTTCCTCCCACATGATAGTTCCTATCTTAAACAGTGAGAAAATCACGATGATTGAAACACCAACAACTACCAACATAGGAATAATCAAGCTATACAAATTAATTGTATAATTAAAAAAACGCTCAAAGTAATAGTATTCAGATTCAGATGTACTTCCCCATAAGATAACGGCGATACGATAAAACCCATAAACCAATACAGGGAACCAAGCCATAAAAAAGAGTAGCCGAGTAAACACTGAGGCAACCTTTTTAGAGTATCCTATGAAAATAAACAGAATATCACTGACTCTTCCTGCTGCTGATCCCATAATAATCCTCACCATAATCTTTAATCCTCTTTATCCTGTTTCTCAACGTCACATTCATCCAGAAAAATTTTATCATTGCAATTAACCAGAGAGATGTAAGCGGTACAGTTTTCGATAATCGCATTCACTGTCTCATTACCTGTATTTTTCAAATCACTTAGATTCTGAGTAACCGTTACTGTTTGAATATTATGACGTGACATTTTTAAAATCATTTTATCCATAACTAACGTCCTTCGGTTGTTCAACCCCGCAAACCTCAGATTAAAATCTGAAATTTTCGGGGTTATCGTTATTCCTGGAATGAGCGACCATAGCGCTGAATAATCATTTCCAGATTGTCTTTATTGATTACAGCGCCGTCACAGGTATTTAAGATACTTTGCCTAAGCCTTGCTGTGGCTTCAGGATTATAGTAGGGGGTAAAAACCCGGACATTGAAAAAGCGCTGATTAACTGTCTGACAGGCTGGCTGTGTATCCCCCTGTAATTTTCCGGCCATGCAGGTTAACAATTCACATGGATCACCCGTCTGGTTTAACCCGTCAGTGTGGTTATGCTTTTTGGCTAAAGCAGGCGTTGTCAACACAGCAAGAACGAGCGGAACTATAAGCACATTGCGAACATTCATAATGTCATCCTTTCTGAAGATAGATATTGATGGATTTAACACCAAATTCATCACGCTTATATCGGTACTGGATTAATCCATATGCACCGTTAGACCTAAGCCAGTTTTTTGCAGTAAAGAAGTCTTCACCCCGGCTACTTTCAATAATAATTGAGTCTGAATGAGCAACAGCATAGAAAACCGCATCATCGTAAAGACGGTTCTCAGGAGTAAAGTTTTTTATAACCTTTACCCAGGATGAATTAACACGGTCAGATTTAATTACCGTAAAAGTAGGTTGCCAGTCCATTAACTGTGAATTCATTGTTTCCGGGTTTTTCTTCCAGTCAACCTGTGGGGGTTCAGGAGGTGATGAACAGGCAGAAAGAAAGACAAAACCAGCCAGCACTATTCTTTTCATAATAAAACCTCAGATTCAAGCTCACCTACGGAAAGCATTTTTTCTTTTGAAGGGTATTTAAGCCCCTTAACACCAAAGATATTTTTTGTCTTGTTAAGACTGGACGTTAAAGCAGCCAGCTTCGGACTTACCAGCATAAGCCTGTCCATAAAATACGAATCAAGGTAGTAAAGGGCTTTTTTGGCTTTAACAGGGTTCTCACCCTTCAGGATGATAAACTCCTCTGAAAACTCCAGCGTTCCCAGCTCCTGTGGAAGTACCAGAGCGCGTTGAGCGTCACTTTCGGAATTGCTTTTTGATGTCGAACGACCGCTCGTTTTACTGGAACCAGTAGACTTAGCGGTTGTATAACCAAGCTTCTCTGAAATCTTTTTAGCATCATCCTCTTCACTGACAGCATAGATAATCCGGCAAGGGTGCGCACTCATCAGAGTCTTAGCTCCCTCTATACCGTAGATTTCATTAAGCTGGCTGATATTCTGATAAATCGTCAAAAGCTTGAGTTTAAAGCCTGCAATGTACCCCGAACCTTTTTTAATAATCGGCATATAACCAATTGAAGGGAACTCATCTAGAAACATTAAACAGTCATGCTTAAGCGTTGGGTCAAAATCCGGGTTTTCCCTCAATGTGACTTCAACGACAAAGTTAAAGAACAGGTTCAGGAAGTCATAGGCAAGGGACATATCCTCCGCATTCACGCCAACATAAATAGAGATATCTTCCCGGCGCAGCTGGCGAAGGTCAAAATCATTACCGTCAGTACATTTTCTGACGGTAGGGAGGTAAAACAGACTCATTTTTTTACGGAATGAACCATCGATACTTGAACGCTGTTCGTCTTCAGTTTCGTGGTACTCACGGATTTTCGTCAATGCATCCCGTAAGTGAAACAATGCCGTTTCATCTAATCCCGCTATCCCCTCAAAGTCTTCACGGTTAGCCAGTACGTTTTCCCGATCAATATTGCTGTAAAGGTCAACAACAGAACCGATTGAGAAAATGGGTTTAAGATTGAATTCGTTAAGCCAGTCAGGAGCGTAATTGATAAAAAAGTGAAGCAGTTTTGCAAGGCCAGTCCAGTATTGCCCGGCAAGGTTGTTAAAGTGGGCTTCGGCTCCCGTCATACCATAAGACGGGAACAGAATTTCTATCAGCTTCAGTAAGTCTTTAGCGCCACTCTCAGCTTTTAAATCAATATAGAAAAGCGGGTTAAACTTATGCGTTTTACTGTTAAAGGGGTCTAACAAAAAAACTTTATTCTGGAGAATCACCTCGCGAACTTTACTGGTGATTTTCCACAGTTCCTGTTTTGGGTCTAAAGCAATAAGAGAGTGCTTTCTTACCAGAAGATTAGGAATTCCTATTGCAGCACCTTTACCCGCGCGTGTACCTGCACCCAGCGAAACAAAATCAGGAGCCGTATACCAGAGATATTTTCCCTTGTAAGCGCCGACAAGTATATCGTCGTCATTCTCTTTCTCCCATTTTAGCAGCTTTGATTTTTTTAAATCATCATCGCTGGCAAATTTCGCATCACCATAGAGAGAAAAATCTTTTTTATTCAATTGCCAGATAATAAAAACGGGAACGATAACTGAGGCAGCTAAACCAGAAAGAAGAGCGGGCATTGCCGTAATTCTGATATCTGACCGTATATTACTTTCTGTCATGAGTCGCCAGAGTAACATAGAGTCGAAGTTCTTCCATATGAACAGTGGCGTTTTACCATTAAAAAAGTAGACAGCAACAGAACCTGCATAATACGTAAAAAGACACATAACAAAACCGATAAAGAGCCACTGCCCTTTATCAGAGAGTTTAAGAGACATGATCACTCCTTCAGCTTTTCAAAGTATTCCTGAAAGTGAATATCGCGATAGTAAATACCCGATGCAAAGCGTAGGTCTTCGTCATCAATGTACTTAATACTCATGATTACATCGACGTTGCTCAAAACCCTTCGCAGTATAATGTTATAGGGCAGATTCTGGCATTCCGGGTTCATATAACACCGCTGAACAAGGCCAAGCACAGCATCTTCAGGCGTGCTTTCATGTACCGTGGTTATGTTTCCTGCGTGGCCGGAACTTGAACCTTTAAGAAAATCCCAGGCTTCCGCGCCACGAACTTCTGTCATCAGTATCCTGTCTGGATTCATACGAAAACCAGAACGTAGTAGAGAGGCCGAGTTAACAACGATACTTTCACCCTCTGACGGGTAATACAGCTTCACATGGTTTTTATGAAAACGGAATTTTGCCTCATCAGTATCTTCTATTGAAACACATCGCAGATGATGAGGGATGTATTGCAGACAGGCATTTGCAAACGTGGTTTTCCCGGCTCCGGTTCCGGCACAGAACACCATCGTTTTACCTTTAACCAGACATTCAGGAATAAACCGTTCAAAACGATTATCTTTAAACATTAAAGATAATTCGTCCTCTTTATTCCTGAAATCAGCGCCCTGATTTAGCTTCGAGTAGAAACCCTGTTTAACGAATGTTTCATGGTCAATAAAAACACTGGACGGCTTACGAATTGTGATTGATACCGTTTCACGTTCCGTTGCCGGGGGGATGACAATCTGTACGCGCTCCCCAAGGGGGAGCGTGGCAGAGCGCAATGGATATTCTGGCGTAACAGAACCCCCATCATGATAATCAGAAATTGCCCCAGCAAATGACATACAGTCACCAAAAGTCATACTCGTTTGGTGTTGCTGCCATTTACCCCTGACTTTAACAAACAGTTCACCGGGACGATTTACGGCAATCTCGGTTAAACCCTCCACACTATTTAGCCACTGATGAAAATAATCATTCACGATATCGTAAACAATATGGCGATTTTCAGTATTAATATCACCCTGCATTACCTGACCTCTTATCGCATTTTCAGTTTATAGATACCTGAGAAATCCAGATCCTGACCGACAATCAGAGTAATAATCTCCCCCTGATTTTTATAAAGCGTTGGTGGAATATTCACACTGTTAGAAAAGGCTTCACGGGCGATATCAGCAAAAGCCTGTCGGCTGTTTGCGGTATAGTCCGTCTGGTTATCCTTATTGTTTTTAGCGGCTCCACTCGCCCACTGAGCCACATCGGGGATCATGCCAACCATCATAGCCCCGGAAAAACGCTCCCAAAAATGCGTATCAATCCAGCCTGACGCTCCGGCCTCACCTAATGGCCCAGCCGCCTGTGTATCAATCAGCGGAATATCGATAAACGGTGCAGTGCGTGTTCTCAGTTTGGTCGCCATAAGGAATACAGCGCCCTGACCGTGCTGAAGGGAACCGGCTTTATAAATCACATGGGCGGCAGTTCCTTTTTCGATGAGTTTTACATTACCGTTGGCACTGTAAATGTCAGAATTAACCGTGCAGACCAATTTTCCTGCGAGATCAGAGATAAACTTTCTGTCCAGTGAACAGGGTATGCCCGTATTTTCTGGAATAAATAGATTGGGATCATAGGGAACCCTGGTAATTTTCGACAGCGATACGGGCGCTCCGGCATTAACAGGCTCGACCTCCTGTGTCGTGCTGGTATTACCTCCACCTTTGGTTTCACTGGCTTTTTGTGTTGAGGCGCTGCCGGAACCTCCCGATGCCGCAGAGCTACTGCCACCATAAGACACATCAAGCGCACGGCTGAAGTTATGCTGTACGC
Organism: Enterobacter sp. CFEC122; assembly: GCF_052983755.1. Classification (NCBI taxonomy): domain Bacteria; kingdom Pseudomonadati; phylum Pseudomonadota; class Gammaproteobacteria; order Enterobacterales; family Enterobacteriaceae; genus Enterobacter; species Enterobacter sp. CFEC122. The sequence goes on along the minus strand of NZ_JBRIQR010000042.1, from coordinate 28,909 downwards.
TTTCTGGCGCTGCTTCAGCTTTCCCGCTGTTGTTATCCCCTTTTTTCTCTTCCTGCCCGCCCTGCGTCTTTTGGTCAGAATTAAAAGGGTCAACGTCATCGCTTAACCCGGTCTGACGCTTCACCGACCCCGTAGCCACATCACTACTGGCTGGTTTTTCGTCATTACTGGACATTGAACGGATGATGGAAGGGACATAATAGACGGATACCCCAGCAGCCAGCAGAACAAAGGCGGCCACAATGATGATTAGCCCCTTACGTGATTTTTTAAGCTTCTCGATGCCCAGGCTGTTAGCTGGCCGTCCTGAATCCTCCTCTTTATCTGTTTTGTCGGCCTGCTCAAGCTCTTTCTGTCGCCGTTCGCGCAGTTCCCGCTCAATTTCAACGGCGGTGAGAGTTTTATTTTCCTGTTCGCTCACTGGATCACCTCTTTTTCAACTTTCGGAGATACGGTGTCTCCTGCCGGAAGCCGGACTTTGCCAAAGCCCCGATTTTCAACCCCGACAACCTGATTTCCGATACGCAACACAAAACGCTGGTCTACAGGCACACCCACAACGGTAAAACTGCTGCTTTTCTTCACTACCGGATTAGTCAGGGTTTCCTGATCGCCGCTCATGACAAAAATACTCGGGATTTTCTTCAGTGGGCTGAATCCAAACCAGGTATAACGGCCATCGTCATATGCATAATCCGGGCTGATATCCTGGCTACCTTCAGCAACTCGCTTCCAGTACTGCCAGTTGCGCGGAGATTTGGCATTTTCAAGCGCGTTGTTGATGGTTTTTTCTTCCTGTCGCTTGTTGTAAGCCTCAATCCTTTTTTTCTCGATCTCGGCCTGCTCTTTACGCCTTTCCTGCGGGTACTGGTAATTCACAACAAAAGCAATTTTATCCGGCTGGCGAAACGTCCGGGCGTTCAGCTCCATGCTGTAATTGCGTTTTGTGGTACGGACAAACAGGTTTGTTCGCCAGCGTTCCAGATCGGTTTCAGGGTCAAGAGCCACGTTAACGACTTCAGATGACTGCTTTCCGTTCTCGTCCGTGTTGTTGTTCTGCACCGTCTGTTTAACTGGCTTCACTTCGACATAAACAAGATTATCTTCTTTATTCACCGACCATCCCTGGGGGAAGCCTGTTCTGGCACTGATAACAGTTTCGTCGTCATCAAATACCAGTGTGGTTGTATAGCCGACTGCACTGTTAATAACAGTCGTATTTTGAGGGTTATAACTGACAATCTGGTTTCGTGGATCGAAGCGGCTTCCCGATGGCTGTACTGCCGCATTACAAATGTGCGCAGCCATCAGAAGCGCAATTACTAACGCTCCTTTTCTTATTTTCATATTTTCACCCTTTAACTTCTTTATCGCGAACGTAGCTGGTTACAACGAATTTGAGCGGATTATTATTACGTTCACCCGATGCCATTTCGACCTGTGGCTCAATCCGGTAAGTTAGCCGGATATTCCAGTATTCATCATTATTTTGGCCTGTCGCCACATCCCTGACGGTTAGTTTAAAGCGAACATATGCCCCCATATCCTTATCATCAGGACGGGATGACGGGCTGATAATGACAGACGGCTTATCTTGCACGGTAGCCGTTCTTTCAGCTTTTCTGTAAATGACTTTAGGTGAATTACTGCTATTGATTAGAGCATTATATTCAGTTGCCACATTTTCAGCGCTATAGAGCAATACATAATCATAGTCATGCTGAAGACTAAAATAGTTATAACCTTCGCGACGTTTAACGTACTGAGTGATAAAGTATTTTGCCAGCGCTTCATTTTCAGAGAGATTTTCTTTTTTAACAGAAGTCAGTCTTTCAGCAACGCCAGTGACACCATTAATAAGATAAGCCTCGACAACCGTACTCTTTAACGGAAGCGCACCATTCAGGGCAAGCAGCGACAACACACCAACGGCCATCCCAGCAATACCACCAAATTTATATATGCGGTTCATTTTCTCCTGTAACACTACATTTTTCTCTTCAAATGTGGTTGAAGAGTCCGTTACTTCTTTTTTCTTATTAAAACCGGGCAGTTTTAATTGTGGAATTTTAAACCCCATTGCGCATTACCTCTGCTGAATTAACAGGTTCGCTTTTCCCGGAAACCGGAGGTTGTTTGTGTGACGCCTGACAACCAAACAGACAAAGTGTCACGAAAAACGTGATAATTAGTTTCATAGTAAAACCTGAGATTAAAGATGAGTGAGAAAGTAGAGTGGGATTAACTGGTAAAAAAAGACATTATCAAACAGGCAGTAATAAAAAAGATGAAAATAACCATATATAATAAATTATTCACCTACCCTCCATATTTCTTCTTAGCCATTTCGATTGCGGCACTACGCAGTTTTTTTGCACCAATATTTAACCCCTGCCCGGTCAGATTACCCAGCTTACCGGACATTCCCGGAGACTGACCAAGCCCCCCTTTCTGACGACTAATGCCCTTCCATGCGCCAATACCTGCGTTTCTCCCCATGCCAAGAGCACCACGCGCCATGCGGGAAGCACCAAATACGCCAGCACCTATCCCCATAGCAGCAGCCCCCTGCAATGCCCCCTCAACGCCAACACCTGCGAGCTGTGAAGCATAGGTTTTGGCCTGCCAGATAATCCAGGCCATGAATGCACCCGCAACCCCGGCTTGAGCACCGGTCGAGATGAGATTTAGTTCGTCTGCATTTGCTATAGATATGGTCAAGATGCCATTAAGGAAAGTCATTCCCGCTTTAATAGCCAAACCGCAAAACAGAAATATAAAACATGAGCTAAATATTAACTGTAGCCAGCTATTAAACATTTGCCTTAAAAAACCAAAAGAAAGGCAAACAATAAACAATGGCGCAGTAATAGTTAGCATTTTAAGTGTAACTTCAGCAGCAAGATAAACTATAGATGTTAATAGCAGCGCTAATATACCGCCAGCATATGTTAATATCGCCGCAATAGCGCCGTCTGTTTTAACATACGTGGAAGTATCTTTTGACATAAGATATGCTGCAACTTGCTGAACTTTTTCCCAAAGTTCATCAACCCATTTCCAAGGGTCACCTCCTGCAAATGTTTCCTTTAGTCCATCTATAGCCTGATTAGCGCTATCTAGCCAACCGCCCATATTCCTGACAAAAACAAGGATCAGCCAAAAACGAAATAAATTCCAGATAAAATCCTGAACATGAGATTTCTGTTTCCCTACAATTACTGTATAGGCATACCACAATATATAAATAGAAATACCATACTTACCCAATTGATACGCTATTGAAGAAAAGTTATCTAACTGACCAGTCAAAGACTGGTCGAGAACTTTAACAATAACGTCATGGGCGGCTTGGAAAAACCTAGAAGTTGCCATAATGGCTCCTTTTAACTTCCCTCTTTACCCAAAACATCTTTGAATGCGTCTTTAATGTCAATGTGCTTAGGATGCAATTGCTTATATCTAAACAAACCTTCTTTAGCATTTTTACAATTGTCACTATCACTACCAGACTTTTTGCATTCAGCTACTTTTTTAGTTGCTTCGTCTACGTGAGACTGCCACCAGTCTACAGACTTTACCTCTTCACACCCGGCAAGAAAGAATGTAAGCCCTAACGCTGCAACTACTCCATATTTTTTCAAAGTTCCTCCTCAGTTCATTTCATAGCTCTGCTGATCAAACGCTGACTTATAATCAACAATTGGTGTATCCGCATTGACTGCATCCAACTGTTTCTTTTGGAATGCAGCCTCCGACATCTTCATCTTGTATTCTGCAAGATCGCGCTGCTTATCGCGATACATTTCATACTGAAATTTGAGCTTCTCGAACTTCAGGTTCTCCAGAGAGACAGCATTAGTCGCGTCCTGTGTAGCTTTAGTGTCCTTCGCGTTTTTAACCTGATCGATAAGGTCTTTCATCGACTGGTTGTCGCTACGCAGCTTTTCTTCAAGCTGATTACCGTACTCAACCCCTGCCAACTGGGACAGGAATGTCGCCTCACATCCCCGAACCTGGTTACCTGTGTACCCCAGCCCTTTACAGGTATCCGTTACCTTGTAGTCGGAAAGCAGCGATTTAGCCTGCGCAGAGAGCACAGCATCAGGGTTTTTAATGTAGTCATCGATAAATGCATTACCCTGGTCGTAAATCTGTGTTAGTTCCTTACTGACAGACTGTGCGTCCTGAACCAGCCCCTGAACGTCACGGATACCTGTTTTCGTTAACAGCTCGTCCTTATAGGCCGTAAGCTCGTTCTCCCACTGTTTGGCCTCTTTTACCCACTGCGCCGCCGTATCTAACGCTGACTTTGCATCATGCACAATCACCCCGCTACCTATAGCAAAGGCGCTTGCCGAGCAACAGATGAGCGTTGCGGCCAGAAATTGTTTTTTCATCATATTCACCTTAATTAATTCCACGATTGGCACGTTCAAGATAGATATCAATCCAGTCTTCCGGTTTCATCCCTTCTTTCCAGATTTCATCGAACAGCTCCAGCTGCTCCGTAGAAGCACTTAAAATCGGGAGATAATAAGCGGCTTTACCCAGATCTAACTTTGCAAAGGCTGCAAAGTCATCGCGTTCGCCCTGCCGCTGTGGGTTTTTGACCACCATGAACTGACGCGAAAGCGGGTCAATAGCTTTAATTTTGTCAAAATAAAGCTCTTTTACCTGTAGGCCGTCGACATATTCCCCACGCTTGGCTTTAGGATTTGCAAGATAGATATGTGTGGCACACTGTTCACGAACAGCAGCTGCTATCGGCGTTTTAATCAGCTCATCCGGCGACTGCGTAGCGACAACGAGCACCATATCCAGCTTACGTCCAGTCTTGAGTTTGTTATAAACGAAATCCCTGAAAGCATCGTTGTTCAGCCACTGCCAGAACTCATCCATATAAATAATGAGTCGTCGGCCGTCGGCCAGCATTGTTACGCGATAAATAAGATAAAACGAAGCTACCGGGGCAACAACTTTATCATCCAGAAATTCCGTACCATCAACACCAAAAACATCCAGATTGGATACGTCAAAAGTATCTGTGCGATTATCAATGACCCAGCCGTATTCACCTCCCTGTTTCCACGCTTTAAGACGAGCCTTGATACCATGACGCTTAGTTTCTGCATCATCTGGTTCAAGAATAAGCGGAATAAGTTTACTGACAGGGAATGAACGATCTTCCCTTGCCATTAAACGCTCAACTGCATCTGAAATCAGGCCGTTCTGGTAATCATCCAGGGTATTGTTATTAAGCGTACAAATCAGTCTTATCAAATCCTTCATAAAAGCGATGTTACGCTTGGTTGGCTTCAGAGCCGCTGGATTCCACCCGGTCGGTGCGCCACCCTTAACCCGGTAATATTCACCTCCCATAGCGCGAATGCCGACTTCACCCGCCCTGTCTTTATCAAAAAAAACAGTGGTCAGTTTCCTGACCTTTCGGTTAGACGGAAAGGACTCCGGCGCACCGTACTGTTGTACGGCGTATGCTTTCGTCATTAAAAGGACAGTTTTACCTACGTTTGATGTCCCAAGAATTTCCGTATGTCCCAGCGTTGGGTTTTTACCAAAGAAATTCTGGTTTTCCGTGGTCATATGGTAGTTGAGGTGATAAATATCATTACCAGAACCGCGCAAGGTAATTAATCTGTCACCCCAGGTATTCCCTTTTTCTTTCCCTGTAAAGAAGTTATGGAAGCTTTCCATTTCAGCAAAATTAAGACTGCTAAGGGTACACAAGCGAGGGCGCAAGTTATAATTACCCGGTAACTGAGCAAAATACGCAGCCCCAAGACTCAGGGTCGAATATGTGATAATAAGCCCAAGGTCTTCAAGGGTTGTGGTCACTATATTGGTGTCTTTAACCAGACGTTCCGGCGTGTCAGCAAAAACAATCAGCGTCTGGTGACTCTTACCAAAAGAGTTGTAACCACTGGAAACCATATCCAGACCAACATGCAAATCAGCCAGCAATGATTTAGCCGCATCATCAGTCATCTCAAGCTTATCAATCTGATCGTCCAGCGCCTTGATGGAGGCTTGCTTATCCATCGTAGTGAAAGACGATGTAAAGACATATTCAACAGGGAGATACATCAGCGCATCAAAAATTCCGGCGTCCGTCTCCTGAAAGTAATCCTTTATTTCAATGCACCGGAAATATCTGGCGTGATCAGAAGCTGTAATTTGCCCTGCATCGTTACCGAAAAACAAGTCTTTACCGCCAAGATAAGTATAAAAAGGACTATTAGTTACTCTTACCTTTTGAAACTTCCCGGATAGCAGATACTGAAAAAGGGAAAGTTGGTCAGAAAATACCTTGCTATTTTCTTCAAACAAACCAAGACGGCGAGAGTGGAACCTGGACAGATAAGTATCAAGTCTGCCACAAATTTCGTTCATGTCGTTAATGGGTTCATCAAAAATATTTTTATTCCGCTTATTCCTTGAAAGAAAATGTGAAACTTTATCTTCAGCATTGAAAGGCTTATAACAGACTGTCAGATAAAGTTTGTTTTCAAAATATTCAGGCTCAGAAAGAGAACGGTAATAATCATTCATAACCCGGTTAACAAATGGGATTTTACTGTTAAATGAAGACTGAACCTCTTTCTTTACACGAACACGGTGTGTGTAGAACGTCACAGGCTTACCCTCAAAGCTTCGAATAAGCGTGTTGAGTTGGTCTGTCAGTAACGTCAGATCCTCCTCATCAACACATTCAAAGTAAGCGCCGTCAATATGCCAGGTAGCCAGCAAATCACGGCTTTTTGTGACGATTAGATTATCTGTGATATGAGAAGAGTACGGTATCAGCTCCTCAATAGAAGACTGGTCTTTCAGCTTCATAAAATTGTCCACTCTGGAAATATCAACTTCATCATACTGGCTCCCCGCATAATGGACGGCACTGAAGCGTTTGTTTGACAAGGGATGACCTTTGATTACAGTTCGTAGATAAAGCAGGTCAAAGAAACGCTCATCGATCTGTGTTACTCGCTTGATGGCATACCACCCTGGCAATATGAGTGCATACATTGCATCATGAATCCATACACCAAGTAATACAGAAATAAGGCACATTCCAAGGAAGGGGTAGAGCGGAACGCCCAACCCCCGGATTAAAGCGGGGCGTGTCAGCCCTTTAAAAAGAGTACTCATATTTACGCCCCTGAGATTAACTTATGACAACCAGTCCGGTACGTAAGGAGCAATGATAAAGATAATCATCCCGATAATCAGAGGATAAATCCATGTCATATGTTGACGTGCAAACAGCGCAATATATGCAATACCTAAGCAAATAATGGTGATTGCTGGTTTTCTCAAGTCAGTAAGGAAATCAATGATCTTTTGTAAAAAACCGGTAGTCTTTGTAGATACATCATCAGCAAAAGCTGGTTCCGCAACACAAAGCATTAAGGCAGCCATAAAGACAGTGAGTGTTAAGTAACGTTTATTCAGTTTCAACATCGTTTGTTTCCTTTTCATCTGATACGGTGCCACGCATGGCATATTTTGGATAAACAGTAGTTTCTTTTCGCGTAATGTCCTGTGTTGCAGTCTCCTTTCCTATTTCATCCTTAACCGATGGAACAGCCCATACCTTTTTGTTGTCTGGACGGCTATAACCAATACGCTGCGTATAGCTCGTATTATTAAAATTTGATTCAGATTTTTGCCCCGTCACAAAATTTCCAGAGTAATAACAACTAAGAGCGTTTTTTAAACTCCCTCCCCTTTGATAGCAATCAAGCATGATTTTTTCGAATACGGTAAGGTTTGTACACTGCGAGAAAAGTTTTTCTGCATTGACGCCATATTTAGAAAAATTAGTGCTTGTTATTTGCATAAGACCCGTTGAATAACGGTGATTTCTAGCTTCAATTTTTTTTATTATGCTTAGTGCATCCTCCTTAGAACTTGGGAAATAAGAAATTACGCCACTATCACCGGGCTTACGCTCACCTTTCGGTATAATCTCGGCTATAGCATAAGGATTAAAGCCAGATTCAACCCTTGCAACTTCATGAGCAGTATCAGGATGAACGCTGGCGGCGCATTGCATAGCAAGCGCGATAAAAGCTGAGGTAGATAACATTGATTACTCCCGGCCAGAACAGCACGGAACAGATCGGCAGAACGATTACTCTTCGGAGTCGATATCGGCTCCGTTTATGAGTTCATCTATTGCCTTTTGTGAACATGTTTTAATGAGATACTGCACAAAACCAGAGTCAGAAATACGCCTTCCCCGGCGGTAGCTAATCTCAACAGCGATTCGCTCAACTTCATCACGAACGTCAGAAGGGAGATAGAGGGTATTACGTTGAGGCTTGCGCTTGCTTGAAGTCTTTTTTCTGGTAACAGTCATTTTTCTTCCGTTTCATTTTGTGGGTTAAGCTTTTTTCTGTGATGTAGTTGAGCATGGCTATACTTCTCTTCCTTGGATCATCCATCAGCATTATTTCCACCAAACGGGGGGCGTTAGTATGGCTAAGTTGATTCCGTTCTCCTTGTTGTACGTTAAATATTTCCTCATCAGGTACAGGTAACGGCTCTCCACCAAAAGCAATAAACCGCTGAACATAAGGTAATGCGGTGATAGTAGATGAGTGAATTTTTTCAAAATCGGCCTGGATGAAAAGATACCCTGGGAAAAGTGGTAACAGCCTTTCTCTGAACGAGATTTGTTTATCCGGGCGGCGATACTTTTCTGAAATCATAGGGCAGTAGTAAGAAAAGTTATGCTGTTCAAGATGGGAGAAAACAGCAGCAAACCTCGTCGTAGTAAATTGCAAAACGTACCATTTCATAGATTTTTCCTTTCATGCGCTCTCTCGACTCGGATGACCCCGAAGTGGATAAGAAAAAGAAAAAGGACAAATTTTAATCTCGAAGTGACTTTATCAGCTACTTGTGCTGCTTTCAATTCGTTAAGTAGATCTTTCGATCGCCATAACTTCATATCGCACTTTGTTTATGCTGCAAAAATAACAATATTAAGATGATTTATCTTTATATATTACAAAAGACAGATCAAATGATCGTGATGGGATCTTTTCACAGATGACTTAACTAAAATTTTAAGCTGTAGTTGGTTTTTCTTTAAAATGGAGTTCGTGATAAAATAAATCGATCTTATTCAATGAGTTACAAGTGCTTTTGAAATTATCCTAATTTGATACCAATCTTCATCTTTTGTTCGTTCTGGAGCATCGCTTGTTTGATTTGGATGAACTGTTTCATCTGGAGCTGCTGCTTCTGAAGCATTGCAGCACTGTTAAGCACCAGTTCTTTACTTGATGAAGGGGTTCTATCGATACCTTTAACACCAAGATTATCAAGCTTCCACTCGTTACGATGGACTGTCTTCCAGCCATGTTGAACACCATGTTTATCAAGTGCAGGTATTTTTACTTCCTTTTGACCGAGTTTTTTAAGCTTAACAAGATCGCCCTTCTTAACATTTTCTCGTGATGTAAGATCGCCAAAATCAGCCCCCCAGTATGTCTTTTCAACCCCCTTGTTAAGGGTCTTCAGTTTCAAGAAATGCTGCTTCGGCTTCGTTTTATCATGCTGGTAATGGTCATAACCAACATCCACAACCTCATAAACGCCCTTCTGTCGCTTAGGAGCGGTACTGTGAGCATCCCTGATAGACTGATTAAGTCCTTGCTGCTGCCTGTGTGTTGCCTTAACGTCATAACCTTTAAGTTTTAGCTCTTCGCAAAAACCAGTTCTAATCTCCCTTAAATCCTTCTTTCTTATATCGGTACGCTTTCCATCTTCATCACGGATACGGAAAACAACATGAACATGAGGATGGTCTTTTTTATCGTTATGATACCCAAGAACAAAGCGATGGTTTGGATACTTCTTGTGCATCGTTTTTCTGACTGACTCAAGCAAGTCTTCTGGTTTCACTTTTGCAGAGACAGGCGGTGAGAACACGATATTTTGTGTCACCTTTTTATTTTCTTTACCCTTATCGTTCATTACATTTTGAGGGTCGTTTGCACGATCTACCATGTGCTCTTTTGCTTCCTGTATCTCGTCACCTTTCCATACCTGGCCGCTTTCACTCATCACGGGCAATTCTGATTCCCGGCTCATATAGTCAATACTGTTTCTTATCCCTTGTCGGGTGATTGCACCGCCTGATATTTTTACAACCACTTCCTTACTGGCACCCTTTCGGTTGATACGTTCCTGTACGTTACGCTGATAGTTCTTACCACCATTTTTCACTTTATGGGCAAAAGCAGATTTGCGGCCAGCTTCAGAGGATTTACGTTTGACCCGGTATTCTTTATCAACGGAAACGCCCATTATTACACCTCCACCTTATTAGATACAGTTCGACCTTTGCATAACATTATGTAGTTTTCAAACTCACTTTTAAGATTAATGATTTCTGTTTCAAGCTTTTCTGCATCCTGATAGAACCCATCTTTATCAAGAACTCTTGCCTGATCATTAAGGATGATGTAGTGAAAATTCCGGCCTACTTTATCGATAGCATTGCGACACCGATTCATCATAAGAAGTTCTTGATCAAAGAAATCCAGTTCATTATCTAAGGTGGTCTGAATACGGTAGCGGCACTCTCTGGACAAAGTCCATCCATGACGCTTTGCGGCTTTTTCTATTTTATTCCGCTGTTTCATTGTTAAATACATTGTAGTTTTGATAAAATCATTAGTATCTGGCATAAAGTTATCATTATCATCTTCTGTTACTTTGCTTTTAAGTAATGCACTGGCAAGCAATTTCATGCCTTTAGCAACAGTTAAACCAGGCTCATCTGGATAAATAACCTTCAGACATTCAAGTAGATTATCATGCTGTTTTTCTTCTAGTCTGAAATTAATTTGCTTCATAAATCCTCCAACAAGAACCGACTGTAGGTCACCGGGCAAACGAGTAAAATGCTAGCATTTTGCGGCGTTTGCCCTATCCTGCATCGCTTTGATCTAGCACTAGTCTTGAATTGTGCTTCAGCGTCGAGGAAAAAGCAAAACTGAAGGGCTGTCATGGCTGAAGGTTTCGCTTGTCTACGACCGGAAACATCTCAATGGCTGTGAGCTATGTGGGATAAGGTTCGCTACGCGAACGGTCTGGCAGGGGGCGCAAGCGCTGTCTTGCAGAGTATATAAAAAAGCACCTCCCGCAAACGGGAGGGCTTCGGCGATTCATGACGTGTGAAACTATTCAGGGTCTGGTGTGTCGCCTACCATGCCCTGACGGGCATCACACAACCAGCGGCGTAAGTTGCTCATTCTTTCCCTGTTTGCGTGGCTTGGTCTTTTCCCTCTGTTTCCGGTTAAAACTCTCCAAACCCTCAGCCCTTCTTTATTCGTCCAGTGAATGACTATTTCACCTTTACTGTTGAATGCAAGGGAAAAACGAACCGCACCTTCTTTTTGTTGATCACTGATAAAAGTTAAAAACTCCTGCTTTGTCATAAAACCTCCAATGTTTCATTTACCAGTGAATCTATGCGCTCGTCTTTCCAGCGCTTTTTTGAGCTGATCCATGAACTCAGGGAATGCAGAGAACGGCATGATGGGAAAGACAGGGCGAGCGCCCTTTTCAACAGCCTGTATTGCTGATAGCATACGTTCCGACATTAGATATTCCTCGCGTGGGAATGAGTGTCACGGTATCAGGTTGCTCCAACAACCTGATACCACCTTCTTTTAAAACATCAGTTTTTATTCAAAAGATTAATCACCTCTCTTTTAGCTTCATTCTGCTCCTTCGTTGTGAAGGCAAAATTGAACCATGATTCAATCTCTCTTAAAACGCCTTCTTTTGACAGGCCACATTCGTTGAACCAGAATGTTACGTTCTTTTTAAGTGAGTTAATCGCGCTAAGTTCGTTGTTATCTACTTCGCGAACAGACAAAGTAATGTAACCACGACCCCGGTTTTTTTCTTCGAATGTATGAATGGCAAGAAAAAGTGTTTCTGACTGGATGAAGGATATGCAGTTTATGGTTTCTTTTTTAACGTTTACTGATTTAAAATCGATGGCATAAGTTTTCATTTTTACTCCCGCCCGTTTGGGCTACTGGATTAAGGCAAGGAATCATTCCTAACCAACAAATTCAGTATACCATCATATGATGGTAATGCAATTATTTTAATCCCTTTCTTTTAGAATTTCTCCACGCTTTACAAGTTGGTAAACAGGATGTTCATCAGCCAGGAGTAAAAGCATTTCATAAGTACCGGCTGCTAAACCGCGTGAAGTTTTTCCGGTAGTTTCTTTAGCCTGCCATGCTGACAAAGTGAAGCCAAAACGATCTGCGGCTTCCTGCTGTGTAAATCCAGCTTTAATGCGAGCGTTTTTCACCTCTTCCGGCGTTGGTTTATCAATCATATTTTTTCACCTTCAACAATGTATCGACACAAAATTGCAATAATATTGGGTCTTCAATTTCATTCTTTACCCTATCAAATTCATCTTTGAAAAAAGACTGCTGATAAACAATCTTTTTTGTTGTTTTCTTTTCAGATTCTTTTGCTCTAACCTTCATCAGTTTTTCCAGCTCGATGAAGATGCGTCCTGAATCTTCAGAAACAACAATTCTGTATGTAACATTACCTTTGTTTTTTCTGTCACTCAGTATTTCATCCATTATAATTACCTTCATAGTTGTTTAATTAAGCCGGATAACTTTACGAGCTGATCTATGTCCAATCCCCGAATCAGGACTTCATAACCATCACCACGCTCTGTCACATGCCCATTCAAACCATTTACAGCTTTAAACCCTGTTAACGTTCCGTGCCAGTTTTCAAGCTTAACAAGTTGTGACAACATGCCTTTCAGTATTTGCCTTTCTTCCCGCTCTTTCTGTAGTTTCTTCTCATACTCTCGCGAAGTTTCAACATCCTGTAATGCATTTATAAGTATTTTCTTTTCAATATCTGCGGCTATCTCTACGGGGTTACGCTGTGGTGATACAGTGCATGTATGACATGGACTACGCCAGTTACGGCTATCCACGCTGCCTATGATAGCTAACCTTCCTTTGTCCATTCGAATGTGTACAGAATAATTTTTAAATCGTGGCGACGTTAGTTTTATACGATATTGACAATCATCCAGCAGGTTTACGCGCCAGCCGTTCCCCAGGATACGGCAGACGATTTCAAAAACAGGCCGATAGAGCAAGAAAAATGATTTCATAAACTCACCTTTAAAGTGTTGGGGGCTTTCGCCCCCGTTTTAACTATGCTCTGTTTTCTACTTTCTGCCTGCCAGCTGCTTTACGCTTCCCGGCAGTGCCGTACATCTCGCGGATTTCATCAATACTGTGTTCTTTTCGGTTCCAGCGGCTCTTATGTTCTTCAGGACGGTAAAACCACTGTTTTTTCTTCGCTGCCCATTTGCAACCTATTTCTTTCAACGTGTCTTTATGTTCGCGAGTTTCCCCACTAATCCAGATCCAGTTGCCTATAACTTCATAAACTAAACCTGATAACCCGGTGAGTACGTTCAACACGCTTTCCATATCGTCACCGTAGTTATAGTGTGCGTTTTCATCGGTGCTCTGAAACGAATTAATTTTATCGATGTTTGCCATCAGAAAATCAAAAGCAGCGTTTACAGCTTTCATCAGTTCAGCGCCTAACGGATTACGGTCTGGATGATATTTTAAAGCCGCTTTTTTATATGCAGCCTTGATATCCTTTTCAGTCAATTCACCAGATAAACCAAAGACGTTTAATGCTTCCTGAATGTTCATGCTTTTCTCCCGCCCGTTTGGGCTGCTGGATTAAGGTAGGGAGCCATTCCCAACCAACAAATTCAGTATACCATCATATGATGGTAATGCAATTGTTTTTGATTGCTTTGTAGTGTAAAGACACTATAAAGACAGCGAATGCTTTACGCTGTTGAACCGTGTTTCAAAGAGGCGCGAACTGTGTCACATTTTGCATACTCGTTACATCGCGCCGGGGACGTTCGCCAGTATTGGCGAACCAACAAGCCTGGATATGAGCAATAACCTCCTCTCCCCTGCTAAGCCAATTTCTGACTATCAGACGGCGTTTAGCCTGTCGCAGTTAGCGCGTGAGCTGGCGAACGGTACGCCGGGGCAGTGTGAAGCACTGGCGCGGGGCGCTGTATCTGCGCGTTATGAGGTGCGTTAGCAGCGCATTACGTGGCGAGTAGCTGAAACCAATTGATGCCTGACGAACTCTGACAGCAAAAAAACAATCAGGCCGCCAGCTGCTGGGCGACAATAGCCAGCAAAAAGTAACTGGCCATCATTGCCGGTCGTAAAATTTTGCTGGCATACCATGTAAGCGGAGTTCACTCCTGGTCAATTTCCAGCTTGTTACGTTAAACGAGCTGTATGCTGTTCTAAGCGGGTTTACCCCGTTCTGCTGAACCCTCGTCGGGGTAAACTCACTTAAAACGCCTCTGAGGGCTTCTGAGTGCGTTTTAGTGCTGGATCTAAAAAGGATCACTCCACGATCCTTTCCCGTTTTTTACGCATAACTTAAAAATCATCTTACTTTTAAGTTATCTTTGCTCAATGTATCTCTTTGATTTAACAGTTTAAAACATCTCTTTTTTTTGAGTTAAAATTCTTCTCACCTTTTCTCAGACCTAGGTGATCGAGAGACGGCACCGCTCGCCGCAGTCTTTGGCTGAGGCGTACCGCAGGAGCATAGCGACGAGGAACGAACAGCCAAAGCGAGGAAGCGGAATATCTGCTGCTCTGACAGAGAGCACGTACACTCAATGGCTAAAATATGAACACCTTATGTTTTGCTCCAACTTCCGAAGGTTAGAAGGATCTATCCTCTGGGTTTATGCTGAGTTATCCACAGGTACTGTGCATTAAAAGCCTTATATATATTTTCTTTTCTTAAAGATCTTAAAGAATTAGAGGTTTTTAATTATCTGATATATATAGGAAAAATAAGCTAAACATGATGGTGGATGCGACGAAACATGATGATAAATGCGATTAAACATGATGGGAAATGCGACGAGTCATGATGAAAAATGCGTTTTACCATGATGGAAAATGCGACGAAACATGATGGAAAATGCGACGCTATTAACAGCTTGATTTAAAAGCTTCATATCTGAAGATCTTTGTATGTGAAGTCATCAAGGCGTGCGTTTTATGAGCACATTGGCTGGAGCCTGTCTGGTTTAGCTGAGTCGCTAAGCGGACAAACATGATGATAAATGCGAATAAACATGATGGAAAAAATAACTTCATCATGTTAATGTGGCTACTCTTTAGTGAGAGGTTTTATGAGAATAAAAGTTATGAAAAATGTAACTGAAAAAACGAAGATTCGTCACAGGAACGAAATAAATAAAACTCTGGCTCAACTTCCATTGGCAGCCAAAAGGGTTCTGTGTCTGGCCTTGGTTTATGTTGATCCAAAAAAAGAAATGAGAATGGGGCAGACCTTTAAAATTCGGGCTGATATGTACGCAAAGATAGCCGGAATACATCCTTCTGTTGCTTATAAGCAAGTCAAGGAAGGTGCTGAATTGTTAAATGTCAGTAAACTTTCCCTTACGGGGAATGATATGAAGGAATTAGCAAAGGAACTTGGTCTTCCAAATTCAAAAAACATCGACCGCCTTGACTTATCGATTACTGATTATTGTGCATATAACCAAAATGAGGGATTTGTAATTCTAAGATTTGGATACACTATCACGCCTTATATATCAAGATTAATTGGGGCGGAAAATAAATTCACAACACAACTAATTGCGTCCTCATTAAAATTGAGAGGGGAGTATTCGTGGTCATTGTATCAGTTAATTAGGAAGAATTACTCAACGTTTAAAGGGAAAAATTCATTTAGCCTATCTCTGGAAGAGTTGAAGGATGAACTTATTGCTTACAATATTGATGATAATGGAGATATTATATATAAGTATCCAGAGTACCCTATATTCAAGCGAGAGGTAATAAATAAGGCCATCAAAGAAATAAAAGAAAAAACTGAGGTGACTTTCCTGTCTTGCGTTGTCGATGAAAAAGAAGGAAGGAAAGTTAGTAAGTTACGATTTGAATACGCTATAGATGAAGATAAATTTGCCGAATCAGGCTCTGATTTTCCTATAGAGTTATTTGACGATGATGATTCTGCTTTTCTTGAGGAGTTTGATAGAAAAGTACCACCCAAAAAGAAATGAGGTGAGTTATGGCTAAAATCTATGATTTCCCGCTGGGCGCAGAGCGAGACAAACTAAGGCATGAAATTGACAGGGAACGTAAAAAGCAACGTAGAGTAAAAACGGGCAATCCGTTTATCCGACACGTTAAATGGTTCTGTTTTTATCTTCGCCTTGTCACAGCTGGCGCACTGCATGTAGTTTCTGTTATTACCCTGGCTGTATTGGGGGCTTTCAGTAAGGCTATTTTCTTGATTGGCGGGATGGTTTGTGTCGTCACATGGTTTCACCTTGAGCGCCAGTTCTGGACGCCACATAATTTCACGATCCCTGTTATCGTAAGCCTGTGGGGATTGAGTTTGTTTGCCACTCCCCTAATGGAGATGATAAACAAAAAAATGCCGTGGTATCGTCTCCTGGTTCCTGATGCGAAAGAAGCAAGCACGGAGACACCTGATGATGAGTCGCGGTGAACCAGTCGCAAGCTGCCTGCTTGCACTGTGCATGTTTGCCTTATACCATCGGTTTAGCATAGTGCGCGATGTGAGTTCTTTTCAATGCGATGCAGGATAGGGCAAACGCCGCAAAATGCTAGCATTTTACTCGTTTGCCTGGTGACCTACAGTCGGTTCTTGTTGGAGGATTTATGAAGTTTGATGTAAAAGAGTTTATTGATGATAAATACGCAAAAGCTATTAATATTTTAAAGGAAAACCTCAAAGAAAACTATCATGTTTTTTATGGGATCAGATTGAGTGAAATTCTTTTTCCTGCCAGTGAGTATGGCTCTGATGCTTTCTTTAAAGAATTTGAATCAATTAACAGTGTAATACTACCATTAGTAATCTTTGATTTAACACAACGCAAGCCAATGATGATTATCAGCTTCGATAAGATATCTGATGCCAGTTTGTTGGCAGGGACGGGTATTGTGGTTCTTGAATGTATGGCTCTGTCCGATCTTCTGACAAATGATAATATTGCTATTTTATATAAAATCTAAGAATCTTCTCTCAGTTTATACTTTCTGCTAGGGTCACCAAGTGTTATCGAGTTTAGTTCATGTGAGTAATGGTGTGTATGGTAATGCGCTGGATTTTTCAGATAATCGGGGAATGATATTATTTTCCCGCAACTAATTGCAGAATAGAACCAGTTACGGAAAGTTTTGTCATTTGTTTTTAGTGCATGTTTTGGAATAAAAACTAATTTAATACTGGAAACGTAATTGACAGGATTAAGTATAGTATATCTGTTTTCTACAAACTCTTTTAAAGCATCTATAAATTCATATTCTGATGTATAAATTTCTGTCTTATTACTAGGGCGTTTTATCTGGAATATGAATGAATAGTAGTTCTGGTCAAGTATTTCAACGGTGTTTGAATTTATGCTCAGTTGTTCAATAACCGCTTCTCGTTTATACTCTAATTTGTCTCTGACAGATTGATATACAACCATTGCTGCATGATGTGAACCACCACTGTTTGAAGCTACATAGCGGTCAAGCCAGGAGTAATATGTAACATTGATAGAATCGCGAGGGTTGAAACCTTCATGCTCAATGTGCCATATATTATCCTCCCAGTCTGAAATGTTTTCAGCTTTCAGGTTTTTGGCGGGATACATCCCCTCCCCCCATGAGTAAAGGTTTTTGAACCAACTACCATTTATTACCTTGTTCCATCCACAACCGAAACTTTTCGAGGCAGTCAGAGACTGTAATTTGTTAAAATCGAAATCCAGAGAGTGTTTTTTATCTGTAGTTATTATGTTACTCAGAATCTCAGCCAGATCCCTGTCAATATATCTCAGTGAGTATTCGCTAAATATATTTTCAAGCTGCAATATGGTGTCTGCATCCGCTGTAGGTTCAACTAACTTAATATCAGCAAGATTTTTAAACGTTGCAGCGGTCAGCTTATGGTGATCTGTCAACCTGTAGAGTTGACAGATTAATTCGGTTAAATATCTCATAGATTATCATCCATGCTTCTATGGTTAGAATTTTGCTGATTCCAGTAACCAGTGGTTTTTCTGGTTTTCGTCCAGATTATCAAATGCGGCCAGCGCTGCCTTTAGAACGGTTGTCCTGCTCTGTCCTGTTCTGATCGCCTCAGCCTCTAGGATATCGTCAAAGGCTTCAGAAAGCCGGAAATTAACCAGCTTCGCTTTACCTGGTGTTGGCTTCCTTGTGGCTCCAGAGATAAAGCGTGCTGTTTCTGCGTTTGTTGCCTGTTCTTCTGTCGCCGGAACGGTTGGCGTTTTCAATTTTAAAACCATACAAAATCCTCATTAAAGACACTATCTAAGTGTAAATACTATAGTGTCTTTATGTTGTCTTTACAATGTAAATTTCTATGTATTCGATTGAAATATTTAGATTATCCCTATTTCCTGGGCGACTAATTCTATCTGTGCTTTTGCTGTTGTCAGACTGGAGGCGCGGCTTACATCATGTACCCCTGCCCCTTCATTGCAGGCGCTTTCAAACACATCCAATTCTGACATGCGGTTTTTTAGTGGCTGTATCCAGACGTCGTCTGAGCGTAATAATTTATCCAGCTCAATAGCGGCTTTTCTGTGGCGTGGCTTGCTTGGGTTTATTCTGGTAAGTAATACCCAGGGTTGCAGGGCTGCGTTTGATTTCTGAGCCATGCGGACTTTCTCGGTTACGCTCGTCAGTGTTTCACTTTCAAAGTCAGATGACGCTTTAACCAGAGTTATCATGATATCTGACACAGTCAGTGCGCTACGGAACTCAAGGCTGTCATGTCCGGGGCAGTCAACGATCAGAACATCGCACAGCTTGCTCAGGCGGTTAATCTCTTTGCTTACATTACCGTATGCCTCGTAGACTGGTACTGTTGGGAGGCTATTCTCCCTGCGTTTTTCATTCCAGCTGATAAGGTCATTGTTCTTATCGGTTTTAAGGATGATTACCGATTTTTCTCTGTTTGCCAGCATAGATGCTGTGTTAGCTGAGTAGGTGCTTTTCCCTACCCCGCCCTTATCTGAAACCACCAGTAAAATTTTTCCCATTTCCGCATCCTCGTATTTACGATGTAAAGCTTTTCATGTCTTTACGGTGTCTTTAACTTATAAAGATATAGGCGTCTTTATAGTGTCTTTATACTCTTTATGTTTTACGATGTAAATAGAGTATAAAGATAAGTGTGTCTTTATGTGTGCTTTACATGGTAAAGCTCATTATGGCTTTACGTTTGATTTACACCGTCTTTCTGATGTAACTGTAGGTGACGTGGTCACATAATGAATCATTTCTTTGGTTCGGTTTGAGTATGCTTAAAATGGACTGGCTTTAATAGGTACTGTATAAGGCGCTAACACCACTTAAAACAGACTGGTTCGCGCTAATGACTCAAACAGTACCGGCAAAGGCCACAAATTTTGTTCGTGCCTATCTTCGTGCATCAACTAAAGAACAGGATGCACAGCGAGCGCGGGGCAGTATTGATGCCTTTGCGCAAGAGCGCGGCTTATCAATTTGCAACTATTATGCAGAAAATGAATCTGGCGCTCGTTTAGATCGGCCTGAGTTATTCCGGCTCCTGAGCGATTGCCAGTCTCAAGATATTTTACTTATTGAAGATGTTGACCGGTTGTCTAGGCTGCGTGAAGCTGATTGGCAAAATCTAAAAGCTATCTTGCGGGATCGGCAAATTAAAATCGTGGCCGTGAATGTCCCGACGACTTGGCAAAGTCTAAAAGCTGACCAGACCGAATTTGATGCCCGAATGTTTGGCGCAATCAATGACATGCTTCTAGGGGAGCCCGCAGAATTCGGAAAAAATCGTACGCTAAGGTTTTCCGGGCATCCGTAAGGGCCGAAACTTCCCGTCTTCCAGTCTGCGGCTCTGCCGCCAGACGTAATCGCCGGTTAGGTTGATGTGCTCCCAGCCCAGCGGCGACAGGAATTGCAGCAGCTCGCCGTCCACCGGCTTGCCGGCCTCGACCAACCCCTGGGTGGCGCGTTCCAGGTACACCGTGTTCCACAGCACGATAGCCGCCGTCACCAGGTTGAGGCCGCTGGCCCGGTAGCGCTGCTGCTCGAAGCTCCGATCCCTGATTTCCCCAAGGCGGTTGAAGAACACCGCCCTGGCCAGCGAGTTGCGCGCCTCACCTTTGTTCAGGCCGGCATGCACGCGGCGGCGCAGTTCAACACTTTGCAGCCAGTCCAGGATGAACAGCGTGCGCTCGATCCGGCCCAGCTCGCGCAGGGCCACGGCCAGTCCGTTCTGGCGCGGGTAGCTGCCGAGCTTGCGCAGCATCAGCGAGGCGGTGACGGTGCCCTGCTTGATCGAGCTGGCCAGGCGCAGGATGTCGTCCCAGTGGGCACGCACGTGCTTGATGTTCAGGGTGCCGCCGATCAGCGGGCGCAACGTCGGGTAGGCTTGCACGCCCTGCGGCACGTACAGCTTGGTTTCGCCGAGGTCGCGGATGCGCGGCGCGAAGCGGAAGCCTAGCAGGTGCATCAGGGCAAAGACGTGATCGGTGAAGCCGGCCGTGTCGGTGTAGTGCTCCTCGATCCGCAGGTCGGACTCGTGGTACAGCAGGCCGTCGAGCACATAGGTGGAATCGCGGACGCCGACATTCACCACGCGGGTGCTGAACGGCGCGTACTGGTCGGAGATATGGGTATAGAACAGCCGTCCCGGCTCGCTACCGTACTTCGGGTTGACGTGCCCGGTGCTCTCGCCCCGGCCACCCGCGCGGAAGCGCTGGCCATCGGAGGATGAGGTCGTGCCGTCGCCCCAGTGGGCGGCAAAGGCGTGGCGATACTGGTGGTTGACCAGCTCGGCCAAGGCCGCCGAATAGGTTTCGTCGCGGATGTGCCAGGCTTGCAGCCAGGACAGCTTGGCGTAGGTCAGGCCGGGGCTCGACTCGGCCATCTTGGTCAGCCCGAGGTTGATCGCATCACCGAGGATTGCGGACAGCAGCAACGTCCTGTCTTTGGCCTCGGCCCCGTCCTTCAAGTGGGTGAAGTGGCGGCTGAAGCCCGTCCAGTCGTCCACGTCCATCAGCAGTTCGGTGATCTTGATGCGCGGCAGTAACTGGCTGGTTTGGTCGATCAGCGCCTGCGCCCGATCCGGCACCGCCGCATCCAGCGGGGTGATTTTCAGCCCTGACTCGGTGAGGATGGCATCGGGCAGCTCGTTGTCCTTGGCCAGGCGGGTGACGGTGGCCAACTGCTCGTCCAGCAGCTGCAAACGCTCTTCCAGGTACTGGTCGCTGTTCGGGTTGATCGCCAGGGGCAGGGCCTGCTCGCGCTTGAGTGCGGCGAACTTCTCGGCCGGCAGCAGGTAGTCGTCGAAGTCGCGGAACTGCCGCGAGCCCTTGACCCAGATGTCGCCGGAGCGCAGGGCGTTCTTCAGCTCGGACAGGGCGCAGATTTCGTAGAATTTCCGGTCGAGGCCTTCCGGGGTGATCACCAGCGGCTTCCAGCGCGGCTTGATGAAGGCCGTGGGTGCATCGGCCGGCACCTTGCGCAGGTTGTCGGCGTTCATCTCACGCAGGGTCTGCACGGCTGCCAGCACGCCTTGCGCGGCCGGCGCGGCGCGCAGTTCCAGCACCTCCAGCAAGGCCGGCGTGTAACGGCGCAGGGTGGCGAAGTTCTCGCCGACCAGGTGCAGGTGGTCGAAGCCTTCCGGCCGGGCCAGCAGCTCGGCCTCGCTGACGCTCTCGGTGAACTCGTCCCAGGGAATCACCGCCTCGATGGCGGCATAGGGGTCGCTGCCGCTTTCCTTCGCTTCCAGCAGCGCCTGGCCGATCCTGGAGTACAGGCGCACCTTGTCGTTGATCGCCTTGCCCTGCTTCTGGAACTGCTGCTGATGCTTGTGCTTCGCGCCGCTGAACAGCTTGACCAGGATGCGGTCATGCAGATCGACCAGCTCATCGATCACGGTCGCGGTGCTCTCCAGCACCACGGCGGCCAGGGTCGCGTAGCGGCGCTGCGGCTCGAACTTACCGAGGTCTTTGGGCGTCATCTGCCCACCCTCGCGGGCCAGCTTGAGCAGGCGGTTCTGGTGGATGTGCCGGCCCAGGCCTTCGGGCAAGTCCACCAACTGAAATGTCTTCAGCCGCTCGATGTGTTCCAGCATGTGCCGAGAGTTGGGTTTCAGCGGTGCCTGGCGCAGCCAGGTCAACCAGGTGATGCTGCTGCCGGCCTTGAGCTTCAACAGCTCGTCCAGCTTGGCCCGATGCGAGTCCGTGAGTGGTTCGACCAGGGCGCGGTAGACCCGCCGATTGGCTCGCGCAATGGCTTCCGAGCAGGCCCGGTCAATCACGCTCAGCGCCGGCAGGATGCGTCGTTTCTGCCGTAGGCTCTCCAGGGCCTGACCGGCCAGCAGCAAGCCTTTGTCGGTCTGCTGGGCCAGCTCGGTTAGCTCGCGCACCAGGGCGCGGAAGTCGGACAGGCCGAACGGGGCCAGTTGCAGGTAGGTGCGCAGTTCCTGGGCATGCTCGCGACGGGTCACGTCGCGCTCGCCGTACTTTGCCCAGCTCGCCGGCTCGGCCTGGACTTGCTTCGCCACCCACAGGATGACCGGCTCGGGCAGCTCGCTGTCGGTTCCCAGCGCGTAACCGGGGTAGCGCAGCAGGCAGAGCTGCACGGCGAAGCCGAGGCGGTTGGCGTCGCCGCGTCGCTGGCGGATCAGCGACAGGTCGGAGTCGTTGAAGGTGTAGTAGCGGATCAGGTCATCCTGGCTTTCCGGCAGCGCAAGCAGGGTGTCCCGCTCCGTGGCCGAGAGGATCAAGCGACGCGGCATGTGTCAGTCGTCCGTGCGGAGGTACTGGTAGAGGGTTTCCCGGCTGATGTTGAACTCGCGGGCAAGCTGCGCCTTGGGCTCGCCGGCCGTCGCTCGCTGCCGCAGGGTAGCAGCCTGCTCATCGGACAGGGCTTTCTTGCGGCCCCGGTACGCGCCACGCTGCTTGGCCAAGGCGATGCCCTCACGCTGCCGCTCGCGGATCAGGGCGCGCTCGAACTCAGCGAAGGCCCCCATCACCGACAGCATCAGGTTGGCCATCGGCGAGTCCTCGCCAGTGAACACCAGGCCCTCCTTCAGGAACTCGATGCGCACGCCGCGCTGAGTCAGCTTCTGTACCAAGCGACGCAGGTCATCGAGGTTGCGGGCCAGCCGATCCATGCTGTGCACCACCACTGTATCGCCTTCGCGGACGAAGCTCAGCAGCGCTTCGAGCTGGGGGCGCTGGGTGTCCTTGCCCGATGCCTTGTCGGTGAACACCTTGCTCACCTGGGTTTGTTCCAGCTGGCGTTCCGGGTTCTGGTCAAAGCTGCTGACCCGGACGTAGCCGATGCGGTGCCCCTGCACGATGTCTCCTTGGTTGAAGGCGGCTTAAGTGCACTTTCTGTTCCGTTGTGCCTCAAAGCCCATTTCTGTCAGGCTGAAATCTATAACCTTCGCGGGCATGTGTCAAAAAATGGGAAAGCAGACTCTATTCTGACGAAGCGGCGCGGCCCTGCCTGACATCAAGTTAGGGTATAGCCTAGATTGACATGCGCGATGCAACCCTTAACTTGCTTGCACCTATCGTTTCCATGCTAGCTTTATCGTAACGCTAAGGAAGCTCTGAAAAAGCCCATGTTTCGCGAAATCACCGCTCTGTAACCCGCATGGTTGCTGGGATGCATTTCTCGAGCGGGGGCTTTTTCAGACCTTCCTTAGCTTAGCGTACGATTTTTTCCGAATTCTGCGGTTCCCCCTGGAAGACCTACGCAAGTTGGGCCAGCTCAGAGGTGGAATCAACGAAGGCGAGCGAATGAGGCATCTTTTCTGGCGTCTTAACTTTCTCCTTCTCTCCGGGGCAACAAACAGCGCCCAGATGTACCATGAGGCCGCCGCTCTTTCCTCCGAGCTGGATACTCGTTGGTCTTACCGCTCCAAAGAGCTTATGACGCTCTACAGCAAGGCGAAATCCTATGAGGCTGGGGAACGTGTCGAGTTCGGCGGAAAGTCGTTTGCACCGCTATACACGCCCAAAAACGACACGCTGATCAACCTATTCCAGATCTCACAGCAAGAACAAGAGCAACTGAAGACGATTATCAGCACTGACGAGGCTCAGAAGCGCCGCAGAGAGCGCGATAGACTGCGTGATGAAGAACGTCGCCGCGCCGCTGGCCAGCTTGAGCGTGAAGCCTATGAAGCCAACTCATTGAGCAGGCAAAAGCCCTGGGAAGCTATGGGCATGAGCCGGGCTAAATGGTATCGCCTGGGCAAGCCTTCACCTCAACAAAACAGTGAGACAAGTCCCTCCCCTATTACTAATGGCGAAGCCTCAGCGGTTGCCCTTCAGGCGGCCAGGTGTAAAGCCGTTTAGATGGCTATTTCAAAGTGAGTGAGATTTCGTAACGGATGGCAGCCCTAGAGGCTGCTTTCTTTTGAGGGGTTAGCAGGCGTATAGCCATGCTGGATCTCAGTCTATCACTACCTGCTTAATATTCCACCTTTAGATCCGGCAGCAGTTCGACCAGGTGGCCAACTTACCAGGCACCGGCAGCAGCTCGACCGGGTGGCCAAGTTCAGATCTGGACGCCAGAAGGAAATCAACCAGGTGGCCAACTTACCAGGCACCGGCAGCAGCTCGACCAGGTGGCCAAGTTCAGATCTGGACGCCAGAAGGAAATCAACCAGGTGGCCAACTCACCAGGCATCGGCAGCAGCTCGACCAGGTGGCCCATTTCGTACGTACGAAATCAGGCGACGCTATGCGAAATCTTGGCGGCAATCCCCCGCGACTACGTGATTTTTTTAACGTAGAGCGCGCTTTTTCTTGCCATAGTAGGCCATTTTGGCCTATAATCTTAATTAAGAAGACCGGGCACCCGCCACGGTCAATACCGGAGAACTCCGATGATCCACACAGCTAACCGCACCTTTCACCAACTCTATCGAGAATGGATACGCGAACGCCGCGAGCATATGCACAACGTTTTGACCTGGGAGCGTGATCGTTACGGTGCTCGCCTCGTCGGTCTGTTTTATCGTTACTGCAAGGTGGCCAACCCCTTTCCCCGTTGCACTCTGAATACTCGGATCAACTACCGCGCCCATGCGGTGAATCTGCCAGATTGGCCAGCCCGCAGCCTGGAGCTGAATAAAATGTGGCTCAGTTGGAGAGAAAAAAAGTAGGCCGATTTGGCCTATTTTTTATTGTACCCGCTTGACACAATAGGCCAAAATGGCCTATTATATATCTCAGAAGGCCGGGCACCCGCCACGGTCAATACCGGAGAACTCCGATGATGCAAACAGAACTTAATCCCCTGATCTGCTCCCTGGTCGCCACCCCTCGCCGTATGGCTGCAATGCCCCGCTATGTAGGCCGTTTCTATGTGGTTTTCGAGTCGATGCTTTACCAGCAAATGAAAGGGCTCTGCCGCGAGTATCGCGGGGCTTATTGGCTTATGTGGGAGCTGTCGAACGGCGGCTTTTATATGGCTCCTGGGCGTCGTGATGAAATGCTGAACATCGAGGCCATGAACTACTTTAGTGGCCAAATGAGCGCCGATGCTGCCGGGATTACCGCTTGCCTCTACCTCTATAGCCATCTGTCATTTCACACAGAAGGCGCTGACCAGGAGCGGTTTTCAAGGCTGTATCACAGCTTGCGGGATTGGGCTTGTGAGCATGACGAAAAAGAGGCCATCTTGGCCGCAATAGACTAGCAACAGAAAGCCCCGGTGATGGCCGGGGCTCTTAAAGGAGGTGCATAGGTAGAAAAAGAAATGGTGCCCCTGGTATGGCTGCAACCAATCACAGGGGCTTTCACCGGTCAATTTGAGGATAAACGCGATGAATACGGATATTGTATCACTTGCAAAACACATTGGCGACGCTCTGACGGCCCGCCGCCCCGTTCATATGCCGCGCATGAAGATGCGGGAGCTTGGCTTGCTCTTGATTGAACTGAAGGCGTATCGGGAGGCCGCCGCGACCGTTACCCATTGATAAAAAAGCCCCGGCATTGACCGGGGCTATTTGAGGATTTATCGCATGATTAGACCTGAAACGCTTAGGCCGTTCGCTGAAGATTGGCAGGCTCCAACCGCCGATGAAATCAAAGAGGTGTTGGAGCTGATTAGGCAACGAAAAGGGCTTAGTAAGCCTCTCAGTGGCGTTGATGTCGCTGATCTCGTTGGTTTGCCTGGTGAGAGAGGCAGCGGAAAGGGAACCCGAACCTTCAGGCGTTGGGTGAGCAAAACCAACCCTAGCCCTATTGCTTATGGTGCCTGGTCTATCTTGGCCCACCTGGCAGGTTTCGGGGCTATATGGGACGCTGACCGGGATTGAAACCATGACCGAACATAAGGCCGAACGTGCTCCCTGGGGAGACTTCCCGGCAGTAGTGAGGAACGGCGATCTAAAGGATCTCTCTAAAGAACCTGAATACGAAGCCGCCAAACATGGCGACCACAAGGCGATGAGCTATAAGCGCATGAAGCCGGCCGAGGACGAATTGCATTGCGAGATCAAGGCGCTGCTTGATCGCGCCAAGGCTACCGACGACCAGGAGCGTAACGAGCCGGAGCTGGACATTCCTGCCGAGATTTCTCGCCGCGAGAAGCGCCTGGAGGCGATCCAGGCGGCAAAGGCGCGCCTGGAAGCGCGCCAGCGTGAAGCGGACCAGGCCCGGGGGCGCAGCGAAGACGATGGCCGCCGGCCTCGCCATCCGGATGGCTCGGACAAGGGCGGTGGCTCGTACAAACGCGAGTTTGGTGTGCCGGATGACCGTGATCAGGAAAGCTTCACCGATCCGGACAGCCGGATCATGAAACACGCCGGTGGTGGCTCCGAGCAGAGCTACAACGGGTACACAGCGGTCGATGCCGAGCACCAGATCATCGTGGCGGCGGAGTTGACCAACTGCGCCGCGGACAGTCAGGCGCTGCTGGGCATGCTGGCAGCAGTTCAGGCCAACACCGGAGAAATGCCGGCCCAGACGCTGGCGGATGCGGGATTCCGTAGTGAGGCTGTTCTGGCAAAGGTCGCCGATCACCACGGCGATGTCATCGTTGCCCTCGGCCGCGAGGGACGTGAAGATGCCAAGGTCAATGCCAAGACCCATCCGCATACGGCGGCGATTGCGGCGAAATTGAAAACGGAGCAAGGCGATGCAGCTTACCGCCGGCGCAAGTCGATCGTGGAGGCTCCGAATGGTTGGATCAAGGCGGTGATGGGATTGCGTCAGTTCAGCATGAGGGGCCTGGACAAGGTGCAAGCCGAGTGGAAGCTCGTCTGCATGGCGCTAAATCTGAGGCGAATGGCGTATCTGTGAGGGCGAAGGTTAAATGGGGCGGCTCAAATGCACCCCAGTCGTCATAACACGCCGCGCGCCGCAAGATTGGTATCCTTGGCGCCGACGCCTTGCCAATTGCAGAGAGCGCCGCCGCCATCGTCAGTGCTCTACAGAAAACCGGTCACACGGCTCTGCCGCGCAGACTCCTAGCCTAAATGTGACAGTGGTTGGTAATCCATGCCGCCCGCAAGGGCGGCGGTGGTGGGCCAATAGATGATTTTCAGAGCCTTACTGCCCGTTGACGCCCAATCCCTCGAGCGCGAGTCTAGCCGCAGCGGCGATGACGGCCTCGCTGTGCTTGTCATCCTTGTTAGGCGCCCGGGTGTAGACGGCCAACACAATAGGTGCGCGCCCAGTGGGCCAGACGACGGCATAGTCATTTGCCGTGCCATACACTCCGCAGGTTCCGGTTTTGTCTCCGACTGCCCAGTCTGCCGGCACCGCCGCGCGGATGCGGTGGTTGCCGGTCGTGTTTCCCTTTAGCCAATCAACAAACTGCTGCCGCTGCGGCGCAGCCAGTGCAGAGCCCAGTGTCAGTTTTTGTAAGCTTTCCGTCACGGCGCGCGGCGATGAGGTATCGCGCGCATCGCCTGGGATGGCGGAGTTCAGCTCCAGCTCCCAGCGGTCCAGACGGAACGTGGTATCGCCGATAGAGCGCATGAAGGCCGTCAGCCCGGCCGGGCCGCCCAACTCCTTCAGCAACAAATTGGCGGCGGCGTTATCACTGTATTGCACGGCGGCCGCGGACAGCTCCGCCACCGTCATGCCTGTTGTCAGATATTTTTCCGAGATGGGTGACCACGGAACCAGCGCATTTTTGCCGTAACGGATGGGTGTGTCCAGCAAGCCGGCCTGCTGCTGGCTGCGAGCCAGCACAGCGGCAGCAAGAAAGCCCTTGAATGAGCTGCACAGTGGGAAGCGCTCCTCAGCGCGGTAACTTACAGTTGCGCCTGAGCCGGTATCCATCGCGTACACACCGATGGAGCCGCCAAAGTCCTGTTCGAGTTTAGCGAATGGTTCCGCGACGAGGTTGGTCAGCGCGGTGGCAGAAAAGCCAGCCAGCGGCCATGAGAGACAAGACAGCAGAACTAGACGGCGATACAGTGACATCAACGATATTCCTTGTTTGAAGGTGGAGCTAGGTGTAGCGGCCGGATGTAATCAGGCCGCTACAGCTGGGATTAGGGGTCTGACGCTCAGTGGAACGAAAACTCACGTTAAGGGATTTTGGTCATGAGATTATCAAAAAGGATCTTCACCTAGATCTGTCTCATGAGCGGATACATATTTGAATGTATTTAGAAAAATAAACAAATAGGGGTTCCGCGCACATTTCCCCGAAAAGTGCCACCTGACGTCTAAGAAACCATTATTATCATGACATTA
>NZ_JBRIQR010000041.1:0-42823 GCF_052983755.1 Enterobacter sp. CFEC122 | reverse complement strand
ATGCGCCAAAAAACGGTAGGCCGGTTAAGGCAAAGCCGCCACCCGGCAAGTCAGACCGCACTCCACGCCACAATAAACTGCGCAATCCCGTCCACATCATTTAAATCCAGCACTGGAACCTCAAGTTCCACTGCCACATCGCTAGCCACCGCAATGACATGCTCATCCAGCGTTAACTCGCTAAAATCATGCCCGGCATCGCTTCTGAACAGCAGGATCTTTGCAACGGCCTCATGCTTAAACCCCTCAACCAGCACCAGATCAAGCGTGGAGTGATCCATCCGACTGACCAGATACGCGAGATCCAGCGGTGCTTCATCGGGCGTTTCCGTCATCAATGCCCACCGCTCACGACTTGCCACCATGGTTTGCGCGGCACCTGCCTTACGCAGTTCATAGCTGTCTTTACCCGGTTTATCGACGTCCATATTGTGGTGGGTATGCTTAATCAGGCCTGGGCGGATGCCTCTGGCACAAAGTGCGGGTATCAGCTTTTTAAGTAGCGTCGTTTTCCCGGTACCACTCCAGGCGGCGATAGCTAAAACAGGCGTCATTTTTTCTCCTGCATGGTCTGTAAATCTTCCGTCGTATTCACGTTCACAAATGCAGACTTCCAGTCGCTAAAATCAACGGAATGGCCGCCTGACTGACGCATAAACACCATGACTCTTCGCTCTCCCACCGTCAGGTAATCCTGCAGCGCTGGAACTAATGATCTATGAATCAGCGTAATAGCAGGATGGTCGCGCTCACCGTCATGCACCCAGACAACCGGTGCACCATTACGAGACTGCACGAGACGCTCGACAAGGCAGGAGGGAATAAACGGCGTATCACACGGGCAGAAAACAAACCACTCTGCCTCAGACTGCTGCATGATCGAGAGCATGCCGGCCAACGGTCCTAGGTAATCCTCGAGAGTATCCTGATAAACGGGGTATCCGCTGCGCTGATAAATATCGATATGGCGATTGGCACTGATGGCTATTGCTGCAACCTGATCTGCAAGCGTGTCAGCGACATGCTGCCACAAGGGTTTTCCATTAAGAAGCTGAAGCCCCTTATCTTTACCGCCCATTCGCGTTGCTCTGCCGCCTGCCAGAACGACCCCGATGATTTCCTGGCTAACATTCACGAATATCGCCTCTTTTATTGTGGGATTGACCCTGCTAACGTGTCACTCTAAATGAAAGGAGCACCACCATGAAATGTAAACGTCTGAATGAAGTTATTGAACTCCTCCAGCCAGCCTGGCAAAAAGAGCCAGAGCTCAATCTGATGCAATTTTTACAGAAACTGGCAAAAGAGTCAGGTTTTGACGGCGATCTGGCAGACCTTTCTGACGACATCCTGATCTACCACCTTAAAATGCGCGACTCTGCCAAAGATGCTGTTATTCCTGGTATTCAGAAAGATTATGAGGAAGATTTTAAGACTGCATTGCTGCGCGCCCGAGGCGTAATTAAAGAGTAAAAGCTTGTAAGCGGCGGCACCGAAATCGCCACAAGATGATATCCTGAATCATTCGTATAATTTCCGGATGATCGGATGAACGACCAGGCTTTTACTTTCCAGACATTACACCCGGACACCATTATGGATGCCCTGTTTGAACAGGGTATTCGGGTGGATTCCGGGCTAACACCGTTAAACAGCTACGAAAACCGCGTCTATCAATTTCAGGACGAGGATCGTCAGCGCTATGTCGTAAAATTCTATCGTCCTGAACGCTGGTCCGCTGAACAAATTCAGGAAGAGCATCAGTTCGCTCACGATCTGCTGGATGACGATGTCCCCGTTGCCGCACCGCTAAAATTCAATAACCAAACGCTCCTTACGCACGAAGGGTATTACTATGCAGTATTCCCAAGTCTGGGTGGCCGTCAGTTTGAAGCGGATAATATCGATCAGATGGAGTGGGTTGCCCGCTATCTTGGGCGTATACACCAGACGGGACGCAAAAAAGCCTTTATTGCCCGCCCGACTATGGGGATTCAGGAATACCTTCTTGAACCGCGCACATTATTCGAAACGTCTGCAATGATCCCCGCAGCGCTAAAGGATGATTTCCTCAACGCCACCGATAAGCTTATTGCTGCAGTGAAAACCTGCTGGCGCGATGATATTTCCGTCCTGCGCCTGCATGGCGATTGTCACGCCGGGAATATTCTCTGGCGTGACGGCCCGCTGTTTGTCGATCTTGATGATGCGCGTATGGGGCCAGCGGTTCAGGATCTGTGGATGTTGCTCAATGGCGACAAAGCCGAGCAGCGCATGCAGCTTGAAACCATTATTGAAGC
Source organism: Enterobacter sp. CFEC122 (assembly GCF_052983755.1). Lineage (NCBI taxonomy): Bacteria > Pseudomonadati > Pseudomonadota > Gammaproteobacteria > Enterobacterales > Enterobacteriaceae > Enterobacter > Enterobacter sp. CFEC122. Next base: position 40,523 of record NZ_JBRIQR010000041.1, on the reverse strand, counting down.
TTATGAAGAATTTAGCCCGTTTAATTCAGACGAAATTGCCCTGATTGAGCCTTTACGTGCGATGCGTTTTGTTTATTATCTCGCATGGTTAATCAGGCGTTGGGACGATCCGGCATTTCCTCGTAATTTCCCGTGGCTTACCGGAGAGGATTACTGGCGTAGCCAGATATCTACATTTACTGAGCAGGTTAAGGTTCTTCAGGAGCCCCCTCTGCAATTAACGCCGATGTATTAATGGACACACCCAGGAGAGAGTTAATCATGAAAAAAATTTGGCTGGCGCTGGCAGGTATGATTCTGGCATTTAGCGCTTCTGCTGCACAGTTTACCGACGGCAAACAGTACATCACGCTGGAGAAGCCGGTCGCTGGCGAGCCACAGGTACTGGAGTTCTTCTCGTTCTATTGCCCACACTGTTACCAGTTCGAGCAGGTGCTGCATGTCTCTGACAACGTGAAGAAAAAGCTGCCGGAAGGCACCAAAATGACCAAGTACCACGTCGAGTTCCTGGGCCCATTGGGTAAAGACCTGACTCAGGCATGGGCGGTGGCGATGGCACTGGGCGTAGAAGATAAGATCACTTCGCCAATGTTTGAAGCCGTACAGAAAACCCAGACCGTTCAGACCACTGCGGATATCCGTAAAGTGTTCGTTGATGCCGGCGTGAAAGGTGAAGAGTACGATGCCGCATGGAACAGCTTCGTGGTGAAATCACTGGTTGCCCAGCAGGAAAAAGCGGCTGCTGACCTCCAGCTTCAGGGCGTTCCGGCGATGTTTGTTAACGGCAAATATCAGCTGAACATGCAGGGCATGGACACCAGCAGCATGGATATTTTCGTACAGCAGTATGCAGATACCGTGAAATACCTGGTTGAGAAGAAGTAATTTCGCTGATGTAAAAACGCCGGTCACTGACCGGCGTTTTTGTATGAAGATTTTATCTTGTCTATCTGTTCGTCTTTCTCTTTCCAGAGCGTATTAAGCCACTGCTGGAAACGACGTTTGAAGTTCTTATCGTTTACGTAATCACCGTGCAGTTCAGCGTCAATCGGAACCAGGTCAACGTGCACGACAATACGCGTCAGTTTGCCGCTGAGCATATCGAAGAACGGCGTCTTATCGTTTTCCGGATAGCAGAGCGTGACGTTAAGAAGTTTATCGAACTGTGCTCCCAGCACGTTAAGCGCCATCGCAATCCCCGCGGCCTTTGGCGGCAACAGATGCTGATACGGAGAGCGCGTTTGCTGGCGCTTCTCTTCCGTAAACCGGGAGCCTTCAACAAAGTTCACGATGGTCGTCGGATGCGCACGAAACTTTTCACAGGAGCGGCGCGTGGTCTCCACATCCTTACCGCGACGTTCCGGATGACGAATCAAATAGCTGCGCGAATAGCGTTTCATAAACGGCATATCGAGCGCCCAGCAGGCCAGCCCGATAAAAGGCACCCAGGCGAGCTGCTGTTTCAGGAAATATTTGTTCATCGGGATGTGTTTGCGAAAAAGCACGCATAACACCACGATGTCCGCCCAGCTGTGGTGATTGCAGATCAGCAGGTACCAGTTCTTTTTGTTAAGGTTCTCCAGCCCTTTGACATCCCACTTCAGGTGCGGGTTAAGGCGCAACAGGATCGCCAGTCCTTCGCACCAGCAATACATCATGAAATTACAAAATGCGGACACGGCTCGCCACACCACGGGTACAGGCAGCAGCAGTTTAATGATCCCGGCGAGAATGATCGGTACGGAACAGGCGATCGTCACCAGGATAGTTAAAATGATGCTTAGCAGTAATGTTATTGCAGCGAGCAATCTCGACATGATGAGCTTTTTCAGGTAGTTAGCTGTAAGTGAGCGACCGGCTAGTCGACGCTGGGCGCTGATTTTACCAGAAAACAGACAAATGAATGGCGCTTTCACAGGGTGATTTGGCGGCTTTTACCCCGGCGCAGAAGATTTCGCTGTCGTTCCGCGTAAATCAAGGCTTATATCCACATAGACTAAATTGCCATCAGTTGGCCATATAGAGGCGATCTCATAACATAACAATCTGATAATTAAGATCTAAATATTGCCTTATATGTATTTTTTACGTCTGTTATTCATATGAAGTGAAAATACTCACAAACTTATCCACAGTTTGATTTTTACGAGCGATCCTCACGATCGCAAAATCTTTTCCTGTATCGGGCCTGAATAACTGATGTTTTCATCCTTCTGTGGCATCCTTTACGCATAAATTGATTAAAGGCACGGACATTATGGTTCAGATCCCAGAAAACCCTCTTATTCTCGTCGATGGCTCTTCTTACCTGTATCGGGCGTACCATGCGTTTCCTCCTCTGACCAACAGCGCAGGGGAACCTACCGGCGCAATGTATGGCGTGCTGAATATGCTGCGCAGCCTGATCCTCCAGTATCAGCCAACCCATGCGGCCGTCGTGTTTGATGCGAAAGGCAAAACGTTCCGCGACGAGTTGTTTGAACATTACAAATCCCACCGTCCGCCAATGCCTGACGATCTGCGTGCGCAGATAGAGCCGCTGCATGCGATGGTGAAAGCGATGGGTCTGCCGCTGCTGGCCGTTTCTGGGGTTGAAGCGGATGACGTCATCGGTACGCTGGCGCGTGAAGCCGAAAAGATGGGTCGTCCGGTACTGATTAGCACCGGTGATAAAGATATGGCGCAGCTGGTGACGCCAGGGATTACCCTGATTAACACTATGACCAACACCATTCTTGGGCCGGAAGAGGTGGTTGCAAAATATGGCGTGCCGCCAGAGCTGATTATCGACTTCCTCGCGTTGATGGGCGACTCCTCGGATAACATTCCTGGTGTCCCTGGCGTCGGTGAGAAAACCGCGCAGGCGCTGCTTCAGGGGCTGGGCGGGCTGGATACGCTCTACGCGGAATCAGACAAAATCGCCGGTCTCTCCTTCCGTGGTGCCAAAACCATGGCTGGGAAGCTGGAAGAGAACAAAGAGGTGGCTTATCTCTCCTATAAGCTGGCCACAATCAAAACCGATGTCGAGCTCGAACTGGGCTGTGAACAGCTGGAAGTGCAGCAGCCTTCTGCGGACGAGCTTCTAAGCCTGTTTAAGAAATACGAATTTAAGCGCTGGACCACTGACGTGGAAGCCGGTAAATGGCTGCAGGCAAAAGGGGCAAAACCTTCCACAAAGCCGAAGGAGACGATTGTCGTTGATGCAGAAGAGCAGGCGGAAGAAGAAGCCGTGGCGCTTTCCTTCGACAATTATGAAACCCTTCTTGAAGAGTCACAGCTCATTGCCTGGATCGAGAAACTGAAAAAGGCGCCGGTCTTTGCCTTTGACACCGAAACGGACAGTCTCGATAACATCTCTGCCAATATGGTAGGCCTGTCATTTGCGACAGAGCCAGGTCATGCGGCCTATGTTCCCGTGGCGCACGATTACCTGGATGCGCCGGAACAGATCTCCCGTGAACGCGTGCTTGAACTGCTGAAGCCGATTCTGGAAGACGAAAAGGCGCTCAAGGTTGGGCAAAACCTCAAGTACGACCGCGGCATTCTGCAAAACTACGGCATTGAACTGCGCGGGATCGCCTTCGACACCATGCTTGAATCCTACATTCTGGACAGCGTCGCGGGCCGCCATGATATGGATTCCTTATCTGACCGCTGGCTCAAGCACAAAACGATCACCTTCGAAGAGATTGCCGGCAAAGGGAAAAATCAGCTCACCTTTAACCAGATTGCTCTCGAAGAGGCAGGACGCTACGCGGCGGAAGACGCTGACGTTACGCTGCAGCTGCACCTGAAAATGTGGCCAAAACTGCAAAAGCACGAAGGTCCGCTGAATGTGTTCCAGCATATTGAGATGCCGCTGGTACCCGTGCTGTCCCGCATTGAACGCAACGGCGTGAAAATCGATCCAACGGTGCTGCATAATCACTCCGGGGAGCTGGCGCAGCGCCTGACCGAGCTGGAGCAAAAAGCGCATGAGCTTGCAGGCGAGCCGTTTAACCTCTCTTCACCGAAGCAGCTGCAAACCATTTTGTTTGAAAAGCAGGGCATCAAGCCGCTGAAGAAAACCCCTGGCGGTGCGCCTTCAACCTCTGAAGAGGTGCTGGAAGAGCTGGCGCTGGACTACCCGCTGCCAAAAGTGATTCTGCAGTACCGTGGTCTCGCGAAGCTGAAGTCTACCTACACTGATAAGCTTCCGCTGATGATCAACCCGAAAACGGGCCGCGTGCACACCTCATATCATCAGGCTGTCGCGGCGACCGGTCGTCTCTCGTCAACCGATCCCAACCTGCAGAACATCCCGGTACGTAACGAAGAGGGCCGCCGTATTCGCCAGGCTTTCATCGCACCAGAGGATTATCTGATTGTCTCTGCTGACTACTCGCAAATTGAGCTGCGCATTATGGCGCATCTGTCCCGCGACAAAGGCCTGCTGACCGCGTTTGCCGAAGGGAAGGATATCCACCGGGCAACCGCGGCGGAAGTCTTCGGCTTGCCGCTGGACAGCGTGACCAACGAACAGCGCCGCAGCGCTAAAGCGATCAACTTCGGTCTGATCTACGGCATGAGCGCGTTCGGCCTTTCACGCCAGCTCAATATTCCGCGTAAAGAGTCGCAGAAGTATATGGATCTCTACTTCGAACGCTACCCGGGCGTGCTGGAATATATGGAACGTACCCGCGCGCAGGCGAAAGAGAAAGGTTACGTTGAAACCCTGGATGGCCGCCGTCTCTACTTACCGGACATCAAATCCAGCAACGCGGCGCGCCGCGCGGGCGCAGAGCGTGCCGCGATCAACGCCCCGATGCAGGGGACCGCGGCGGACATTATTAAGCGTGCAATGATCGCCGTGGATGCCTGGCTCGAGAAAGAGAAACCGCGTGTGAAAATGATCATGCAGGTACACGATGAACTGGTATTTGAAGTGCACAAGGACGACCTCGACGCCGTGTCGAAGAAGATCCACGAACTGATGGAAAGCAGCATGACGCTGGACGTGCCGTTGCTGGTGGATGTGGGAAGTGGTGAAAACTGGGATCAGGCTCACTAAGGGTTCTTCGCATAACGCGCTTTTTATGTAAGTTTGCAACATGGCAACGCGCGTTTTGTGACGATCATTAGAATTCCCTATGTAAAGAATGAAAAAAAACTACAAAAAGTGCTTTTTCTGCAACACAAAAAGGGGTAGAGTTATCGGCGTAGGGTACAGAGGTAAGATGTTCTATCTTTCAGACCTTTTACTTCACGTAATCGGATTTGGCTGAATATTTTAGCCGCCCCAGTCAGTAATGACTGGGGCGTTTTTTATTGCGGCAAAGAAATTTTCCGGCAAAAAAAAGCGCGGCCATTGCCGCGCTCGATATCACTCTTCTTCCGCTTCCGTCGCGGGTTCCAGCTCGCTAAACCAGGTGTCGAGCTTCTGACGCAGCTTGTCCACGCCCTGCTTTTTCAGCGAGGAGAACGGCTCAACCTGCACATCGCCGTTGAACGCCAGCACCGCTTCGCGAACCATATTCACCTGCGCTTTACGCGCGCCGCTTGCCAGCTTATCGGCTTTCGTCAGCAGCACCAGCACGGCGATATCGCTTGCCACCGCCCAGTCGATCATCTGCTGATCGAGATCTTTCAGCGGGTGGCGAATATCCATCAATACCACCAGACCTTTCAGGCACATGCGTTTTTCGAGGTATTCACCCAGCGCACGCTGCCATTTGATTTTCATCTCTTCGGGTACCTGCGCATAACCGTACCCCGGTAAGTCGACCAGGCGTTTGCCCTCTGCGACTTCAAACAGGTTGATCAGCTGGGTACGGCCAGGTGTTTTTGAGGTACGCGCCAGGTTCTTCTGATTGGTCAGCGTATTCAGGGCGCTGGATTTCCCCGCATTAGAGCGGCCAGCAAAGGCCACTTCAATACCGGTATCAGAGGGGAGGTGGCGAATATCGGGCGCACTGGTGACAAAATGCGTCTGTTGGTAGTTCCAGGTAGTCACGTGGTCGTCTCCAAAAATCGTAATCTGAGGGGGATTATACCTGAATGCGGGCAAAAGACTTTTTTCATTGCACTCAGCCTGTAGGCTTAAGCCCTGGCCGCTGTGAGAGATTGGCTATACGTACTATGGGAGATTTCAGAGAAATCGCAGGAGCAAGAAAAAGGCAAACTGTTTTAAATCATCAGCTTATTTCCAGGTAATTATCTGAAAATCCGTTTTTGTACCGTTTCGTTGCTTGTTAGTTTAAGCGAACACGGTAAAGTATGCGGCAAGGCGAGGAAGCCAACAGGATGATGACTTAAGGATAAGGGTCAGGAGCGCCAGGAGGCGAAGACGCAGGATTGTCAGGACGACCAGCGCCTGGAGGCGTTTTAACAGGAAATGGAACCGTATCACGGACGGTATTAGCCAAGGGATAAACAGGGTTTGTTGTTGGCAAACATGGAATGTCTGACCCGCTAAGGGTTGTGAGTCAGGAAAAAAGGCGACAGATTGCTCTGTCGCCTTTTTTCTTTGCTTGCTTTCTGCTAGATTTCGCCGCAATTCTATACTGAAGAAAACGACTTAAAGATAAAACATCATGAAAAAACCAACCTCCGCTGCGGGCGCGAAACGCCCTGCAAAAGCACGCCGCAAAACGCGCGAAGAACTGAACCAGGAAGCGCGCGACCGCAAACGCGACAAAAAACATCGCGGTCATGCTGCGGGTAGCCGTGCCAACGGTGGTGGTGCAGCGGGCGCTTCTGCAAAAAGCAAGCAGCAGAAAGATCCTCGTATCGGCAGTAAAACTCCCATTCCACTGGGCGTGACAGACACCCCGGTCACTAAGCAGCACAAACCAAAGAGCGAGAAACCTATGCTTTCACCGCAGGCTGAGCTGGATTTGCTGGAGAACGATGAGCGCCTGGACGCGCTGCTGGAACGTCTTGAAGAGGGTGAAACCCTGACCGCTGAAGAGCAGTCATGGGTGGATGCCAAACTGGATCGCATCGACGAGCTGATGCAGAAGCTGGGTCTGTCTTACGATGACGAAGACGACGAAGAAGAAGACGAAAAGCAGGAAGATATGATGCGTCTTCTGAAGGGTGGAAACTAACATTTGCACCCGGCAGGCTCGATAGTCCTGCTTATAACCCTTCCGGTTATATGTTATCTGGTGTGGTTATTCGTTAAACTACGGCGGTTGTCGCGGCGACAGAAGTGGCTGCGCACCCGAATGATGGCCCGCAATGGGGTCAGAACGGGCCGCCGTATACGAACGCGACACCAACGGAAGGAGTGAGCATGTCAGCACCAACTATCGACTGGGATTTGGCCCTAATCCAGAAATATAACTATTCCGGGCCGCGTTATACGTCATACCCCACCGCGCTGGAGTTCTCCGATGCCTTCGGCGAGGAGGATTTTCAGCAGGCTGTCGCGCGCTATCCTGAGCGTCCGCTGTCGCTCTATGTCCATATTCCGTTCTGCCACAAGCTTTGCTACTTCTGCGGCTGCAATAAAATCGTGACCCGCCAGCAGCATAAAGCCGACCAGTATCTTGACGCGCTCGAACAGGAAATTGTGCATCGCGCGCCGCTGTTTAAAGGCCGTCACGTCAGCCAGCTTCACTGGGGCGGCGGCACGCCAACCTATCTGAACAAAGCGCAAATAAGCCGTCTGATGACGCTGCTGCGCGGAAATTTCAATTTTAACGACGACGCCGAAATCTCGATCGAAGTCGATCCGCGTGAAATTGAGCTGGATGTCCTGGATCATTTACGCGCGGAAGGCTTCAACCGGCTGAGCATGGGCGTGCAGGATTTCAATAAAGAGGTTCAGCGTCTGGTGAACCGCGAGCAGGACGAAGAGTTTATCTTCGCCTTACTCAACCACGCACGTGACATCGGCTTTACCTCGACCAACATCGACCTGATTTACGGCCTGCCAAAGCAGACGCCGGAGAGCTTCGCCTTTACGCTGAAGCGCGTGGCTGAACTCAGCCCGGACCGCCTCAGCGTCTTTAACTACGCGCACCTGCCGACGCTATTCGCCGCTCAGCGCAAAATCAAAGATGCGGATCTGCCTTCTGCCCAGCAGAAGCTGGATATCCTGCAGGAAACCATCACCTCGCTGACCGACACCGGCTATCAGTTTATCGGGATGGATCACTTTGCCCGTCCTGATGACGAGCTGGCCGTTGCTCAGCGCGAAGGGGTACTGCACCGCAACTTCCAGGGCTACACGACCCAGGGCGATACCGATCTGCTCGGCTTGGGTGTCTCCGCCATCAGCATGATCGGCGACTGCTACGCGCAGAACCAGAAAGAGCTAAAGCTGTATTACCAGCAGGTGGATGAGACCGGCAACGCGCTGTGGCGCGGCATCGCATTAACCCGTGACGACTGCATCCGTCGCGATGTGATTAAGGCGCTTATCTGCAACTTCCGTCTCGATTTCAGGGACGTGGAAGCGCAGTGGGCGCTGAACTTCAGCGATTATTTCGCGGAAGACCTGAAGCTGCTGGCGCCGCTGGCGAAAGACGGGCTGGTGGATGTGTCGGAGAGCGCGATTGAGGTCACGCCAAAAGGGCGCCTGTTGATCCGCAATATCTGCATGTGCTTCGACGCGTATCTGCGTCAGAAAGCGCGTATGCAGCAGTTCTCGCGGGTGATTTAAACTGCAATGCCGGGTGGCGGCTTCGCCTTACCCGGCCTACAAAAGTGCGAAATGTAGGCCGGGTAAGCGAAGCGCCACCCGGCTTTTCATCGCCAACTCGCTAGCTAAACAGCCCAACCAGCGCCGCACACAGCACCGCCGCAACGGCGGTTTGTGGCGTGTGGCTTTCAGCGGCTCCGCTAGAGAGCATATTCACGAATGTTTCCAGCATGATGTTCACCCCCAATTTCCGGGCACGATCATACAAAACTCATCGGAACAGTAAAGCGCAAAATAACGGCAATTTGCGCTCAATTAATAACCTTTACACAAGCGCGGATATTACTCCATTCCCAGCTCTTTCAGCTTGCGCGTCAGGGTATTGCGTCCCCATCCTAACAGGCGAGCGGCTTCCTGCTTATGACCCTGGGTATGACGAAGCGCGGTGGTCAACAGCGTACGCTCCATCTCAGGCTGAGCCTCTGACAGCAGGTTTTGATGACCGGAACGCAGCGCGCGGTCAGCCCACTGCGCCAGCAGCGTCGCCCAGCTGTCCGGCAGCGCGTGTCCGCTACTGCTTTCCGGCGCGGTCGCCTCAAACAGCTCGGCCGGTAAATCCTGAATCAGCACTTCCTGACCGGCAGCCATCACGGTTAACCAGCGGCAGGTATTTTCCAGCTGACGCACGTTGCCCGGCCACGCGAGGCGGGTGAGGGCAGCATCGGTTTCCGGGTGAAGCTGCTTGGCTTCTACGCCCAGCTCGCGGGCGGCCACCTGCAGGAAATGACGCGCCAGGCGGGGAATATCTTCCCGGCGTTCACGCAGCGGCGGCAGATGAACGCGAATGACGTTCAGACGATGGAATAAATCCTCCCGGAATTTGCCTTCCTGCACGCGCTGCTCCAGGTTCTGGTGGGTCGCGGCGATAATACGCACGTCCACCTTCACCGGCGCATAACCGCCCACGCGATAAAACTGCCCGTCGGCCAGCACGCGCAGCAGACGGGTCTGAACGTCCAGCGGCATATCGCCGATCTCATCCAGGAACAGCGTGCCGCCGTCAGCCTGTTCGAAGCGTCCCTGGCGAATGGTATTTGCGCCGGTAAACGCCCCTTTTTCATGGCCGAACAGTTCGGATTCAATCAAGTCCTTCGGGATCGCCGCCATATTCAGGGCGATAAACGGCGCTTTTGCCCGCGGGCTGTGGCGATGCAGCGCATGCGCCACAAGCTCTTTACCTGTCCCCGATTCGCCGTTAATCAAGACGCTGATGGAGGAGCGGGACAGACGGCCAATAATGCGAAACACGTCCTGCATCGCCGGCGCTTCGCCGATGATGTCGGTGGTTGGCCCAAAATCGGGCGCGTGGCGCGGCTGCTGCTGCTCCTGATAATGGCTAATCGCGCGCTCAACCAGCGCCACCGCTTCGTCGATATCAAACGGTTTGGGCAGATAATCGAATGCCCCTTGCTGGTAAGCGCTCACCGCGGCATCCAGATCGGAATGAGCCGTCATTATGATGACCGGAAGCATAGGGTGGCGTTGTTTGATCTGCTTTAACAGCGCCAGCCCGTCCATGCCCGGCATACGGATATCCGACAGCAGAACATCGGGCGTTTTAGTGGTGAGTGCGTCGAGCACTTCGCTGCCGCTCTCAAACGTCGTGCAGCTTAATCCTGCCCCTGTGAGCGCGCGTTCAAGCACCCAACGGATGGAGCTATCGTCATCGACTACCCAGACTATCCCTCGTTGCATAAACGTCACCTTTATTTTTTAATCGGCAGGAAAACCGAAAACTCGGTATGTCCCGGCCAACTGGTAAATTCAATTTTTCCAGAGTGTTGGTCGATCAAACTGCGGGCAATGGATAAGCCCAGGCCGGTTCCGCCTTCACGGCCGCTGACCATCGGGTAGAACAGAGTGTCCTGAAGATGCGATGGAATACCGGGGCCGTTATCCTCGACGTCGATACGGGCCGCAAGCCGATAGCGCACGCCGTGTAACGTGAGCTGGAAGGCGGTGCGGGTGCGCAAAATAATCTCGCCCCCTTCCGGTCCCAGCGCCTGCAGGGCATTGCGCACAATGTTCAACAGGACCTGCTCAATCTGATCCGGGTCATGGGCCAGTTCCGGCAGGCTTGGGTCGTAATCACGCACCAGCGTGACGTTCTCTGGCAGCTCCATCGAGACGAGCTTCACTACCCGCTCGGCCACTTTATGGATGCTTTCTGTGACGTGCATTCCCGGCTGCTGTGGCCCGAGAAGACGGTCAACCAGATTCCGCAGGCGGTCCGCCTGCTCGATGATGACGTTGGTATACTCCGCCAGCGCAGGGTCGGGCAGCGCCTTGGTCAAAAGCTGCGCCGCGCCGCGTAATCCGCCCAGCGGGTTTTTGATTTCATGTGCCAGGCCGCGCACCAGGTCTCGGGCGGCAATTTGCTGCGCATGCTGAAGCTGCTCCTGGCTCAGGCGACGTTGATTATCCATCGGCGCCATTTCCAGCAGGATCAAGCCTTCGGGAAGACGTTGCGCGGTCAGCGACAGAATGTGCGAGCGCCCGTCGATCACCAGCGTCACTTCGTTATCGGTGAAACCCTGGCCCGCCTGTAAACTTTCCTGCATCAGGCCAATATTCAGCGAAAAATAGCTCAGAAGTTCCGGAAGCGGGGTGCCGAACAGTTTGCGTGCGCTTTGGGCGAGCAGCTGCTGTGCCGCCGGGTTGGCGTAATGAACGGCCAGCTCGTCATCCACCAGCAAAATGCTGTTAATCAAAGAATTGAGGATCTGCCCAGCATCGGGCAGCGTGCCAGTTGCCATTCAGCAGTCTCCTGGAGTCGTTTGCACTAATTTAGTGCAGTATAGCGTTTTCGGCGTCAAAAGCGCGTGAGATCAGGTTGTTGGTGGAGAAAAAAGCCCATCCGGAGATGGGCTAAAAGTTTCCACGGCAACTACTCCCGGCGCTTGTCACGCCGGGTAAAACAACTTAATTAAACGCTGTAGTACAGTTCGAACTCAACCGGATGCGGCGTCATACGCACGCGGTCGTTCTCTTCAGTACGCAGGGCGATGTAAGCATCGATAGCGTCGTCAGTGAATACGCCACCTGCGGTCAGGAACTCGCGGTCTGCGTCCAGCGCCTGCAGGGCTTCTTCCAGAGAGCCAGCAACCTGTGGGATCTCTTTCGCCTCTTCTGGCGGCAGGTCGTACAGGTTTTTGTCCATCGCTTCGCCTGGGTGGATCTTGTTCTTGATACCGTCCAGACCGGCCATCAGCAGTGCTGCGAAGCACAGGTATGGGTTAGCCGCTGGATCCGGGAAGCGAACTTCGATACGACGCGCTTTAGGAGACGCCACCACCGGGATACGGATAGAAGCAGAACGGTTACGCGCAGAGTAGGCCAGCATCACTGGCGCTTCGTAGCCCGGGACCAGACGCTTGTAGGAGTTGGTGGTTGGGTTCGCCAGGGCGTTGATCGCTTTAGCGTGTTTGATTACGCCGCCGATGTAGTACAGCGCCTGCTCGGACAGACCGGCATATTTGTCACCAGAGAACAGGTTGGTACCGTTCTTGGACAGAGACATGTGGCAGTGCATACCGGAACCGTTGTCGCCAAACATTGGTTTTGGCATGAAGGTCGCGGTTTTACCGAAACGGTGCGCAACGTTGTGCACAACGTATTTGTAGATCTGAATTTCGTCCGCTTTTTTGGTCATGGTGTTGAAGCGGGTAGCCACTTCGTTCTGACCCGCAGTCGCCACTTCGTGGTGGTGAGCTTCAACAACCAGGCCCATCTCTTCCATCACCAGACACATGGTGGAACGAATGTCCTGTGCAGAGTCGACCGGAGGAACCGGGAAGTAACCGCCTTTCACGCCTGGACGGTGACCTTTGTTACCACCTTCGTATTTGGTGGAGGAGTTCCATGCGCCTTCGATGTCGTCGATAGCCACGTGGGAGCCAGAGATAGAGGCACCAAAACGGATGTCATCGAACAGGAAGAACTCTGGCTCTGGCCCGAACAGAACGGTGTCCGCGATGCCGGTAGAACGCAGGTACTCTTCAGCGCGTTTCGCGATAGAACGTGGGTCGCGGTCGTAGCCCTGCAGCGTGCCTGGCTCGAGGATGTCGCAACGGATGATCAGGGTAGGTTCTTCGAAGAACGGATCAATGACCGCAGTGGTTGCATCTGGCATCAGAACCATGTCGGATTCGTTAATGCCTTTCCAGCCACCAATGGAGGAGCCGTCAAACATTTTGCCTTCTTCAAAGAATTCGGCGTTCACCTGATGAGCAGGGATTGTGACGTGCTGTTCTTTACCTTTGGTGTCGGTGAAGCGGAGATCAACAAACTTCACTTCATGTTCGTTCAGCATCGTCAAAACGTGTTCAGCGGACATACTTAACTCTCCAGATTGGTCATTGTCGTCGTGGTAACGAGGTCTTCAGTTTCTGTTTGTACTGGCTGTTGCCATGTAATTTTTATAAAGCGAAATCTGTGCCAACTTTTAAAACACCCCAAAAAGGCGTTATCATGCGCACCATAGTGCAAAAGGGCTGCACCACAATGGTAATGTTGCACCAGTATAGTGCTTCAGTGTGAACACCGAGCACCATATTGGTGCAATTTTCGTTAAAGTGCCCTTTTTCGCTCCGTGAAAGCGATCACAAAGCATCTCTGCGATACTTGTTTGCGGAGGATGTTTGTGATCCTGTTTTGTAGTGCGATTAATCCGTGTACAATAACGCGCTATTTCTAATGCCTGAGGCAAAGTTGTGATCGAAAATTTGCGTAACATCGCCATCATCGCGCACGTTGACCATGGTAAAACTACCCTGGTTGATAAGCTGCTGCAGCAATCCGGTACGTTTGATGCACGTGCCGAAACTCAAGAGCGTGTGATGGACTCCAACGATTTGGAGAAAGAGCGTGGGATTACTATCCTCGCGAAAAACACCGCTATTAAATGGAATGACTACCGTATCAACATCGTTGATACCCCAGGGCACGCCGACTTCGGTGGTGAAGTTGAGCGCGTGATGTCCATGGTGGATTCCGTGCTGCTGGTGGTTGACGCATTTGACGGCCCAATGCCGCAAACGCGCTTCGTGACCAAAAAAGCATTTGCCCATGGCCTGAAACCAATTGTTGTTATCAACAAGGTTGACCGTCCTGGCGCACGTCCTGACTGGGTTGTTGATCAGGTATTCGACCTGTTCGTTAACCTCGACGCGACCGACGAACAGCTGGACTTCCCTATCATTTACGCTTCGGCGCTGAATGGTATCGCGGGTCTGGACCACGAAGATATGGCGGAAGACATGACCCCGCTGTATCAGGCGATTGTCGATCACGTACCGGCACCGGATGTTGATCTGGATGGTCCACTGCAGATGCAGATCTCCCAGCTGGACTACAACAACTACGTTGGCGTCATCGGTATCGGCCGTATCAAACGCGGTAAAGTGAAGCCAAACCAGCAGGTTACTATCATCGATAGCGAAGGCAAAACCCGCAACGGTAAAGTTGGCAAAGTGCTGACTCACCTGGGTCTGGAGCGTATCGACAGCGATCTGGCTGAAGCGGGCGACATCATCGCGATCACCGGTCTGGGCGAGCTGAACATCTCTGACACCATCTGCGATCCGCAGAACGTGGAAGCGCTGCCAGCCCTGTCTGTTGATGAACCAACCGTTACCATGTTCTTCAACGTCAACACCTCTCCGTTCTGTGGTAAAGAAGGTAAGTTCGTTACCTCTCGTCAGATCCTTGACCGCCTGAACAAAGAGCTGGTGCACAACGTTGCGCTGCGCGTTGAAGAAACCGAAGACGCTGATGCCTTCCGCGTATCCGGTCGTGGTGAGCTGCACCTGTCTGTTCTGATCGAAAACATGCGTCGTGAAGGTTTCGAGATGGCGGTTTCCCGTCCGAAAGTTATCTTCCGCGAAATCGACGGCCGTAAACAAGAGCCGTTCGAAAACGTGACGCTGGACGTTGAAGAGCAGCACCAGGGTTCTGTGATGCAGGCGCTGGGTGAGCGTAAAGGCGACCTGAAAAACATGAATCCAGACGGCAAAGGCCGCGTACGTCTCGACTACGTGATCCCAAGCCGTGGCCTGATCGGCTTCCGTTCTGAGTTCATGACCATGACCTCTGGTACCGGTCTGCTGTACTCCACCTTCAGCCACTACGACGACGTGCGTCCGGGCGAAGTGGGCCAGCGTAACAACGGCGTACTGATCTCCAACGGTCAGGGTAAAGCGGTTGCGTTTGCGCTGTTCGGTCTGCAGGATCGCGGTAAGCTGTTCCTGGGTCACGGTGCTGAAGTTTACGAAGGCCAGATCATCGGTATTCACAGCCGTTCTAACGACCTGACCGTAAACTGCCTGACCGGTAAGAAACTGACCAACATGCGTGCGTCCGGTACTGACGAAGCAACGGTTCTGGTTCCACCGATCAAGATGACCCTGGAGCAGGCTCTGGAATTCATCGATGACGACGAACTGGTAGAAGTGACTCCGCTGTCTATCCGTATCCGTAAACGTCACCTGACCGAGAACGATCGTAAACGTGCTATGCGCGGTGCGAAAGAAGAGTAATTCGGTTATGCCGTAGGCCGGGTATGCGCACGCGCCACCCGGCAACGAAAAAGCCGCTGAGCGATCAGCGGCTTTTTTTATTAGAACGAATACCGTAGCCCTAAACGGATCCGGTACTGCTCCCGGTTGTAATCATTCCATCTGTCCAGCCACTGCAGTTCGAGGTACGGCAGCCAGTTTCTGTCGATCTTATAGCTAAACTTATTGGTAATTTCCCAGTGATGGTCTTTGCCATTTTTGCTGTGGTAGTCATTCACCCGCTGGAAAAAGTGCGGTTCAAAGGTGTAGAAAAATGCATCCGTTACTTTGAAATTCCAGTAGTTGGCAAATTCGTGCGTGTCGTTTTTATCCATCTGCCCGTTATAGTCCGGCGTATCGTAGTTGTTATGGTTATAGCGATAGCGGAACGTCAGATTAAACCAGTCTGTAAATTTGTAGTTGGTATCTAAATACACCGCGCCACCCGAACCGGCGCTGCTGTCGTTAATCAACCCGCCGGGCTGGAAGGTGAGTTTATCGGTCGGCTTAAAGAGCGGATACCACCCCTCGATTTCGTTATAGCTGTGCTTAAGTTCATCCCATTTACCCACGTTATAGGCGTTGGTGAACATCAGTCCCGCGCCCATATCGAAGTTATAGCCCGCACGCAGGATCACCTCGTGCATCTCTGAGGCCGTATTGTAGGCTTCACGCGTTTCGACATAGGCTCCGGCAAATACCGGGCAGGACACAGACGACACGATCAGTACAGTGATGATTCTTTTCATAATTTGTCCATGTATCAGGTACAGAAAGGCCTCCCTCCTGATAAACAGGAAGGACATAGTGGCCGGATTTATTGTTATAAAGTGACTGCTGACGCTTTATTGTTGGCGGTTATCTCAGGGGTATTCGCGGTTTGTTTCTTCCGTTTTCCAATCTCCTCGATAATAAAGGCGAAGCGCGCTTCGTTGAGTTTATAAAACAGCCCCATGGTCACGGCAGCAACAATCGCCAGGCCGCACGGCCAGAGGAAAATCAGCTGACGCAACCCAAGCAGCGTGCCCGCGCTCTGCACGGCATGGGGAACGTAGCCAATCTGGGTCAGCATGATGCCGGGCAGGAAACCGGCGAGCGCGGCGGAGATTTTGCGCGAGAAGGTATAGCCGGTATACACCGACCCTTCGGCGCGAATGCCGGTTTTCCACTCGCCGTAATCGACGGTATCCGGCACCAGCGCCCAGTTCAGACTGTTCACAAACGCCGTGCCGAAGAAGGCCATGCAGGAAAACAGCACGAACAGCAGGGAGCTGGTCCCCCAGAAGAAATTCAGCACGTCGCCCACCGCCCACAGCGCCAGCCCGCCCAGATAGACCGGTTTCTTGCCAAAGCGCTTTACCGCGCCGGGCACCAGAAACACGCCAATCAGAATGCAGCCCATGCTGAAAAAGCCCATCCACGACAGCAGATGCAGATCGTTCAGCACGTACTGGGTGTAATAGACCTGAATCGCCAGCTTGATGTTAAACGCGGCGAGAGTGCACAGGTTGGCGATGCACAGCACCAGCAGCGGCGGATTGCGGAAAATCGCGCAGAATGATTTCAGAATGCCGGGCTTATGGTGATCGGGCGTAAGCTCGACGTAGCGTTCTTTCACCCCGCTGTAGCACCACCACATGCAGAACAGGCCGCCGGTAACGAACACCAGCGCGGCCACCAGATAGCCGAGTGAGGGCTGGTGGACGAACAGCGCCTGAATGGGCATAAAGCCGACGGTGCAGAGCAACAGCCCCACCGTAGCGCCGCCCTGACGCCACGCCGCAAGCTGCGCGCGCTCGTTCGGGTTTTTGGTGATGGCCGGGACCATCGCACCGTAGGCGCAGTTCATCAGGCTATAGCAGAGGCCAAACATCATGAAGAGCACGGTGGCGAGAGCCGTTTTCACCGTCAGGCTAAAGTCGTTGGCCATAAACTGCGCCGTCGCCACCAGCGCCACCGGAACGGAGGCGTAAAGAATGAACGGCCTGAATTTTCCCCGCGCGCCGATGTTACGTCGGGAGTCCAGCAGCACCCCGGTCAGCATGTCGGTAAAGGCGGTGAAAAACTTCGCGACGAGGAAAATAATGCCGCCGTAGAACGCCGGCATGCCCAGTTCATCGGTGTAAAACTTCAGCAGATACAGCGTGCCAATACACAGCATCAGGTTCGAGCCAAAATCGCCCATCCCGTAGGCGCACTTCTCTCGCAGGCTCAATTTGAGGGTTAACGGATCAGTATTATGTGTCATGGTCGATCCTCAAAGCGCCCCTCAGGGCGCTCAATCACGTCATTTATGCCGTACGTTTGCGCAGTTCGATCTCTTCGACGATGCGCACATACATCTTCTCGTTGAGGTTGTAGAAGCAGCCCATCGCCACGATGGTGATGACCGCCAGCAGGCTCGGGTAGATAAATATCAGCTGCCGCAGCCCTTCAACCGTGCCACTGGATTGCACCACGTTGGGCACATAGCCGATCTGCGTGAGCATGATCCCCGGGAAGAAGCCCGCCAGCGCCTGGGAGACCTTCCTGAAGAAGGTAAAACCGGTATAGACCGTCCCCTCTGAGCGCACGCCGGTGCGCCACTCGCCGTACTCCACGGTATCGGACACCAGCGCCCAGTTCAGGCTGTTCACAAACGCGGAGCCGAAGAACGCCAGGCAGGAGAACGCCACAAAGCTCACCGAGCCGCCGCCGAAGAAGTAGTTGAGCAGATCGCCCGCCACCCAAATCATCAGCCCGCTGATGTAGACCTTTTTCTTGCCGAAGCGCCGCACCGCGCCGGGCATCATAAAGACGCCGATAAAAATGCAGCCCATGCTGAAGAAGCCCATGTACGACAGCAGGATCGGGTCGTTCAGCACGTACTGCGTGTAGTAGACCTGAATGGCGAGTTTGACGTTAAAGGCGCCCAGCGTGCACAGGTTGGCGATGCACAGGATAAACAGCGGACGGTTCCCGGCGATGGCGCGAAACGACTGCAGCAGCCCCGGTTTTTGCGCCGGATTAGCGGGCTGCGCCTCGACGTAGCGTTCGGTCACCCCCTTGTAGCACCACCACATAAAAAACAGTCCGAACAGCGAGAAGAGGGTGGCGGCAAAGATATAGCCAAGCTGGTCATTGCCTTCAATCAGGTTCATCACCGGAACAAAACCCACGGTACAGAGCAGCAGGCCCAGCGTAGCGCCGCCCTGGCGCCAGGCGGCCAGCGAGGCGCGCTCGTCCGGGTTTTTGGTAATGGCGGGCACCATCGCGCCGTAGGAGCAGTTCATCATGCTGAAGAACAGGCCGTACAGCATGAACAGCACCGTCGCCATCACCGTTTTACCGGTGATTTCAAACGGCGTGCCAACGAAGTTGGCAATCGCCAGTAAGGTCACCGGGAACGCCGCATAGAGCACGAACGGGCGGAATTTCCCTTTCGGGCCGATCCTGCGCCGGGAGTCGAGCATGATCCCGGTGCCCATATCGGTGAAGGCGGTAAAGAACTTCGCAATCAGGAAGATAATTCCGCCGTAGGTGCCCGGCAGGCCCAGCACGTCGGTGTAAAACTTCAGCAGATAAAGCGTGCCGATATCCAGCAGGATGTTTGAGCCGAGATCGCCCATCCCGTAGGCGAGTTTTTCTTTAAACGGCAGGCGTAGGGTTGCCGGATCGGAAGTATGTTGACTCATTATTGTTCTCCGTCTGCCCGCAGGTTGCCCCGCGGGCGAGCCTTATCAGATATGACGTAAGGTGCTAAACAGATCTGCCCATTCGCTGTGCTGGCGGTAGAAGACCGGCGGCTTGCCGAGCGGGGCATCTACGGTCACGTCACCGCCCCGGCAGATTTCCCCGGTCCACGCATTCACCCAGCTGTCCTGCGGCAGATAGAGCGACCAGTCGCGGCGCCCCTCTTCATGAACCGGCGCCACCAGCAGATCGCGGCCAAACAGGTACTGGTATTTCAGCGTGTAGGCGCGCGCGTCGTCTTCATAGTGCAGGAACAGCGGGCGCATCACCGGCAGGCCGCTTTTCGCGTTCTGCGCGACCGCGGCTTTGATGTACGGCTTCAGGGTGGTGAAGACGGTGGTCATGCGCGCGAAGTGCGCGATGGTTTCCGCGTCGCCGTCGAACTGCCAGTTATCGCCTGGACGGTTGCCCTCATGGGTACGCATCATCGGCGTAAAGGCGCTGAAGTCGCACCAGCGCAGCAGCAGCTCCTTGCTGCGCTTCATCTCGAACAGGGTCGTATAGCCGCCGATGTCGCTGTGGTGCAGGCCGTGCCCGGTCATCGCCAGCGACAGCGCCGCAGGGATGACGGACGCCAGACCGTCGTCCAGGCTCCAGTCGACGTTCTGATCTCCCGCCCACATCATCACCGAGTGCTTCTGGCTGCCGGTATAGCCCGCGCGCATGAAGAACAGGATCTCGCCGAGCTTGCCGGTCTCCTGAAGCGCCTCGTAGTTACATTTGGCCCACAGGGCAGGCCAGGCGTTATGCATGATCTCCGCGCTCACGCCGTTATGCAGGAAGGTGTCGGTCGGCAGGTACTCCCCGAAATCGGCCATCCAGCCGCCGCAGCCCAGTTCGATCAGGTTCTTTTTAATGACCTCTTTGTACCAGTCGTAGGCTGCCGGGTTGGTCAGGTCGATAACGCCCGCGTAGAACTCGCCGAACTCGACGTGGTAGTCCTCGCCGTTGGCGTTTTTGGTCAGATAGCCGCGTTTCGCGGCCTCTTCGCAGAGATCTTTATCGCTGGCGACGTACGGGTTGATATAGGAGAGGAACTGCACGCCTTCCTCTTTCCACTTCGCAATCCGCGCATCAAGCTGCGGATAGAGCGCGCTGTTCCACTTCCAGTTCCACATCACGCGCTTGCCGAAGGAGGTCATGCGAATGCCGGACCAGTCCTGCGCCCAGATGCCGTTGACCTTCACGCCGCCCTCGCGCATGGCGTCGAGCTTCTGCTGACACACCTCGGTGCCGCCCTGAATGCCCAGCGTCACGCCGTCGTACACCCAGTCCGGCAGCTCCGGCTGACGCCCCAGCAGGCCGGTCAGTTTTTCCAGCAGATCGACGTAGGTTTCTGCGCATTCGAAGCGCAGCGTGGCGTTATCTTCCCAGAACGCCAGCTCGTGGAAATCCGGCGCGCTGAAGTCGAAGTTCATATAACAGCTGTTATCCACGTGGCAGTAGTACTTCTGGGTGCTCACGAAGGTAGGCTGCGGGAAGAAGGTCCAGTAGTAGTCGCCGCCCGCGTTCTCTTTGCAGTCGGCCTGCCAGGTGACGTAGGTCTGCTTATTGCGGCCCACGCCCTGCTCGCTGGTCCACAGCGGGAACGGCTTGCCGCGCAGGTCGAAGTACGAGAACTGCTCGCCGCAGCCGTAGATATGATCTTCCGGCTGAGCTGCCAGCCGCAGCCAGATGCGGTTATGGCTGGCGGCGTCATTTTTCAGCTTCAGCTCCAGACGGCCTTCCGCATCCACGCCCACCAGCAGCGTCGCGCTTACCGCATCGCCGCGGGTAAAGCGGATCGCCCAGCCCGCGTTTTGCTGCGTGACGGTCGCGTCCGTCAGGGCAATCTTTTCGTTGAGCTTGTCTTTGATGCTGAAGTTGCCGCGAAACATCTCGATATCCGCCTCGCCTGCGCCAATCCACAGGCAAGGGGCATCCGCGGTGTGGGATAAAATCAGACGGTCCTGCCAGCGCAGGGTGAAGCCACTTTCGTTATTTTTCAGGTCAATATTGTGTAGGGTACGCATAAACACTCCGTCTTAATTATTTGGCCTGGCTATCCAGTAATCCGGCGGCGACGGCAGGGGCTAAGCCCGGTGCCAGCGGCAGGCGGGGGATCACCAGGCAGTGCAGCAGGTGGTAAATATCCTGCTTGCCGTCCCAGACTTTGGTCGTCACTTCGTTGTTGGTGTCCAGCTCCTGCCACCAGGATCCGTTCTCATAATCCATCAGGTATTTGATGCAGTAATCCCACCACTTCTGATACCAGGCTTCGTACTGCGCTTCGCCGGTCACGGTATAGAGGGCATAGGCCGTACCCATCGCCTCGACGATTGGCCAGCGCACGCGTTCGCGGACGATTGGCTTGCCGTCCCAGCCCACGGAATAGACAAACCCGTCGGCGCCGTCGGGTGCCCAGGCGTCGCGGATGGTGGCGTGGAACAGGCCTTTTGCATCTTCCAGCAGCCACTCCGGCGGGGTTTCAAAGCGCGCTTCCAGCGCGGCGCGCAGGTGCAGCATCAGGCGGCCCCACTCGATCCAGTGCCCCGGCGTGCCGCCGTAGGCGCGGAAGCGGTGGGCGGGATTATCAATGTTGTAGTCGCGGATCGGGTTCCAGCTGGTGTCGAAATGCTCGTTAACGCGGTACTCCCCTTTGCGCGCCACGTCGTGAATAATCACCGAGGCGATGCGCAGGGCGCGGTCGAGCCATTTACGGTCGTGGGTCACGTCATAGACGATGAGGAAAGCTTCCACGGCGTGCATGTTGGCGTTACCGCCGCGATAGTCTTCCGTTTTGCTGAAGGCTTCATCCCAGGACTCCAGGCACATCTGCTCCTGTTCGCTCCAGAAGTAGCGCTCAATCACCTCGATGGCATCGTCCAGCAACTTACGTGCCTGCGGGTGACCCGTGGTCACGGCGCTCGCCGCGCCCAGCAGAACGAAGAAGTGCTGATAGCCCTGCTTGGAGGCGTCAATGACGCCTTCATCGTTTACGCAGGCGTACCAGCCGCCGTGCTGCTTGTCGCGCAGCGGACCGTTGAGGGCATTAATGCCGTGCTCAACCAGGGCATACGCGCCGGGGCGCCCCATGTTCGCCGCCACCGCGTAAACGTGCAGCATACGTGCGGTGATCCACAGATGCGTGCCCATATCGCTGCGCACCTGCCCGTTATTGCCCAGCCAGCCAAAGCCGGTCGGTACGGCGGCGTTTTTACCGAAATCGAGAATGCGGTCGGTCTCTTGTTCGAGCCAGCGGTTATGGCTCAGGGTGTTAAACCATTTCATGTTCGGGGTCCTTTCTTAACGGCGAGCCATCATTTCGTCGACGATCTCACCCAGACGCTGAAGTTTGGGGACGGAGATATCACGCAGCATCAGCTCGGTGTCCGGCAGGCCAATCACAGAGGACCAGACGGCGCGACCGGCTAAAAAGCCCGATGCCCCCGCCTGCATGGCGACGCTGACGGCGCGCGGGAAGAGCTTATCGTCCACGCCGGACGAGAGGATCACCCACGGCATGGCGATGTTCTCGTTCAGCTTTTGCGAGGCCGCCAGCAGCGCCTGCTGCGTGCCCTTGCCAAACAGCGGCATCTCCACTTTGTAGAGGTCGGCACCGCTGTCGCCAAGCTCTTTGGCCGCGTCGATAATCGCCTGTTCGCGGTTAAACACGGCACCGCGACGTGGCGGACGCACCACCGGCTCGATAATGCTCAGCAGACCGTTATCGTGGCAGAGCGTATTGAACGCTTTCACCATCTCCAGGCGCTGCTGCGGATCTTCATCGCTGCGCCACAGCACCAGCAGCTTGAGCGCCTTGCCGCCATCGCGTTTGACCGCCTGCGCGTCGACGTTCTTGTCGATCGCCACGCTGTCGACCGGAATACCGTTCCCCAGAATAAATTCGTCGGCGGCCACAATCATCGCGCAGCTGTTGGCCACGGCCTGCTGCTCGACAATCTGGCGATAGCAGAACTGCTGGTCGACGAGAATGGCAGAGGCGTACGGCGACAGAATTTTTGCCGCGTTGACCTTAAAATCGGTCAGGTGCTGGTCGGTTACCGGCACCGGCGCGCCTGCAGCAGCAAACATCAGGCGCATCGCTTCGCGCTGATCCACGGCCAGCATCGCAAAACCGCCGGAAGGTCGGGTGATATCTTTCAGGGTGTATATCGTCATTCCTCAGTCCTTTCGTATCAGTGTGTTTTTTTCAGCCCGGCAGATGCGCGAACCTGTTCAAGAATGGCCGTCCAGTCTTCGCGCCCGCGCCCGGCGGCGCGTGCCTGGTTGTAAACTTCGCGGGAAGCCGCGCCCAGCGGCATCGGAACGTGGAGCTGGTTGGCCACGTCGAGGGCGATCCCCAGATCTTTATGCGCAAGATCGATCATGAAGGCGGGAGAAAGATCCCCTTTCAGCACCTTGTTCGGCCAGGATGTCGTGAAGTGGCCTTTACCCGCAGGCGTACCGCTCATGACCTTGAGCGCCACGTCAAAGGAGAGGCCAAGCGCTTCGCACAGCACGGCGGCCTCGGCGGAAAGGGCGTTCAGGGCAATGCTCATGTAGTTATTGATAAGCTTCACGCGGATGCCCATGCCTGGCCCGCCGGCGTTAATCAGCTCATTGCCCATCGCCATTAAGACCGGGGTGGCGCGCTCAACCTGCTGCGCCGTGCCGCCTGCCAGCAGGAGCAGCGTGCCGGCGATGGCATGGTCAGAGGTGCGCCCGACTGGCACGTCCATCAGGCTGAAGCCACGCTCAGCCATGTCGCGGATCAGCGCGTCGGTTTGCAGCGGGTGAATGGTGGACATATCAATGACCAGCGCGTCGCGGGATAACCCTTCGCACACGCCGTGCTCGCCGAACAGGACGCTGCGTACCAGGTCGCCGTTTGGCAGCATGGTGATGACGAATTCCGCGTCCGTTGCTGCCTGCGCGGGCGTTGCCGCCGCCCGAGCGCCGCTTTCAACCAGCGCCTGAATCGCCTGCGGGTTTACGTCAAAGACGTTAAGCTGGTGACCTTGTTTCAACAGATTCTTCGCCATTGGCGCGCCCATCTGTCCTAAGCCGATAAATGCGATTGCTGACATGCCTTTCTCCTGTCACATCGTGTCAATTTTTGCGCGTTTATGTTGTCTGTTTTTGATCGTATTTGTAATTTATAGTCAAAAAATTGACACGGGTCACTTTTTAAACAATTGGTGAAATTAAAATGAAGGCATCAGAAATCGCAGAAGGAATCACCATGACTCGCATCGTTTGTGTCGGCATTACCGTGCTGGATCGCATCTGGTATCTCGATGATTTACCAAAGGAAGGTGGGAAATATGTCGCAAAAGACTATACGGAGGTGGGCGGCGGCCCGGCGGCAACGGCGGCAGTGGCGGCGGCGAAACTGGGCGCGGAAGTGGATTTTATTGGCCGGGTGGGTGATGACGATACCGGCAGACGGCTGCTCGCGGAGCTGGAATCCCTGGGGGTGAAGACCCGCTACACGCGCGTGTTTAAGGGTGCCCGATCGTCACAATCGGCGGTGCTGGTGGACGCAGGCGGAGAGCGCGTGATTGCCAACTACCCCAGCCCCGATCTCCCTGCGGCGGCAGACTGGCTGCATGAAATCGACTTCTCTCAATGGGATATTGTCTTAGCCGATGTGCGCTGGCATGACGGGGCAAAACAGGCATTTACCCTGGCCCGTCAGCAGGACGTTCCGACGTTGCTTGATGCGGATGTCACCCCGCAGGACATCGCGGAGCTGATCGCTTTAAGCGATCACGCGGCCTTCTCCGCGCCGGGGCTGCGGCACCTTACGCAGCGGGACGAAACAGAAAATTCCCTGAGAAAAGCACAAACGCTCACAAATGGACATGTGTATGTTACGCAGGGGCGAGACGGGTGCTTCTGGCTGGAAAACGGCGCATTGTGCCATCAGCCCGGCTTTGAGGTGAACGTGGTGGATACCACGGGGGCGGGCGACGTGTTCCACGGTGCGCTGGCGGTCAGCCTGGGGCAGCAATGGCCCGCCGCAGACGCCGTGCGTTTTGCCAGCGCCGTCGCAGCGCTGAAATGCACGAAGCCCGGTGGACGCGCGGGTATACCTGACTGTGATCAAACCCGCTCTTTTTTGTCACTTTTTGTATAAAATGCGGGGCGTGATGGTTTTCAGAGGACAGCCCATGAGCCTTACCGAACTGACCGGCAACCCGCGTCACGATCAGCTGCTGACGCTGATTGCCGATCGCGGCTATATGAACATTGATGAACTGGCGCAGCTGCTGGATGTCTCCACGCAAACCGTGCGCCGGGATATCCGTAAGCTCAGCGAGCAGGGGCTGATCACGCGTCATCATGGCGGGGCGGGCAGGGCATCCAGCGTGGTGAACACGGCGTTCGAGCAGCGTGAAGTCTCGCTTACCGAAGAGAAGCGGGCGATTGCCGAAGCCATTGCGGACTATATTCCCGATGGCTCGACTATTTTCATCACCATCGGCACGACCGTGGAGCACGTTGCCCGGGCGCTGCTCAACCATAACCACCTGCGCATTATCACCAACAGCCTGCGGGTGGCGCATATTCTGTATAAGAATCCGCGTTTTGAAGTGATGGTGCCAGGCGGCACGCTGCGCCCGCACAATGGCGGGATTATCGGGCCTGCGGCAACGGCGTTTGTGTCTGGTTTTCGGGCGGATTATCTCGTGACCAGCGTGGGGGCAATTGAGCACGACGGCGCGATGATGGAGTTTGACGTCAATGAAGCCAGCGTGGTGAAAACCATGATCGCCCACGCTCGCCACATTCTGCTCGCAGCCGATCATACGAAATTTACCGCATCCGCGGCGGTAGAGATTGGCAACGTAGCGCAGGCCACGGCACTCTTCACCGATGAGATGCCTGGCTCGGCTCTGCAAACTCACCTGAAATCCAGTAAGGTTGAAATCATCCTGGCCAGTACCAGCGATGATATTGCCTGAAGCAAAAAAAGCCGCTGAGCAAACAGCGGCTTAAATATTGTTATTTAAAGCTGTATTTCACCCCTAACATCCCCTGCGTATCGCTGTAGCCTTTATCGCCTATCTGCTGAGCCACGTTGCCCCATACGCTAAGCTGCGGCGTAATCTGCCCCTCTACGCCGGTCTTGAGTTCACCGATATTGCGCGAACCACGCATGTCATTGCTGACGTCATCCAAGCGGATACGCGTGGTCTGGGTGTTGTGGATCCAGTTCGCTTCGATAAACGGCTGGAAGGTGCGGGTTTTACCGTCGTCAATCGCGTTATGTCCGCTGATGTAGGCCTTCACGCCGAGATGTGTCATCAGGTTGCCCTGAGTCTCGTCTTTCACCCGCGTGCCGTTGCGCTCGCGATGATCGTCAGCCTGCACGTCCATCCAAACGGCCTGCGCTTTCGGCTGGATCCAGTAGCTGTTGCGGCTGCTTTCGCCCACCTTAACGCTATAGCCCGCTTCGACAGAGGCGGTCACGCCGCTGGAACGATAACTCTCAGTGGCCTGATCCTGTCCCATTACCTTATTGTCGAACCAGTTATACAGCACCCAGCTATCAACGTAGGTGCCACTTTTATCCGCCTCGTTTGCGTACCAGTTACCATACAGACCGACGCTATAGCCATTCACTTCACCGCGTGAATGGTATCCGGTCAGGCTGGAAGCGCTCCGGCTCTGGCTGTTGCCGTAGCCCGCCATCAGGCCGAGATGCCAACGGTCCAGGCCATCGGTGCTCCACTGGGCGACATCGCCACCCAGCTGCAGCACGTAGCGATTGGCAGTCGTTTTTAGCTGGCCGCTGCCGTCGTTAAAACGCGTATGACCGCCGACGTTACGCATCCACAGGCTCGTCACTTTCTGCTCGCCCGTAAGCATGTCGGTGTACTGCGTTTCACCCAGACGATCGTGCAGACGGGTCATAAACAGCGTATTGGCCGCATAGCTGTTTGCCAGATAGCTGCCAAATTCCGGGCGATACTGGTGCTCGCTTTTCGGTGGTGCGGCTGGGGGGACCGGCTCTTGCGGCGGGATCACCGGGTCAACGGGCGGATCTACCGGGTCCACCGGGTCCACTGGGTCAACAGGTGGATCTACGGGGTCGACCGGTGGGTCTACAGGATCAACGGGCTCGACCAGGCTGGTCAAAAACCAGTTTTTACCTTTTTGCACAACGTTATAGTCATAGCCCCCCGCCACGATACGGCTGGCTTTCTCAAACGTCCCCTCAGAGTTGCCGCCAACGCTGACAATTTCAATCCCTTCTACGGTTTGCGCGCCGGCACCGCCAATGTTGTTCACTTCCACCCCGGTATGACCGGAGGTGTTGCCTTCAACGATCAGTTTGTCCGTTTCCGAAGTGTCGTCAAACAGCACGGTATTGAAGACCAGCTTGCCGCCGTTGCCGATAAAATCATCCTTGATGGTCAGCGTTTGCCACGCCGCGTCCTCTGCATGCTGGAAATTAATCGTGCCGCCCGCATTCAGCGTCAGGCTGGTCAGCGTGGAGCTGTCGCGCAGATTCCAGACGGCATCATTCATCGTCAGTGCGATAGTACCGGTACCCGCGGCGTTGCTCTCAATGAAGGACGCTCCGTTCCACAGGGAGTTGTCATCCATAGTCAGCGTAATGGTACTGTTTTGTGCCGGAAGCGTGCTGGTGGCCGCGACGCCGCCTGCGGAAAGGATATCGCCGTTGAGGATGAACTTGCCTCCTGCGGACGCATCAATCACCCCGCCGTTACTGGCGTTCAGGGCATAGCTACCGCTGTCGCGCTGGCCTGCGGTGGTAATGGTTGCACCACCCGCGAGCGCTATCACGCCACGCGACCAGGCATACATCCCGTGCGGCGCCTGCGCGGAGCTGCTGGTTTTCTCGCTGCTGTTTACCGCAAGGGTGACGTTATCTCCCAGATTCACCGCACCGGTGTACGCGTAGACGCCATGCGCACTGGCACCGTTGGTCGTAATGGTGGCGCCTTCATCAAGGGTGATGGTTGACGAGCCGGTAGAATAAACCCCGGAGGCACTGGCCGCGTCGGTGGTTATCGTCGCGCTTTCGCCTAGCTCAATTTTTGACGCAGAGCCCGCGTACAGGCCATAGGCCGATGTGCCGTACGTTTCGATGGTCGCCTCATCGCCCAGCCGGACGTAAGAGCCGCTCTGGTTGGTACGAATTCCCTCAGCGTAAGTCCCGCGCGTCACAATATGCGCACGATCGCCGACGATAACGTTATTTTTTGCCTTTGAGGCATCATTCAGTGCATAAGCGCTAATCCCGCGCCCGGTGCTGCCCGTGGTTTCGATATAGAGATCGTCACCCACATAAATATTGGCGGAGCCGAGAGAACCCTGACTGAAGGAGCTATACCCGGCATTGATGCCGTCACCGCTTTGGCCATTAACGTAGATGTGGGTGCGGTCGCCGGTAATGATAAATACCGGGTTGGCCGGCGTGTTCATCCCGTGGGTACGAATACCGTCGACGTCTTTACCATTATTGGCAGCCACTTTTGACTGGGTGCGAATAGTCAGATCGTCACCAAATATCACCCCCGGGCTGCCGGACGTGGAGTTCTGAATAACGGTAACGGAATGCTCAAAGGCTTCCGCCCCAGGCCCTTCGAGGGTGATCCCATCTCCGTAAATCGGGATATTCCCCGGGCTGTACTGGTAGACATAGTTAGGATCGCCGGTATTTTTGCTAAAGTTCGCGTTTGCCGTTGCGGGTATCAGCGCCTGTATTTCTGCAGGCAAATCCGTTACCGCTCCGGAGGCAGGTAAATTAGCAAAATCTATTACCGCTGCATGTGCGGTAAATAGCGCTGACGTTAACGCCAGCGAAATCGCAGCGGCGACTGGTGAGTGTTTCATTAAATATGGCATGACTGCCCCCTTTCTTTCAGGCGTAGAACATCCTCCACACCATTAAATGTGGGTAGGTAAACCGGTTGAAATTACAAAATAGAAACGAGAATCTTATGAATACTGGTGCCTAACTTCCTCTCAAGTCGTATTTTATGAACATAAATTTTTTTAACATCAATGCCGTCTGATTTTATAATCTCCTGGAGGCACGCACCTGACAAAAATCTGTTCAGTAACGTAAATTCAACAGCGTTCAACATGCTGCCGCGTCTGCTATTTAACCGTCTCCCGGAGAAAAGATGGCTGATTTTTTCCTTTAATATAATGTCGTTATCATTCGAATAAATAATTCCCTTTATTTCACTGCGCTGCATGAAAAAATAATTGGCCAATGCTTCCAGCTTGCGGTCTGTGATAATCACGATGTTCATGTTAGTTCTCACCAGACGTTCAATCCATTGCGGATCGGCAAGTACGCGCAGGTTGCAAAACGAAAAGTCTACAAATATAAAGCCGCGTAATAAGTGATTCTTGTTTCCTTGCAATATTTTATTTTCTACTGCAATCTGCAGGAAATGGTTACCACCAGGCCAAACTGCGAATGAGGCATTTCCACAATATTGTGAACGTACTGCGTTATCTGGAAATAACTGACAGGACAATTCACAGCTCATACAGCGGACAACCTTATGCGACGATGTCATCATCCAGTCCACTCCTGTCTTATTTTCACTGTCAATATTTCACTGCCATCCAAATGTGTCAATCTTGAAACATATCCCGTGCCCCTCTCTTGTTTATGATAAATAGTGATGAAGAATATAAATTCCTGGTGATGTCTATTTTGTCAGGCCGTAGCCATAGCGAAAGGACATACTTTGGCCATCGTATTCCAGGACTATTCTTCAGCCCCTTAAGATTATTCGACAAAAAAATCCCGGAGGACGATTTACGAAATAGCACTAATAGCTAAAGATTCGTTTCTTAAATCGGCCGTAACGACAGTCTTTTCGCGACTTGGGGCTCAATATAATGAGTGGGGCGGGCGAAGTGTAATGAAATCTCATTATGTCGTTTTAGATGAGAGAAACCTAAGAAAACTGTTTTTTAAATGATTGAAAAACAATGTGTTATTTTTAATCTTAGTTGGGGTGGTATCGCGTCCTGATCCTTCTGACCTATACTGTTGTTAAATATACGTATATCTTTCTGGTGTATATAGTTAAGGGTTGTTATTGCTGAGGAAAGGAAAATTGTATCTTATTAACAAATTGGTCGAGTATGATCCAGAAAACAAAAACCTGGTAAATCATATTACCGGGCGCTCGATACAATTGCAGCTTCCTGCCAACCTCTGTTTTCTTTATCTCATCACCCATCCCGGAGAAATAATTTCGCAAAACCAGTTAATGGTGGTGGGATGGGGGGAGCGCAATGACGTCACTACGCCGAATACCTTTTACCAGGCTATTTTGACATTACGTAATGCCCTCGCTGAGGTGGGCTTACCGCGCGATACGGTAAAAACGATTTCGCGTCGCGGGCTTATGCTTTCCGAGGCTACCGAGGTTGAATTATTTGTCCCAACCGCTGAGCCAGTCATAGCCAATAAAGACGCGGTCGTTGCCAATCGCGCCGCGAGGCAGAGGCCAGCCTGGCTGATAATAACGACCGCAACGCTTTTGTTGATCGCGCTTATCAACGGGGGAATATTATATAAAAAGCACCAGAACATGCCGTTTAGCCACTATATTCCCCTTTCAACGGGCAGCACGACCCAGGCCTGCCAACTTTTTTATGCACCTAACGAGCATATTCAGGATCATTACGTGCGCCTGTTAAACAATAATCCCGGTCTGTGTGCCGAAAAACGATACGTTTTTCTCGTCGGCTATAGTAAAACGGAGCGAATCGCGGCGTTTGTCTGTAATAACGATGCGCGAAGGGACGCGACGGCGTTATGTACCACCCATTATTTTTGGGCGCACGAGAAATGATGGCTCTCCGGAACCGTATCATTTTGCTGGCGGCATTTCTGGCGGCCGCTATCACCAGTGGCTGGTTAGCTTATTCGCATTTATCGAGTACGCCGATACGCTGTACGGGAGATGTGGAATGGACGATTGGTAAAAACCGATTTGTGGGTACGGTTTCCTGGCGGATGCAGCATCGGGAGGGGGCTACGGTTATTAACGGTAAATTATTTGGTCAGACGGTTACTGAAGTTAATCGTACCATCTATTTTCACTACAGTGACCATGAGAACGCGCGCGTGTTAAATAACAATCGTATTGTTAAAACCTTTGCCGATAATGCGGATGAGGCTGATATCAACGCAACGCTACCGGGTTTTTACCGCACGCCGGGTAGAGAGCTGAGCCTGATGATCGATGAGTATCGGGGGGCCTGGATTTTTGCCGCGTCAAACGTCCCTTCGCTTTACTGTCGTAAAAACGCGCCGTAAAAATCGATCGCACACCTTAGACCGCATGCATAGTCAAATCTCTTTATTCCCGCTACAGTTACCTCTCCACGGCGAGCAGGAGATAAACATGCTTTATATCTTTGATTTAGGAAACGTCATCGTCGATATCGATTTTAATCGCGTGTTGGGTGCATGGAGCGATTTTAGCCGCGTGCCGCTGGCGACCTTAAAGCAGAACTTCGCGATGGGCGAGACCTTCCACCAGCATGAGCGCGGTGAAATCAGCGATGAAGCATTCGCTGAACGTTTCTGCCAGGAGATGGGGCTTTCGTTAAGCTATGAACAGTTTTCCCACGGCTGGCAGGCGGTATTTGTGGCGGTTCGCCCTGAGGTGATCGACATCATGCACAAACTGCGCGAGCAGGGGCATCGGGTCGTTGTGCTGTCAAACACCAACCGTCTGCACACCACGTTCTGGCCTGAGGAGTACCCTGAAGTTAAGGCGGCGGCGGATAAGATCTACCTCTCGCAGGAGATGGGGATGCGTAAGCCTGAAGCGCGAATTTATCAGGCTGTTCTGCAGGCAGAGGGATTCACCGCGGCCGATGCGGTCTTTTTCGACGACAACGCCGATAATATAGAGGGAGCTAACCAGTTGGGTATTACGTCAATTCTGGTGACCGGAAAAGAGACGATACCAGACTACTTTGCGAAGCAGCTATGCTAAAAACCGTTCATCAAAAAGCCACGCACCATACTCGCCCGCTGCGGGCCTGGCTGAAACTGCTCTGGCATCGGATTGATGAGGACAATATGACCACGCTGGCGGGTAACCTCGCCTACGTGTCGTTGCTCTCATTAGTGCCTCTGGTGGCAGTCATCTTTGCCCTGTTTTCCGCCTTTCCGATGTTTGCGGATGTCAGCCTGCAGCTTCGTCATTTTGTCTTCGCGAATTTCATTCCGGCAACCGGGGATGTCATCCAGAACTACATTGAGCAGTTTGTTGCTAACTCCAGCAAGATGACGGCAGTGGGGGCATGTGGTCTTATTATCACCGCGCTGCTGTTGATGTACGCCATCGATAACGCGCTGAACACGATCTGGCGGAGTAAAAAAGCGCGGCCAAAGGTCTATTCCTTTGCCGTGTACTGGATGATCCTCACGCTGGGGCCGCTGCTGGCCGGGGCGAGCCTCGCGATCAGTTCGTATCTGCTCTCCCTGCGCTGGGCGAGCGATTTAAACGGCGTGATTGATAATGTGCTTCGCATCTTTCCGTTGATCCTGTCGTGGCTCTCGTTCTGGCTGCTCTATAGCGTGGTGCCGACCACGCGCGTGCCCAACCGCGATGCGGTCGTGGGGGCGCTGGTGGCGGCGTTGCTCTTTGAGCTCGGTAAGAAAGGGTTTGCCCTTTACATCACCATGTTTCCGTCCTATCAGCTGATTTACGGCGTGCTGGCGGTGATCCCCATTTTGTTTGTCTGGGTCTACTGGACCTGGTGTATCGTCTTGCTTGGTGCTGAAATAACTGTCACTCTCGGTGTATACCGCGAACTTAAAAAAGCAGCAGAAGCTGAAAAACAACAAGAAGCAGACCAACCATGATTGCATTGATACAGCGCGTAACCCGTGCCAGCGTCACCGTGGAGGGAGAGGTGACGGGTGAAATTGGCCCAGGACTTTTGGTGTTGTTAGGTGTCGAAAAGGATGATGACGAACAAAAAGCCAACCGCTTGTGTGAGCGCGTGCTGGGCTACCGTATTTTCAGCGATGCGGAAGGCAAGATGAACCTGAACGTCCAGCAGGCGGGCGGCAGCGTGCTGGTGGTTTCCCAGTTTACGCTGGCAGCGGATACCGAGCGCGGCATGCGCCCGAGTTTCTCGAAAGGCGCCGCGCCGGATCGTGCAGAAGCACTTTACGAGTACTTTGTTGAGCGTTGTCGCCAGCAGGAAATGAATACGCAAACCGGACGATTCGCTGCAGATATGCAGGTATCGCTGGTGAACGATGGCCCCGTCACATTCTGGCTCCAGGTATGAGCATACTTACGGCATGGCCGCGGGTAACAAGAGAGAGTACAGCTATGTATCACCTTCGAGTACCGCAAACGGAAGAAGAGTTAGAAGCCTATTACCAGTTCCGCTGGGAAATGCTACGCAAGCCATTACATCAGCCAAAAGGCTCTGAGCGCGACGCCTGGGACGCGATGGCCCACCATCAGATGGTGATGGACGAAGAGGGCAACCTTGTGGCCGTCGGGCGTTTGTATATCAACGCCGATAACGAAGCGTCTATTCGCTTTATGGCGGTTCATCCCTCCGTGCAGGACAAAGGTCTGGGGACGCTAATGGCGATGACCCTGGAATCCGTCGCTCGCCAGGAAGGCGTTAAGCGCGTCACCTGTAGCGCCCGCGAAGATGCCGTAGAATTCTTCGCTAAACTCGGTTTTGTGAATCAGGGTGAAATCACAACCCCGCAAACCACCCCGATTCGTCATTTTTTGATGATCAAACCCATCGCCACGCTGGACGATATTCTGCATCGCGCCGACTGGTGCGGACAGCTGCAGCAGGCCTGGTATCAGCACATTCCGCTCAGCGAAAAAATGGGCGTACGCATTCAGCAGTACACCGGACAAAAATTTATTACCACCATGCCGGAAACCGGCAACCAGAATCCGCACCACACCCTGTTTGCCGGAAGTCTTTTCTCACTGGCCACGCTCACCGGCTGGGGGCTTATCTGGCTGATGCTGCGCGAGCGCCATCTGGGCGGGACCATCATTCTGGCCGATGCCCACATTCGCTATAGCGCGCCGATAAGCGGCAAGCCGACCGCCGTGGCCGATCTGGGATCACTGGGTGGCGATCTTGACCGTCTGGCACGCGGTCGCAAGGCGCGCGTACAAATGCAGGTCGAACTGTTTGGCGATAAAACGCCGGGCGCGGTGTTTGAAGGCACCTACATTGTTCTTCCGGCGAAGCCTTTTGGCGCGTATGAAGAGGGCGGGAACGAGGAGGAGTAATCTCCTGTTTACGCTCCCCGGGCGTGCTGAATCCGCCCGGCGATATCCCGCATAACATCTCGCGCTGATTGGCTAATTCCACCAAGCTGGAAGAAGCCATGTATTACTCCCAGCCATCGCTGAGCGGTACACGTCACTCCTTGCTCCGTGAGGCGTTGAAACAGCGCCTCTCCTTCATCGCATAACGGATCGTACTCAGCGGTAACGATATGGACAGCTGGCAGGCCGCTGAAGTCTTCTCGCCACAGCGGGCTAACCTCAGGATGCTTACGGTCGGCTCCAGCCAGATATATTTCATAGCCGCTCAGCAGGGTATCGCGAGTAATTACGTAATCCAGGCCGTTGAGGGTATAGCTTTCAAAACTGGCCGTGGCGTCGAGCATGGGGTAGATAAGAATAAGCTGTACAGGCTGCCAGAGCCCTTTAGCCTTAAGCCGCAGCGCCGTTACCAGCGCAAGATGTCCCCCCGCGCTGTCTCCACAAAGTGTAATCCGGTTTTTATCCACGCCCAGTTTGTCCGCATATTGCCAGACCAGATCTGCACCTCTTTCCGCATCGTCATGTGCGGCGGGGAAGGTATGCTCCGGCGCCAGCCTGTATTGAATCGCAACCACCCGGCAATTGCCGTAGCAGGCTAACTGACGGAGCTGGTTGTCATGGGTATCAAAGCCGCCGCTGATAAAGCATCCGCCGTGGTAGTAGATGGCAGCAGGCAATAGTTCAGGCGCATTGAGAGGTGAAAATACCCGAATAGTAAGACCCTCAAGAACAAGCGTCTCCACCTGAACGCGCGTTTCGGTCTCCCCGGCAAGCCCTGTGCTGGCAATATAGCCTGCTCGTCGCACCTCAATGCTCTGGCGACGTGACGAGGGCCGCCCTGCAGCGATAAATCCCTGAACCAGCTGTGCAATACCCTTTTCCAGCGCCATGAATAATCCCTTTTACTGTATGGATGAACAGTTTTATAGCCTGGTTTGATTCAAAAGAAAACAAGAATAGTGTTGAGGGCAACAACCTGGAAAGCGGCTCGCAAAGGCGAGTGCGGCTGTCACACTGCCCCCATGGCCCTCATTTTTGTCTGCAAGGTTTGAGGTGTTTTGTGCTGATATCAGGTCTGGAATCTGAACCACCGGA
The DNA here is from genome assembly GCF_052983755.1 of Enterobacter sp. CFEC122. Lineage (NCBI taxonomy): Bacteria > Pseudomonadati > Pseudomonadota > Gammaproteobacteria > Enterobacterales > Enterobacteriaceae > Enterobacter > Enterobacter sp. CFEC122. The sequence goes on along the minus strand of NZ_JBRIQR010000041.1, from coordinate 5,121 downwards.
TGATTAGCTGCACTGAAGTGGACCTGAAGATTATTTCCCGTCTGCATTTATTTCCCTGGATATATTCACTGAGGTTATTTTAAATGCAATATTACTGATGCCACTATTATTTTCTCGAGCCGCTTCGTATTTATTAAACATTCCCTTTAATACATCGCTGTGTTTTTATCCATAGCGGTATAATAGGCACAGGGAATTTCAGCGGCATGGGCTGTGAATAATATGTAATGAAAGTGAAAAGGTAAGTGCGCGGTATAAAGGTGTTGACGCACCGATATATCGCTAACCACAAACAACTAAAGAGGAGTTGATTATAGCTGAGAAGAATTCTATGCCAGAGTGGGCTATTGCCCAAACAGAAAATACAGTATTTGAGGGTGATAATGAAATCCGCGAGCCGGTGCACAAAAAAGATGCCCGTCGCCTCCATGGTAAGCGGACTGATGCTGCTCCTTTACATCCGAGAGCTGAAACGCCGCAGGACAGTTCAGCCTGTTGTGAGCTTTATTCCCGTATGGACAGAAATTACCTGCCCCTTAACGGGAAGTGGTTGTCGAATGCGGGTTTTATTGATGGTATGCCGGTGAAAATCCATGTGATGAAGGATTGCATCGTGATTACGCCACAGCATATGCGCGAGTTATGGGGTACCTGGAGGGTATGAGTGTGGTCACTATAAATAAGCAGAAAGTGGCGCAGTGGTTAAAGACATTTCCGGGAGCGATGAATATTGTTTTATCGCCTGGCTATTGTTTTTTCACTATACTCAACGAAGCTATCTTCACGAAGTGGAAAGCTATTTATAGATAAATTCATAATCTATAATATATGTCCCAATGTTGGTTGTATGAGCTGTTACCCATATATTATTCATTCCTGGCTTTCGCTGTTTAGCTAAATTGGATTTATTTGTACAGAGTTGGATCCAGCGATCGGTATGAAAATCTTTAAACCATAATCCTGCTTCGCAATGCCCAGATTTTCCCTGGGAGGGGCCAGGGAAGGATATTTCATAATCAGTCTGATATTGAATGGTTTCTCCTGGTAAAAGATAAGAGTAGACGTCATAAAAATTTAAGCTGCATGCAAAGCCGAAACAAAAACCGCCACAAAACATTTCAAGGACATGTTTTGATGTTTTATTCACAGGTCGAAAGTATGTTGCGCGACCACCACATATAAGACCAAGGACGGAGCCAACAGTTATGTATGTTGTAAATTCAGGTATGTCGCGCATTAATATTGACCGCATTGCGATACGTGTAGACCACCCCATATAACACAACCATAATGCCATAATAAGAAATATGATCACTACTATGTAATGGGTGCAGCTGTATTTAGAGTGTAACTGTCTAAACATCCGGAATTTTCGGCTCCGACATATGCATGATGAAAAGTATATGGAGTGCCCCTAATCTAGTATAAAACGCAAAAAAAGAGGCAACTCCCGTTATTACTTAGAACCGATAACCAATACCAACGTTAAAACAGTTGATAGAGTAGTTACCATCCATATCTGCTTGAGTGCCTTCGTAACCGATGTTAACGGGAATATTCTCCTGCAGATTAATAAGTACACCTGCTCCATAAGCGAAAGAGGTTGATTTTTCGGAGAGATCTTCACGCCCAATATAATCTGATGCAGAATCTTCCCATTTCGTCATGCCTGAAGCTTTGACATAAGCAAAACCACCAAGGGCGTATAAGGAGACGTACTCGTTAATTCGCCAGGCAGGGCCGACTAAAAAGGAGTAATATTTTACATCAGCATTGTTGGTTACGGCATCGTTTGCAACATAATAGCTATTCTTACCGTCGCCCTGCATATAGGTAAAGGAGCCAAGGATACTCAATGGGGAATCAAATTCATAACGGTACTGCAGGTTAGCGCCGCTAATATCATTGAAGTTTTGTACATCGCTTTGTGCATAGCCCAATGATACCGTGTGACTACTGGCAAGTGCTACGCTACTCATCGTAGAAACTGCCAGCAGTACAGCCAGAGAAATGTTTTTCATATACTTATTTCGTTAAGTTAATCGCTAAATAATTTTTTATTTATCTTCAATTACACCAGATGAATTTAATAACCCAACACCCTGATGGTAATTATTGGCATTTAATGAGAAAGCTTTTACCGTATTGTTACTGTTCATGATGAACTGCAGGGTGTTAAGTTTGATTTTTTTACTTCCTGCTAATGCTTCCACATATCCTCCGACATTCGGTATCCAGCCAAACTGGCTATTGCTGACATCGGCATACATATAAATGACTATCTGATTGCCTTCCTCATCAAACGCGTTGTCATTTGGCTTGCCGAATTTATTCTCGATCTCCTGAAGTGTTGTTTTTCCTGGCGTAACAAATGATTTTAACTCAGCGTCAGAGAGTTTACTGACGAAGCTGTAATTGGTACTGGTTTTATATCTCAGAACAGTATGCCTGGTGACCGTGTTTTTATCCGTCAATACGCTTAACACCGTTGTGTCCTGAGTAAATCCTGAACTCCAGGTACGGTACCAGTTTACAACTTTTTTATCCGGCCACGCGTTAATAAGCATGGCTTTATCACCGTAAATAGCCTGCAGATCGGAGTAAGTGCTTTTTCCATCGACGATTGTTCTTTTTATTTCAGCAACGTCTTTTCCAGCTAATGGACCTGCTTGTGGCAACATACTGCAGCCAGAAAGTCCAAGAAAAGTGACAAGCATTACGCAATATAAATATTTCATATAATATCCATTCAGGTTATATTTGTGCTTGCGACATCATGATGTATTGGTTGCAGACCGACTTGATGTTAACTTCCATTAATTTTCGAAACCATTTCTACAATATTTCCATTATAACAATAAGCAATTATATTTTCATTAGCTGGGTCGTTAATGGTGGTGGTTTTTTTCTGAAATATTTTTTTCTGGTTTAGCATTGGATGCAAAGGAACCTTGTGCCACCAGATTATTATCCACCTGCATCTCTTTGCCTGAATATATTCACTGAAATTATTTAAAAGAAAGCGTTCTGGTATCTTTACTATTTTTCCGAGCCGTTTCGCATTTATTAAAAATTCCCTTCAATACAACGCTGCGTTTTTATCCATAGCGGTATAATAGGCGCAGGGAATTTCAGCGGTATGGGCTGTAAACAATATGTAATGAAAATGAAGCGGTAAGTGCACGGTATAAAAGTGCGACAACACCTTTATACCGCTAACCACAAACAACTAGACGGAGTTGATTATGGCTGAGAAGAATTTTATGCCAGAGTGGGCTATTGCCCAAACAGAAAATGCAGTATTTGAGGGTGATAACGAAATCCGCGAGCCGGTGCACAAAAAAGATGCCCGTCGCCTCCATGGTAAGCGGACTGATGCGGCCCCTTTACATCCGAGAGCTGAAACACCGCAGGACAGTTCAGCCTGTTGTGAGCTTTATTCCCGTATGGACAGAGATTATCTGCCCCTTAACGGAAAGTGGTTGTCGAATGCAGGTATTATTGATGGCATGTCGGTGAAAATCCGTGTTATGAAGGATTGCATTGTGATTACGCCACAACATACACGCGAGTTATGGGGATGTCGTGAAGGTATGAGTGTGGTGAATATAAATATGCAGAAAGTGGCTAACTGGCTGAAGACGTTTCCTGGGGCGCTGAATGATACGGGGGATGTGCCTGTGATTAAGCGCGATAATTAACAGTTAAAAGACCGAACACGGCTCTATTACCGTGTTCGGTTATATCTATGCTATCGTCCAGATGTATTTTTAGAAAAGTAAGGGATGAAATATATACCTATACTACCTACTAATCCTCCCACATAACCAACCTTAATACTAATTTTTAGTATGTCAAAAAAAGGAATGTTAAAGCTTCGCATTTCGATTATATAAAATAAGCTGCGGCTAATAAAAACCCCAATGGCAACTATTGATATAACAAATGATATAGTGGCAATCAATTTGAAGAGATTAAGCATTATTTCTCCCCTTCTTTTAAGGGGGCGGCGGCTTTAGAGCTACCTTGACCTATGCTTTCAGTTGAGCCGGAAGCAATGATGTTCCCTATCACAGCCGGGCATGGAGCCAAAGGTAATGGTTTACTTATGCCCATTCCCATATCTACCCAATCATAGTTTTTCCATGCGGAATTAACCTATTTGTCTAATGAGATTGTAGCTGCCTTACCTATTCCATATTCTATACCAGCAGAACCACCACTTATGATTGCCCCCATTAAAGGGTCATCCTCTTTTAAATAATGAGATGTTGCTCCACCCGCTGCGAGTACTACAGCCGGGCCGTGCGTATTGCAATATTTTTGCGTGGCGCGTGGATAGCGCAGGCCGGATTTACCGACGGGATGCCGATCAGGATCCGGGTAATGCCGGACTGTATAATTATTACCACCCAGAACACCCGCGAGTTGTGGGGCTGCGCCGAAGGCTTAAGCGTCGTCGGTGTTAGCGTGCCAAAGATGAACCAGTGGCTTAAGGCCTGCCCCGGTGTGCTGAACGACACCGGCGATCAGCCATCGATCAGGCGCGGTAAAGGCTGGTAAAACGATCCCGGCACGGTGGCCGGGATTCTTTTGGTCATATTAAACCTAAAGATTCGGGTAAATCCCTAACATATTCTGATTTATCTCCTTGATATCCATTTGATAAATCAATAAAAATCTTAGCAAGATTGTTCCGTTCTTCATCACCTAACAACTGAAGTTCTGCTGCTATTTGTTCCATTGCTTCTACAGCAGCATCAGGATCAAGAAGCTCTTCGCTTGTAAACTCTAAGAAAATAGCCAGATCTGCAACGATCTTAGCTAATTTAACTTCGCTATTCTTTGACAATTTTCACCTCTATATTCTTGATCCCTAACTCATCAAACATCTTTTGAGCACGATTAGCCTGAGTCTGATTTGGCACTTCCCAGCGCCCTGTCATGCCACTATTTTTCAGTGCTTCTGATTGTCTCAGAGCTTGGTTTTTCGCTTTTTGAGTTGTCACTACAGAAATTTTTCTATCTATCATGACATTGTCATCCACTCCATCGAATCGAACCGGCTTGCTATTTCCATTAGCATCAATTCTATCAATGGTGGGAGCTTGACCTTTTTGG